>NZ_JBHVUV010000033.1:0-76147 GCF_042883905.1 Kitasatospora sp. NPDC058170
CCGCCGGACCGTTTCCGGTCCGGCGGCCGCCGTTCGATGTGTGTCCCACTACCGCCGAATGCTCGGCTTCAGCTCCAGGAAGCGGGCGAGCAGGCCGTTGACGAAGGCCGGGGAGTCGTCCGTGGAGAACTCCTTGGCGATCTCGACGGCCTCGTCCAGGACGACCGCGTCCGGGACGCCGTCCTCCCAGATCAGCTCGTACGCGCCGAGCCGCAGGACGTTGCGGTCCACGATCGGCATCCGGTCGAGCGTCCAGCCCACCGCGTACTGCGAGATCAGGTCGTCGATCCGGCGGGCGTGCTGAACGTAACCCTCGATCAGCTCCATCGTGTACTCGCCGACCTGGGGGGTGCCCTCGTCGGGCTTGGGGTCCCGGGCGCGGGCCACCCAGTCGGCGAGGACCTGCTGCGGGTCGACCCCGCGGTGGTCGGCCTCGAAGAGAATCTGGAAGGCCCGCGTGCGGGCCTTGCTACGTGCGGCCGACACGGACTTACTTCACCCGGCCGAGGTAGCTGCCGTCGCGGGTGTCGACCTTGATCTTCTCGCCGGTGACGATGAAGAGCGGGACGGCGATCTCGGCGCCGGTCTCCAGGGTGGCCGGCTTGGAGCCGCCGGTGGAGCGGTCGCCCTGGACGCCCGGCTCGGTGTGCGAGATGGTCAGCTCGACCGAGGCCGGGAGCTCGATGTACAGCGGCGCACCCTCGTACATGGCGACGACGGCCTCGAAGCCCTCGAGCAGGTACTTCGCGGCGTCGCCGACGACGGCGGGCTCGATCGTGGTCTGGTCGTACGTGTCCGTGTCCATGAACACGAAGTTCTCGCCGTCCTTGTACGAGAACTGCATGCCGCGCTTGTCGACATTGGCGGTCTCGACCTTGGTGCCGGCGTTGAAGGTCTTGTCGACGACCTTGCCCGTCAGGACCTCCTTGAGCTTCGTGCGCACGAAGGCCGGGCCCTTGCCGGGCTTGACGTGCTGGAACTCGACGACGGACCAGAGCTTGCCGCCCTCCAGCTTGAGGACCATGCCGTTCTTGAGATCGTTCGTGGAAGCCACGGGCGCACTAACTCCTGGATATAGCTGTCAAGGAACCAAGGGTTGCGTCCTGCCTCCCGCAGCAGCCGCTCGACGGCCGCGGGTCACAGGGCGAGGAGCTCCTTGGTGGTGATGGTGAGCAGCTCGGGCCCGCCCTCTTCGAGGGGGCGCACCACGAGCGTGTCCTCGATCCGGACACCGCCCTTCCCCGGGAGGTGGACCCCAGGACCGACGGTGACCGGCACGCGGCTGTCCAGTTTACCCATGTCCGAGGGCCCCAGTCGCGGCGCCTCCCGGATCTCCAGCCCGATGCCGTGGCCGACCGGGTGGGGAGAGGTCTCGGTGTGCCCCGCGGCCTGGAGGATCTCCCGGGCGGCCTGGTCGGGTACGTACTGCTCCACACCCGGACCGAGCGCCTCCCGCGCGGCCCGCTGGGCCCGGAACACCAGCCGGTGCAGCTCCACCTGCCAGGGCGCGGGCGCGGCCCCGATCACGAAGGTCCGGGCGGTGGAGACGCCGTAGCCGCGGTACTGGGCACCGAGCACGACGGTGAGGAAGTCGCCCTCCTCGACCCGGCGGTCGGTGGGCTGGTGGGCCTGCTGCCCGGAGTGGCTGCCGGTGCCGACGGACACCGGGAAGGCCGCCCGGTCGGCGCCGTGGTCGATCATCCGGCGCTCCAGCTCCATCGCCAGGTGCCGCTCGGTGCGGCCGACGAGGATCGACTCCAGCAGCTCGCCGAGCGCCTGGTCGGCGATCTCGGCCGCGATCCGCAGGTCGGCGATCTCGTGTTCGTCCTTGACCACCCGCAGCCGTTCGACGACCTGCGCGAGGTCCGCCAGCCGGACGCCCTCGGCCAGTCCGGCCACCGCGCGGTGCCGGCTGACGGTCAGGTCGTGCTCCTCCACGGCGAGGTCCGCCACCCGCAGCCGGACGGCCGCGGCGGCCGCGGCCAGCACGGTGTCCGCCCCGGCGGCCACCGGCAGCTGGGTGATGTCCTCACCGATCGCGCGGTCCCCGGTGTCGTCCGGCGGCAGGTCGTCCGGCAGTGCCAGCACCACCCGCTCCCGGGTGAGCAGCACGCTCGCCCCGCACGGCGGGCAGCCGGTCAGGTACCGGACGTTCGCCGGCCGGGTGATCAGCGCCGCATCGGCCCCGGACGCACTGCAGTGCTCCCTCAGCCGCTCCCGCCGGCCCGCGTACGCATCAGCCATGCGTCGAGCCTACGGAGCCCCACCCCGATCCGCCCGCCGAGCAGACCCGACCGGGCAGCCGCCGCCCCCGGCCCCGGGCCCCGCCCGGGTTCGCGGTCCGGGCGGGCGGCGGCGCCGACGGCCTCAGCCCTCCGCCGGAGCCGAAGCCTGGGTCGAAGCCGGGGTCGAAGCCTGGGCCAGGACCGCGCCCTCCCCCGCCGCCGGGGTCCAGCGCTGTTCGACCCTGGCCAGCCGCCAGTAGGCGATCGCCGCGCCCCAGACCACCACGAAGAGGCCGACGAGCACGTAGCCGACGTTGTCCAGCGACAGCTCGGCGATCCACCCGCTGACCGGGTCGGTCAGGTCCAGCTTCTCGTGCAGCACCCCCACCAGTTCGATGGTGCCGATGACGAAGGCCACCGCGATCGACAGCCCGGTGATGGTCAGGTTGTAGAACACCTTGCGCACCGGGTTGGAGAACGCCCACTGGTAGGCGAAGTTCATGAACGTCCCGTCCAGCGTGTCGAACAGGCTCATCCCCGCCGCGAACAGCAGCGGCAGGCAGACGATGGCGTACCAGGGCAGGCCCGCCGCCGCGCCGGAGCCGGCCATCACCATCAGCGTCACCTCGGTCGCGGTGTCGAAGCCGAGGCCGAGCACCATGCCCACCGGGAACATCTGGCCGGGCCGGGTGATCGAACGGGTGGCCCGGTTCAGCAGCCGGGCCAGGAAGCCGCGCGCGTTGAGGTGCTCCTCCAGCTCCGCCTCGTCGAACCGCCCGGCCCGCATCGACCGGAACACCTTCAGGATGCCCAGCAGGGCGACCAGGTTGAGCGCGCCGATCAGGTAGAGGAAGGCCCCGGAGGCGGTGGTGCCGACCACGCCGAGCCACTTGTGGGTGGCGGACTCGTCGTCCATCAGCGTGTTGGCCAGCTGGGCGCCGCCCGCCACCAGGGCGGCCATCAGGACCACCATCGAGGAGTGCCCGAGGGCGAACCAGAAACCCACCGAGACCGGCCGCTTGCCGTCCGCCATCAGCTTGCGGGTGGTGTTGTCGATCACCGCGATGTGGTCCGCGTCGAAGGCGTGCCGCATGCCGAGCGTGTAGGCGGTGACGCCCAGGCCCACCCCGAAGACCTGGGTACCGACCTCGTACTCCTGCGGGGCGACCAGGAAGACGAGCGTCCCGAAGGCCACCACGTGCATGGCCAGGATCACCCCCATGAGCCCTGCCGTGCGGATCGTGTCCTCCCGCCTCCAGCGGAAGGACGGCAGCACCGCGGGTGTCGCCGGCACAGCGGCGGTTTCGGGCAGGGTCATCGTGGGATCACGCTCCAGCACCTCGTGGAATGACGTTCGTGAGATGCCGTGGCCGGTCTCCTGGCTTACGGGGCGTCCGTACCCGCCTTCCCAGGCGCGCGAGGCACCCAGTGGCGTCGTGGCTACGGACGACTCCCCCCGATCACAGTGGCGAGGGCCGCTCCGGACTGGGGACCCCTGAAGGTCCGTCACCGGTCTTCCCGAACACCACGGCGGGCAACACCGTAGGGGCCGGAACAGCACCCTTGCAAGGCTGCGCACCTGCGCAGGTGTCCAGGATCACAGCCCGCCGGCCGCGCGGGGCGGCTGCAAGAATGGGCCCATGCATCTCGTACCGGCCGACCGCGCGGGCCAGCGCACCATCGACGGGCACCGGGTCTGCGAGGCCATCGCCGCGATCGGCGACACCGCGCACGTCCGCTCCTGGGCCGAGCGGTTCTCGCTGCTCGCCGACCCCGGGCGGCTCGCGCTGCTGCTCGCCCTGCACCGGGCCGGGCCGCTCGCCGTCAGCGACCTGGCCGTGGCCACCGGTATGCGCGATCCGGCCGTCTCCCAGGCGCTGCGGCTGCTGCGCACGGCCGGCGCCGTCACCGGCGACAAGGACGGACGCGTGGTGCGCTACCGGCTCGTGGACGACACCATGCGCCCCCTGCTCGACGAGTGCGCCGCCGCCGAGCACCACGAGCCCGCCACCGGGCGCCCCGGACCGGCCGCCGCCACGGGCTGACCGCCCCCGGGCCCGGTCTGGCGCACCCGCGGGGCGCGGCCTCAGCCCTCCCGGACCAGGCGTTCGAAGCGGTGCAGCGAACGGTCGGCGAGCGGCTCGGTGACGGGCCGCAGGGCGCGGCCGAGCGGGCCCGCGCCGGGCAGCCGGAAGGCGCCGAGGAAGGCGAAGCGGGTGCCGTCCGACTCGGGCCTGGCGGCCAGGCCGCCCAGCAGGAAACGGCTGCGCATCAGGCACCAGCCCGGCGTCAGCTCGACGTCGAAGCGGGCGCGCAGGCGGGAGTGGCCGACCACCAGGGCCTGTCGGCGGCCCTCCGCCGGGCCCTCCCCGAGGCGGACCGAGCGGATGTCGGGCAGCCAGCGCGGCAGCCGGCCCTCCAGGTCCGCGGCCACCGCCCAGACCTGGTCGAACGGGGCGTCGATCACCGCCTCGTGGACGGCGCCGCCCGGGGTGGCGGCGGCGATGACGTGCAGGCGGCGGACCGGGTCGAAGCCGGCCACCGGCCAGGGAATGCGCTCGGTCACTGCTGCCACGCCCTTCGGAAGCTGAGTCGGGCCCGGGACAGCCGGGACTTCACGGTGCCGGTCGCCACGCCCAGCAGCTCGGCGGTGGCCCGCTCGTCCAGGCCCTCGATGTCACGCAGCACCAGGACGGCGCGGTGCTCGGGGGTGAGCCGGGCGAGGACGTCCTCGATGTCGGTGGCGAGCTGCGGATCGCCGGGGCGGGGCAGCTCGGAGAGGTCGGCGGGGACGCAGCGGGCGACCCGCCGCACGTGCCGGACGGCCTCGCGGACGGCGATCGAGCGGACCCAGCCGAACAGCGCCGCCGGGTCCTTGAGCTGGCGCAGCCGGCGGAACACCGCGATCAGCGCCTCCTGGGTCGCGTCCGGCCCGTCGTCCAGCGCGATCGGGCCGCAGAGCCGGCGCACGTACGGCGTGACCAGCTCCAGCAGCTCGCTGACGGCCAGCTGGTCGCCGCGCTGGGCGGCACGGACCAGCACGGCGGTTTCCGTCGGGGTGTCGGGACCATCCACGTCCGATCAGAGGCGCCGCGGCGGCCGGACGTTCCCTCGCCCCCGCCGCTTTCCGCTGTGACGCTCGCCACAGGAACGTCCGCCCGCCGGGGCGGCTCCTGTGGGGCGACACACTGCCGGGACACCCGAGGGGCCGTCATGAACCGCCGCCGTACCGCCGCACTCGCCATCGCCACCGTGCTCGCCGCCGACGGGCTGCTGCACGTCTACTGGGCCACCGGCCGCACCTGGCCGGCGCCGGACACCGCGACGCTGTCGCAGGTGGTGCTCAACGCCGACGTGCCGTTCACCCCGCGGGTGGTGCTGCCGCTCGCCGGGCTGCTGTTCTCGGGCGCCGCGCTGGTGGCGGCCCGCGGCGGGCTGCTGCCCGCCACCGCCCGCCGGCTGCCGGCCCTCGCCCTGCACTGGGGTCCGCGCGCGGTGGCCGGCGGACTGCTCGCGCGCGGACTGGCGGGGCTGGTCTGGGCGGCCGGGATCGGCGCCGCGACCGACTCGGCCTTCTACCGGCTCAACCTGGCCCTCTACACACCGCTCTGCCTGGCCGGCGCCGCGGCCGCGTGGACGGTGGCCCGCGGCGCCGGGCAGCGCGCACCGCACTGAGCGCGGCCCCCACGGAGCGCGCGCCGCCCGCGGTCACCCGAGGCCGGTCAGACCCGCTGGCAGCCCGGGCACCAGAACAGGTTGCGCGCGGCGTGCGCCTCCGTCCGGACGTCGGTGCCGCAGACCAGGCAGGGCATGGCGGCCCGGCGGTAGACGTAGACCTCGCCGCCGTGGTCGTCGACCCGCGGAGGCCGGCCCATCGCCTCGGGGGTGTGCTCCGGCCGGACGGTGTCGATCCGGCCGGCGCCGACGCCCTCGCGCATCAGGTCGACCAGGTCCGCCCAGATGGCGTCCCACTCGGCACGGCGGAGGTCGCGCCCGGCCCGGTGCGGGCTGATGCCCAGCCGGAACAGCACCTCGGCGCGGTAGACGTTGCCGACGCCGGCCAGCACCTTCTGGTCCATCAGCAGGGCGGCGACCGTCGTCCGGCTGCCGGATATCCGCCGCCAGGCGGGCTCCGGATCGGCGTCCGCGCGCAGCGGGTCGGGCCCGAGGCGGGCGGCGACGGCGTCCTTCTCGGCCCCGGTGATCAGCTCGCAGGTGTTGGGGCCGCGCAGGTCGGCGTAGCCCTCGTCGTTCTCCAGGCGGAGCCGGACCAGCCCCACCGGCTCGGGCGCGGGACCCTCGGCGAAGGTGAAGCCGCCGTAGAGGCCGAGATGGATGTGCACCCAGGCGCCTTCCTCGAACCCGAGGAAGAGGTGTTTGCCGGTCGCCTCGGCCTCGGCCAGCACCTGGCCGTCGATCAGGGCGGCGCCGTCCGCGAACCGGCCCTGCGGGCTGGACACGCGGACCGGGCGGCCGCCGAAGGCCGTGCGGTTCTCGGCGGCGAGACGGTGGATGATGTGGCCTTCCGGCACGGGCGTCGGCTCCCCCCGCTGGTTCGACAGGACGTGTCCATCATCGCAGCCGGCACCGACACTCCGGCCTGGTCAGCGGGCCCGCCGGGCATCGGCCGGAGGTCAGCGGACCGGGATCCCCATCAGCCGGGCCAGGATCACCCGGTCCAGCTCGGCGGCGGTGGCGGCGACGTCCAGGTGGGAGTTGTCGATGATCGGCAGCCCCGAGTTGTACCAGCCCGCCATCCGCCCGTGGATCCGGGCCACCTCCTCGTCGCTGAGGCGGCGGTTGCCGCTGCGCCGGGCGTTGCGGCTGAGCACCGAGTCCAGGCTGGGCAGCAGCACCACGGGGATCATCCCGGGGCCGATGTGCCGCTTCCAGCCGCCGAGGCCGATCGCCGGGCGGTCGGGGAAGACGGCGTCGTCGATGATGCAGGAGATGCCGTTGGCGAGGTAGTTGCGGCAGGCGAAGCCGCAGGTCCGACGGGCCAGCCGGTACTGGGCCTCGGAGGCGTTGTTCCAGCCGGACTGCGGGTTGGCGAAGCCGGACTGCACCCACTCGCGGACGTCGTCCAGGCTGATGTGCGCGGTCGGGGTGGGTCGGCGCTCGGCCCAGTGCCGGGCGACGGTGGTCTTCCCGGCACCGGCCGGGCCGATCAGCAGGACGGCCAGCGGGCCGGCCGGCATGTGCTGCTGCGGCGGGTGGGACGGGAGCTGCACGGGTGCCCCGGAGGGCAGCAGGAAGTGCCCGGTCGACCCCGCGGGTACCGGCGCGCTCGGCGCCGGCCGGGCGGCGGCGGGCACCGGAACGCCGACGGGCGGCCCCGGCGGCGGCGGGACCGGCGGCACGGCACCCGGAGGCACGGCAGCGGGCGGCACCGCGACGGGAGGCACCACCGAGGGCGGCGCCGGCGGGTGACCGCCGTACCCGGGCTGCGGCGCGGCGGTGGCGGTACCGGGGTACGCCGGGGCCGGCGGAGCGACGGGACGTGGGGGGAGCTCTCCACCCCCGGAGTACTGCGTCACGGTCACCTCCCGACATCTTTCAGCGGGGACACTACACGGCGGCCCGGCGGCGGGCACAGTCCGCCGCCGGGCCGACGCCGAGCCGCCACCAGGCCGCTGACCAGGCCTCAGCCCCGGATCACCGGGGAGTCACCGGGGAGTCACCAGCCGGTCAGCGCGTGGTGAGCTGCTCGGCGAGGGCGCGCAGGGCCAGTTCGTACGAACCGAGGCCGAAGCCGGCGATGGTGCCCGAGGCGACCGCGGCGATGACCGAGGTGTGCCGGAAGGTCTCCCGGGCGTACGGGTTGGAGATGTGCACCTCGATCAGCGGGGCGGTCCGCTGGGCGGCGGCGTCGCGCATCGCGTACGAGTAGTGGGTGAAGGCACCCGGGTTGATCACCACGGGCACCCCGCCGTCGGCCGCCTCGTGCAGCCACTCCACCATCCGCTGCTCGGAGTTGGTCTCGTGCACCTCGACCTCGAAGCCGAACTCGCGGCCGAGCGCGGTGCAGCGCTCGACCAGTCCGGCGTACGAGGTGGCGCCGTAGACGTCCGGCTCGCGGCTGCCGAGCCGGCCGAGGTTGGGGCCGTTGAGCACCATCACCCTGGTCACGCGGAGACCTCCGCGTAGGCGGCCACCAGCAGCGACGGGTCGGGGCCCTCCAGGACGGAGGTCTTGCCCAGGCCGTCCAGGACGATGAAGCGGATCAGGTCGCCGCGCGACTTCTTGTCGATCTTCATGGCGTCCAGCAGCTTCGGCCAGGCGTCCGCGCGGTAGGTCAGCGGCAGGCCGACCGAGCCCAGCACGGCGCGGTGGCGGTCGGCGGTCTCGTCGTCCAGCCGCCCGGCCAGCCGGCCGAGTTCGGCGGCGAACACCATGCCGATGGAGATCGCGGCGCCGTGCCGCCACTTGTAGCGCTCGTTGCGCTCGATGGCGTGGCCGAGGGTGTGGCCGTAGTTGAGGATCTCCCGCAGGCCGGACTCCTTGAGGTCCCCGGAGACCACGTCGGCCTTGACCTGGATGGCCCGCCGGATCAGCTCGACGGTGTGCGGCCCGGACGGGGTCTTCGCGCCCTCCGGGTCGGACTCGACCAGGTCGAGGATCGCCGGGTCGGCGATGAAGCCGCACTTGATGACCTCGGCGAGCCCGGAGACGTAGTCGTGCTTCGGGACCGTCTCCAGGGTGTCGAGGTCGGCCAGCACGCCCACCGGCGGGTGGAAGGCGCCGACCATGTTCTTGCCCTCGGCGATGTTGATGCCGGTCTTGCCGCCGACCGCCGCGTCGACCATGCCGAGCAGCGTGGTGGGCATGGAGACCCAGCGCACCCCGCGCAGCCAGGTCGCGGCGACGAAGCCGGCCAGGTCGGTGGTGGCGCCACCGCCGAGCCCGACGATCACGTCGCTGCGGGTGAACCCGGTCTGCCCGAGCACCGACCAGCAGTACGCGGCGACCTCGGCGTTCTTCGCCTCCTCGGCGTTGGGCACCTGGAGGACGATCGCCTCGTAGCCCTCGCCGAGCAGGTCCTCGCGGATCGCGTCCGCGGTGGCCTCCAGCGCCTCCGGGTGGATGATCGCCACCCGCCGCGCCCGGGTGCCGATCAGCGGCGCCAGCTCGCCGAGCAGCTGGTGCCCGATCAGCACGTCGTACGGGTCGTGGCCGGCGCTGCCGCCGACGTGAATCCTGACGGTGTCAGTCATGGGGGGTCTTCAGCTCCAGTGCTTCCAGTACGGCGTCCGCGACCTGTTCGGGCGTGCGGCCGGCGGTGTCGACGACGGCGGTGGCCACCTCCAGGTAGAGGGGGCGGCGGGCCTCCATCAGCTCGCGCCAGCGGGCCCGGGGGTTGACGGCCAGCAGCGGGCGGGGGGCGTCCAGGCCGACCCGCTTGACCGCGTCGGCCAGCGGGACCTCCAGGAAGGCCACCGGCAGGTCGCGCAGCAGCGCGCGGGTCTCCTCGGCCAGCACCGCGCCGCCGCCGAGCGCCAGCACGCCGCCGTGGGATTCGGCGGCGGTGCGCACGGCCGCCGTCTCCAGGGCGCGGAAGTGCGGCTCGCCCTCGTCGATGAAGATCTCCGGGATGGGCTTGCCGGCCAGCTGCTCGATGTCGGCGTCGGTGTCCCGGAAGCCGACGCCGAGGCGCTCGGCGAGGGCCCGCCCGACGGTGGACTTGCCACTGCCGGGCGGGCCGACCAGCACCACCAGGGGTGCGGTCACCGGACGATCAGGTTGTCCAGGTAGCCCTGGACGTTGCGGCGGGTCTCGGTGACGTGGTCGCCGCCGAACTTCTCGCTCACCGCGTCGGCCAGCACCAGCGCGACCATCGCCTCGGCGACGATGCCGGCGGCCGGCACGGCGCAGACGTCGGAGCGCTGGTGGTGGGCCTTGGCCGGCTCGCCGGTGCGCACGTCCAGGGTCTGCAGGGCGCGCGGGACGGTGGCGATCGGCTTCATCGCCGCGCGGACCCGCAGCAGCTCACCGGTGGAGAGGCCGCCCTCGGTGCCGCCCGAGCGGCCGGAGGTGCGCTTGATGCCCTCGGCGGTCGGCACGATCTCGTCGTGCGCCTGCGAGCCGGGGACGCGGGCCAGCTCGAAGCCGTCGCCGACCTCGACGCCCTTGATCGCCTGGATGCCCATCAGCGCGGCGGCCAGCCGCGCGTCCAGGCGGCGGTCCCAGTGCACGTGCGAGCCGAGGCCGACCGGGACGTTGTACGCCAGCACCTCGACCACGCCGCCGAGGGTGTCGCCGTCCTTGTGGGCCTGGTCGATCTCGGCGACCATCGCCTTCGAGGCGTCCTGGTCCAGGCAGCGCACCGGGTCGGCGTCCAGCTTCGCCTCGTCGGAGGGCAGCGGCAGCACGCCGGCCGGGGCCTTGGCGGCGGCCAGCTCGACCACGTGGCTGACGATCTCGATGCCGCAGGTCTCCTTGAGGAACGCGCGGGCGACGGCGCCGAGCGCGACCCGGGCGGCCGTCTCACGGGCGCTGGCGCGCTCCAGGATCGGGCGGGCCTCGTCGATCGAGTACTTCTGCATGCCGGCGAGGTCGGCGTGGCCGGGGCGCGGGCGGGTCAGCGCCTCGTTGCGGGCCAGGCCGGCCAGCACCTCCGGGTCGATCGGGTCGGCCGACATGACCTGCTCCCACTTCGGCCACTCGGTGTTGCCGACCATGATCGCCACCGGGCTGCCCATGGTCTCGCCGTGCCGGACCCCGCCGAGGAAGGTGACCTCGTCCTGCTCGAACTTCATCCGGGCGCCGCGGCCGTAGCCGAGCCGGCGGCGCGCGAGTGCGTCGGCCACCACCGCGGTGGTGACCGGCACGCCGGCGGGCAGGCCCTCCAGCGTCGCGACGAGTGCGGGGCCGTGCGACTCCCCCGCCGTCAGCCAGCGCAACGTACCCAACGGAGCTCCTTCGTCAGCGGACCGGCCACGGCCCCTGCCGCGGCCCGCCCGGGCGTGCCTTCTCCCCTGAATCCTTTCATGCCCGGAGCACCCCCGGGCGCGGAGTCCGGTTGGCGGACGGCCACCGGTCGGGTGGCGGACTCCTCCCCCGCGGGTGGCGGCCGCCGTCCCCGCGCTACCGCCCGGCCAGGGCGGCCTCGCCCGCCGCGCGGACGGCGGCCAGCGGGCCCGGCGTACGGCCGGTGAAGCGCTCGCTCTGCAGGACCGCCTGGTGGACCAGCAGGTCCAGGCCGCCCAGGACGGTCGCGCCGTGCTTCGCGCAGGCGGCGGCGAGGGCGGTCGGCCACGGGTGGTACAGCACGTCGAACAGCGCGCCCGGCTCGGCCGTCAGCTCCCGCGCGAAGCCGTCGGTGGACCCCGCCGGGGTGGTGGAGACGGTCAGCGGGTGCGCCAGCGCCTCGGCGCCGCGCTCCCAGTCGGCGGTCCGGACGGCGACGCCCAGCCGCTCGCCCAGCTCGGCCATCTCCCTGGCCCGCTCCGGGCCGCGCACGTAGACCGTCACCTCGCCGGTGCAGATCTGGGCGAGCGCGGCCAGCGCCGAGGAGGCGGTCGCCCCGGCGCCGAGCACGGCCGCGGCCGGCACCTCGGTGATGCCGCGCTCGCGCAGCGCGTTCACCAGCCCGGGGATGTCGGTGTTGTCCCCGACCCGGCGCCCGTCCGCGGTGAACAGCACGGTGTTCACCGCGTCCACCGAGCGCGCGGTCGCGCTCACCTCGTCCAGCAGCGGGATGACCGCCCGCTTGAGCGGCATGGTGAGCGACAGCCCCGCCCACTCCGCCTCGTCCAGCCCGGCGAGGAAGCCGGGCAGAGCGGCCTCGTCCACCTCGAAGCGGTCGTAGCGCCAGCCGTCCAGACCGAGCGCCGCGAAGGCGGCCCGGTGCAGGTCCGGCGAGAGCGAGTGGGCGATCGGCGAGCCGAGGACGGCGGCCCGGTGTTTGCTGGTCAACGCTGCTTCTCCGTGAACGGCGGTGTGGTGGCGGCTACTTGGTGGTGCAGTGGCCACGCGCCTTGTCCATCTTCTGGCCGGCCGCCGCGCAGTAGGCCTCGACGTTGGCCAGGTGCTCCTTGTACGTGTTGGAGAACAGGGTCGTCTCCGGGGACATCGCAATGAAGTACAGCCACTTGCCGTCCGCCGGGCTCAGCACCGCCTTGATCGCGTCGTCGCCGGGGTTGGAGATCGGCGTCGGCGGGAGGCCCGGGTTCCGGTTGGTGTTGAACTTGTTGCTCGCGTCGTCCATGTCCTTCTGGGTGAGTTCCTTGCGGCCCAGCGAGTACTGCAGCGTGGTGTCCATGCCGAGCGTGCGGTGGACTTCGGTGTCGTCGACGAGACGGTTCTGGATGGTCCGGGCCATCTTGGCGAAGTCCGCCCGGTTGTTGCCCTCGGCCTGAAGGATGCTGGCCTCGATGACCACCTCGTAGCCGTTCTTCAGACCGGCCTTGGACGCCTCGCCGTCAAGGCTCGCGTAGCGCTCGGTGGCCTTCTTGACCATCTGCTTGAGCAGGTCCTCGGGCTTCATCCCGTCGGCGATGTTGTAACGGGTCGGCCAGAGGAAGCCCTCCAGGTTGCCGTTCGCGTACGCCGGCAGTCCGAGGTTGGCGATCTGGGCCTTGGCCGTGCTCTCCGTGGTGCCCTTCGGCAGCTTCAGCTTGTCGTCGACCTTGACGTAGGTGGCGGCGGCGGTCAGGCCCTCCGGCAGCACCAGCGCGGCGCCACCGGCCTGTTCGACCAGAGCCTGGAGGGCGGCCGACGCCGACATCTCCTTCTTCAGCGTGTAGAAGCCGTACTGGATGCTCAGGCACTTGGGCTCTTTGTCACAGGCCTTTGTGTACGCCTCGACGCTCTTGACCACGCCGGCCGCCTTCAGGGTCATGCCCATCTGGCCACCGGTCGAGCCCTTCTTGATCTCGACCTGCACGCTGCCGGTGCCCTCGCCCTGGAAGTCCGGCGGCGGGCCGAAGTGGTCCTTGTAGAAGCCGTAGCCCCACCAGCCGCCCGCCGCGACGCCGCCCATCAGGACCAGCGCGACCAGCAGGCAGGCGCCGCCGTTGCGCCGACCGGACTTCTTGCCCTTCTCCTTGCGCTTCTTCTTGCCCTCGCGGGAGTTGTCCTCCTCGCCGAGGAAACCGCCGTCGTCCTCGCCGCCCTCGACGTAGTCGTCGTGGTGGCCGTCCCACTCCTCCTCGGCCGGCTCGGGCTCCGCCTCGACCCGGTGGCCGCCGGCCTCCAGCGCGGCGGCCTCGGCCTCCCAGTCGATGCCGTCGGGGCCGACGCCGGCCGGCTGCGCGGCCTGCGGCCGGCGCTGGGCCGGGGACTGCGCGGCGGCCTGCGGTCGGCCGGGCTGCTGCGGAGGAAGCTGCTGACCGGGCATCTGCTGGCCGGGGTGCTGCTGGCCCGGCATCGCCTGGCCCTGCTGCTGGCCCGGCATCGGCTGGCCGGGCATCGGCTGCCCCTGCTGCTGACCGGCCTGCGGCGGGAAGCCCTGCTGCGGCTGCCCCTGCTGCGGGTACCCCTGGAAGTTCTGCTGCTGGCCGGGGAAGCCCTGCTCCCCCGGGTAGCCCTGCTGCGGCTGCCCCTGCTGGGGGTAGCCCTGCTGCTCGCCCTGGTAGCCCTGCTGGCCGGGGTGGCCCTGCCCCTGCTGCTGGTACCCCTGCTGACCGCCGTACTGCTGCTGACCCTGCGGCGGCACCGGCTGTCCGTACTGCTGCTGACCCTGGGCGCCGTCGGGGTAGCCCTGCTGGGGGTAGCCCTGCTGGCCGCCGTACTGCTGCTGCATCTGCTGCCCGTAAGGCTGCTGACCCGGCTGGGGATACTGGCCCTGCTGGGGATGCTGCTGCCACTGGCCGTCCTGCTGGCCGGGGACGGGCTGCTGACCGCCGTACCCCGGATCGCCGGGGTGCCACGGCTCGGAGCCCTGGGGGCCGTAGCCCCCACCCAGATCGGTCATTGATCCCCTTATACCGACGGAGACGGCCGGCGGATCGGACCGGCCGTCCGGGACGGCGTCCCGGATTGTTCTCGAACCGGCGTGCTACTGCATCGCCTGGAGGGAGACGTTACCGTACCGCAGACCGGCCCCCGGCAGGGCGGACGCCGTCTCAGTGCCCGGCCGGAGCCGGTGACCCGCCCGTCGGGGCACCGCTCGGGGCACCGGCCGGGGCGCCGGCCGGGGCGCCGGACGAAGCCGCCGGGGAGGACGCCGCCGCGGCGCTCGCCGACGCCGCCGCCCGGACGGCGTTGAACTCCGCCACGTTGCGCTGCTGCACGTCGAAGCTGTCGGTGAACCGGGTGTCCCCCGGCTTCACGGTGACGAAGTACAGCCAGTCGCCCTGCGCCGGGTCGACCGCCGCCATGATCGCCTGCCGCCCCGGGTTGCCGATCGGCGTCGGCGGCAGCCCGGTGTGCAGGTAGGTGTTGTACGGGGAGTCCAGCTTGGTCTCGCCGACCGTGGTGTTCAGCGTCGAACGGCCGAGCGCGTAGTTGATGGTCGAGTCCAGCTGCAGCGGCATGTTCTTCGCCAGCCGGTTGTAGATCACCCGGGCCACCTTGGCCATGTCCTCGGTGTTGTCCGCCTCGCCCTGGACCATGCTCGCGATGGTCACCAGCCCGTACACGCTCTGCCCGAGGTTCTGCGCGACGACCTCCGCGTCGTCCCGGGCGAACTCCTTGCCGGCCCGCTCGACCATCTGCTTCAGCAGGTCGGCCGCGGTGGTGTCGTTGGTGACGCTGTAGGTCGCGGGGAAGAGGTAGCCCTCCGGGCTGCCCTTGGCGAAGTCCGGCAGGCCCAGCTCGGCGGCCTGCTCCTGCGCGGTGCGCTGGGTGGTGCCCTCGGGCAGTTCGAGCTTCTTGTCGATCGCCGTGTAGATCTGGTTGCCGCGCCAGCCCTCGGGGATGGTCAGGCCGTTGGCGTTGGCCGGGTCGACCAGCACGGCGAGCGCCGAGGCCGCCGACATCTTCTGCCGCAGCGTGTAGGTGCCGGGCTGGATCCGTCCGGCCGCGGCCGCACTGCCCTTCGCCGCCCGGGTGAACGCGAGCGAACTGGCCACCACCCCGTTGCGCACCAGCGCGGAGGCGATCTGGGTCAGGCCCGCGCCCTCGGGCACCGAGACCTGCACCTCGCCGCTGCCGGCGCCCACGTAGTCGGCGGCGGCCGGCGGCCGCTGCTGGCCCTGCAGCCAGGTGTACCCGGTCAGTCCGGCCCCGCCGAAGACCACGATCAGGGCGAGCGCGGTCAACCCGCAGGCCAGTCCGTTGCGCCGACGGTGCGGATCGGGTGCATCGGAGCGCGGACGGCGCGCGCCGGGCGGGCGGCCCTCGGGCTCCATCACCGGCGCACCGAGGTGGCCGGGGGTGAGCCCGGGCGTGAAGTCCTGGTCGGTCACTGCGCCCCCTCTGCGGTCCCGGAACGGAGCAAGGGGCCCGTGCGGACGCGTCCGCACGGGCCCCTCACCGGGACGTTAGAACAGACCGGTCAGCCGACCGGCTCGACGCTCTCACCAGGCGGCCGACCGCTCACCCGTTCGGACTCAAGGGCGGTCTGCAGGATCACCACCGCGGCGGCCTGGTCGACCACCGAGCGGCCCTTCTTGGCCTTGACCCCGGAGGCACGCAGGCCGTGGGTCGCGGTGACGGTGGACATCCGCTCGTCGACCAGCCGGACCGGCACCGGGTAGAGCCGGTTCGCCAGCCGCACCGCGTACGCGCGGACCTTCTCCGCCGCCGGCCCCTCCTTGCCGCTGAGCGAGCGCGGAAGGCCGACGATCACCTCCACCGCGTCGTACTCCTCGACGATGGCGGCGATCCGGGCCTGGGACTTGACCCCGGCGGGGACGGTCTCCACCGGGGTGGCGAGCACCCCGTCGGGGTCGCAGGACGCGACCCCGATCCGGGCGTCACCGACGTCGACGGCGATCCGCCGCCCCCGCCGGAAGGGCCGTTCCTGTTCCTGGTCGAACATCAGGAGGCGCGCTCCGCGACCAGGCCGCGCACCGCGGCGATGGCCTCGCCGACCGCGGCCGCGTCGGTGCCGCCGCCCTGGGCGACGTCGTCCTTGCCGCCACCGCCGCCGCCGAGCGTCTTGGCGGCGACCCGGACCAGCTCGCCGGCCTTGATGCCGCGCCCGCGGGCGTCCTCGTTGGTGGCGATCACGGTCAGCGGGCGGTCGTTGGCCACGGTGAACGCGGCGACCACGGCCGGGCGCGAGCCGAGCCGGCCGCGCACGTCCAGGACCAGCTTGCGCAGCTCGTCCGCACCGACGCCGTCGGCGACCCGGGCGGCGACCACGGAGACGCCCTGCACGTCCTCGGCCGAGTCGGCGAGACCGGCGGCGGCCGCCAGCACCTTCTCGGCGCGGAAGCGCTCGATCTCCTTCTCGGCGTCCTTGAGCTTGGCGAGCATGCCCGAGATCTTCTCCGGCAGCTCCTCCGGGCGGCCCTTGACCAGCTCGGTCAGCTGGGAGACCACGGTGTGCTCGCGGGCCAGGAACTTGTACGCGTCCACGCCGACCAGCGCCTCGACGCGGCGCACGCCGGAGCCGATCGAGGACTCGCCGAGCAGCTTCACCAGGCCCAGCTGGGCGGTGTTGCCGACGTGGGTGCCACCGCACAGCTCCTTGGAGAAGTCGCCGATGGTGACGACCCGGACCTCGTCGCCGTACTTCTCGCCGAACATGGCGATGGCGCCGGCCTTGCGGGCCTGGTCCATCGTCATGACCTCGGCGGTGACGTCCAGCTCGCGGGTCAGCACGTCGTTGATCTTCTGCTCGACGTCGACCAGCACGCTGCCGGGCACGGCGGCGGGCGAGCCGAAGTCGAAGCGGAAGCGGCCGGGGGCGTTCTCGGAGCCGGCCTGGGCGGCCGTCGGGCCGAGCGCGTCACGCAGCGCCTGGTGGGTCAGGTGGGTGGCCGAGTGGGCGCGGGCGATCGCCCGGCGGCGGTCGATGTCGATGGTGGCGTACGCCGAGGCGCCGAGCACGACCTCGCCGAACAGCACCCCGCCGGAGTGCACGATCACACCGGGCACCGGCTGCTGCACGTCGCGGATCTCCACGACCGCGCCGGACTCCAGCCGGATCCGGCCGTGGTCGGCGAGCTGGCCGCCGCCCTCGGCGTAGAACGGGGTGCGGTCGAGGATGATCTCGACCTCGTCACCCTCGGTGGCGGCCGGCGCCGGGACGCCGTCCACCAGCAGGCCGACCACGGTGGCCTCGCCCTCGGTGAGGGTGTAGCCGGTGAACGCGCTGGCGCCGGACCTGTCGGCGACCTCGCGGTACGCGGCGACGTCGGCGTGGCCCATCTTCTTGGCCCTGGCGTCCGCCTTGGCGCGGTCCCGCTGCTCCTGCATCAGCCGGCGGAACCCGGCCTCGTCCACCTGGAGGCCCTGCTCCTCGGCCATCTCCAGGGTGAGGTCGATCGGGAAGCCGTAGGTGTCGTGCAGCTTGAACGCCTGCTCGCCGGTGAGCACCGCGCCGCCGGCCTGCTTGGTCTCGGTGACCGCGGTGTCCAGCAGGCTGGTGCCGGCCTTCAGGGTCTGCAGGAAGGCCGTCTCCTCGCCGGTGACGACCGTCTCGATGCGCTTGCGGTCGCTCTCCAGCTCCGGGTACTGCGGGGCCATCGCCTTGATCGCGACGTCCGTCAGGTCCTTGGCCACCACGCCGGTGGCGCCCAGCAGGCGCATGTTGCGGATGGCGCGGCGCAGGATGCGGCGCAGCACGTAGCCGCGGCCCTCGTTGCCGGGGGTGACGCCGTCACCGATCAGCATCAGGGCGGTGCGGATGTGGTCGGTGACCACGCGCAGCGAGACGTCCGACCGGTGGTCGGCGCCGTAGGTGTGGCCGGTCAGCTCGGCCGCCCGGTCCAGGATCATCCGGCTGGTGTCGATCTCGAAGAGGTTGTCGACGCCCTGCAGGATGGCGGCGAGGCGCTCCAGGCCGAGGCCGGTGTCGATGTTCTTGCTCGGCAGGTCGCCGAGGATCTCGAAACCGTCCTTGCCGTCACCGTGGCCGCGCTCGTACTGCATGAAGACCAGGTTCCAGATCTCCAGGTAGCGCTCGCCGTTGACCGCCGGGCCGCCCTCCTCGCCGTAGGCGGGGCCGCGGTCGTAGTTGATCTCCGAGCACGGGCCGCACGGGCCGGGGACGCCCATCGACCAGAAGTTGTCCTTCATGCCCAGGCGCTGGATGCGCTCGGAGGGCACGCCGATGACGTCACGCCAGATCTGCTCGGCCTCGTCGTCGTCCTGGTAGACGGTGATCCAGAGCTTCTCCTTCTCCAGGCCGTAGCCGCCGTCCGCGACGGAGCCGGTGAGCAGCTCCCAGGCGAACTTGATGGCGCCTTCCTTGAAGTAGTCGCCGAAGGAGAAGTTGCCGCACATCTGGAAGAAGGAGCCGTGCCGGGTGGTCTTCCCGACCTCCTCGATGTCCAGGGTGCGCACACACTTCTGCACGCTGGTGGCGCGCGAGAACTGCGGCTTGACCTCGCCCAGGAAGTAGGGCTTGAAGGGCACCATGCCGGCGTTGACCAGCAGCAGGGTGGGGTCGTCGGCGACCAGGGACGCCGACGGAACGACGGTGTGGCCGCGCTCCTCGAAGAAGCGCAGCCAGCGGCGGCGGATCTCTGCCGACTCCATTAGTGGTCCTTCCGGTTCGGGGTACCGCCCGGCTGCGGCAGTGCGCGGCGGGGCGTCTTTTCGATGGCTGGGGTGGTGCGGGCACCGTCGGACGATGCGCGGGCACTGCTGGACGGAGGCAGGGCGGCGGCCGGGCTGCCGGGCGCCGCCGAGATAGCTCGGTACTGCGGCTCGCCGCGCAGGACACCACTGCGGCGCCGGGGCTCGACGACGGCGGTGCCGTCCAGTCCGAGGTCCTCGCGCAGCTGCTCCTCGCGCTCGGCCATGCCGGCCTTCACGTCCTGCGCGAACCGCTTGGCCGCGTCGCCCAGGTGCAGCGCACCGCGTGCGGCGGTGCCGGAGAGGCTGTCCGGGGTGAGCCGGTGCACCGCCTCGTTGGCCTTGTTCATGGCCCAGACGGTGGCGCCGGCGCCGACCGCCATCCAGAAGATGCGTCGAACCATGCCGTCAGCCCCTCACCGCGCGCCGGACCCGGGCCAGCAGGCCGCCCTTGGGCGCGGTCGCGGCACGCACCTCGGCCCGGATCAGCCGTGCCAGCTCCTCGCGCTCCCCCGGCTGGGTGGGCAGCGGAAGGGTGCCGTTCTGCTTGGCGACGGCCTTGCGGACGCCGTAGCTGAAGGCCGCGACCTTGACCAGCGGCCCACCCAGGGTGGCCGCGACGGTGGAGGAGAGCGCTTGGGCGTTGGCGGCGGCGTCCTGCACGTTGGCGGTGATCTCGTCGACCCGCTCCAGCTGCTCGTTGGCGCTGCGCACGGCGGCGCCCGCGTCGGTCAGCAGCGGCACGGCCTGCTCGGTGACCGCGGAGACCAGCACGGTGGCCTCCTTCAGCACCCGCGAGAGGCGCACCAGGACCACGGCGAGCAGGGTGACCAGGACCGCCCAGAACACGGCCACGAGCAACCCGGCCAGCTCTCCCACGGACACCTTGTGCGCTCCCTCGCCTTGCTGTTCTCCGAAACGGAACCCTATCGCGCCCGGGCCCGGTTTCCGGACCGGGTTACCGACGGCGGGCCGTCCGCGAACCGGTCGGGTGTGCGAACGGCGCGCGTAACCCACCCGCCGGTCACCTCGTTCTGCCAGACGGGTCGGCGGACGCGCGGCCCACGGCTCGTTCGGACCGCGACGGTTCGGGCACGGACACGGGAGCAGCGGTTGGCCGGCGACTCGACAGCACGCCCTCGGGAGACGACGCAGCGGCCGCCGGAGCCCGCGCCCGGCGGCCTGCCCGCGGAGGTCACCAGCTTCGTCGGGCGCCGGGAGGAGCTGGCCCGGCTGGCCGGGCTGCTGGCCGGCACCCGGCTGGTGACGGTGACCGGCCCCGGCGGGGTCGGCAAGAGCCGGCTGGCGGTGCGCGCGGCGGCCCGGGCGGCGGGCGCCTTCCCGGACGGCGCCTGGCTGGTCGAGGTCTCCCCGGTCCAGGATCCGCTGCTGCTCGGCCACGCCGTCCTGGAGGCGCTGCACCTGACCGACGGCACCGCGCGGCCGCCGCTGGACATCCTGGCCGAGCGGCTCACCGGGCACCGGCTGCTGATCGTGCTGGACGGCTGCGAGCACCTGGTGGCGTCCTGCGCGGAGCTGGCCGACACCCTGCTGCGGGCGGTGCCCGGCCTGCGGGTGCTGGCGACCAGCCGCTCGGCGCTGCGCTCGGCGGGCGAGCACCTGCTGACCCTGGCGCCGCTCCCGGTCGGCCCGGGCGCGCCGCCGGACGCGGTCCTGCTGTTCGCCGACCGGGCCCGCGCGGTCCTGCCCTCCTTCGAGCTGACACCCGCCAACGCCGAGGGGATCGCCCAGCTCTGCCGCCGCCTGGACGGCATCCCGCTGGCCGTCGAGCTGGCCGCCGGCCGGCTGCGCGCACTGTCGGTCGAGCAGATCGGCGTCCGGCTGGACGACCGCTTCCGCCTGCTCACCGGGGGCGCCCGGACCGCCCTGCCACGACATCAGACGCTACGGACGACCATCGGCTGGAGTCACGAGCTCTGCACGGTGCAGGAACGTTTACTCTGGGCCCGCCTCTCGGTCTTCGCCGGCGGCTTCGACCTGGAGGCCGCCGAGTACGTCTGCGCCGGCGAGGGCATCGAGCCGGACGAGATGCTCGACCTGCTCGCCGAGCTGGTCGACAAG
This sequence comes from Kitasatospora sp. NPDC058170, assembly GCF_042883905.1. Classification (NCBI taxonomy): domain Bacteria; kingdom Bacillati; phylum Actinomycetota; class Actinomycetes; order Kitasatosporales; family Streptomycetaceae; genus Kitasatospora; species Kitasatospora sp. NPDC058170. The sequence continues at coordinate 20,940 of NZ_JBHVUV010000033.1, forward strand.
TCGGTGGTGCTCCGCGAGGACGGCCCCTGCGGGGTCCGCTTCCGGCTGCTGGACACCCTGCGCGACTACGGCGGCCACTGGCTGCGCGCCGCCGGCGACGAGCAGCGCCTGCTGCGCCGCCACCGCGACTGGTACCTGGGCGTCGCCACCTGGGGCGAGGTGGAGTGGTTCGGCCCCCGGCAGGCCGAGACCGCCGAGCGCACCGAGCTCGCCCACCCCAACCTCCGTGCGGCGCTGGAGTTCTGCCTGGCCGAACCCGGCGAGGAGCAGCTCGCCCTGCTGCTGGCCGGCACCCTGTGGTTCTACTGGGTCGGCTGCGGCCACCTCGGCGAGGGCCGGCACTGGCTGGACCGCGCGCTCGCCCTGGACCGGGAACCGACCGAGGCCCGCGCCAAGGCGCTCTGGGTGACCGGCTACATGGCCACCCTGCAGGGCGACCTCGGCTCGGCCCGCCCCGCCCTGGAGGAGTGCCGCCGCCAGGCGCTGGACACCGGCGACGACCGGGCCCTGGCCTACGCCGTGCACCGGCAGGGCTGCGCCGCCCTGATCGGCGACGACCCGGTCCGCGCCGCCGAGCTCTTCGAGGAGGCGCTCTGGCACTACCGGACGATCGGCGAGCTCAACAGCAACGTCCTGATGGCCATGTTCGAGCTGGGCATCGCCTACCTGTTCCAGGGGGACCAGGAGAGCGGAGCGCTCTGGCTCGGCCAGGTCCGCGAGCTGTGCGAGGAGCACGGCGAGCAGTGGGCGTACGCGTACGCGCTGTACGCGCTGGCGTACTCGCACTGGCTGAACGGCGACATCCGGCTGGCCCGGTCCTGCGCCCGGGAGAGCGTCCGGCTCAACCACCTCTTCCACGACCTGCTGGGGATCGTGCTGGCGATCGACCTGCTCGCGCTGCTGGAGACCGAGCCGACCGGTCCGGGCGTGCCCGGCGACCTGCGCGAGGCCCGGATCCTGCAGGGCGCGGCGCACCGGATCTGGCAGGCGGTGGGCAAGCCCTTCTTCGGCTCGCGGACCTTCAACGGGCCGCACCGGGACTGCGAGGAGCGGGCCCGTACGGGGCTGACCGAGCAGGAGCTCGCGGACCTCTTCGACTGCGGCGCCCGCCTCGACGTCAACGCGGCGGTCCACCGGGCGCTCGGCGGCGGGCACCCGGACGACCCGGGACCGCGGTCGGGCCCCGGCCCGCAGCCGCCCGCGCCGGAGCCCTCGCCGGTCAGGAACAGCCGACGGAATAGTTGAAGATTGTCCATTGCTGGAGGGGGCGAGCACCACCGAAAGGAGCCACCGTGGCCAGCTACAGCACCGCCGACGAGTACCGCATGGCGACGTTCTACTTCGACTCCAAGGCCTACGCGGACGCCGCCCGCATGCTGGAGGGCGTCCTCGCCGAGGAGCCGGCCAACCTCTCCGTGCGGCTGCTGCTGGCCCGGAGCTACTACCACTCCGCCCAGCTCTCCCGGGCCGAGGCCGAGCTGCGCCGGATCCTGGACGCCGACCCGGCCGAGGCCTACGCGCGGCTGATGCTCGGCCGCACCCTGGAGCGCCGGGGCCGCGCCGAGGAGGCCCGCCCGCACCTGCGGCTGGCCGCCGCGATGACCGGCGAGAGCGCGTAGCCCGCCGGGCCGCACCGGCTGTGGCGGTGCACCGGCTGCAACCGGCGCACCGCGCACAGGCCGCACCGGGAAAAGGGGCGAGCCCCCGCCGCCTCGAAAGGCGGCGGGGGCTCGCTGGGTACCGCAGGTGAACCGCTCGCGGGTCAGCGCGAGTAGTACTCGACGACGAGCTGCTCGTCGCAGATCACCGGGACCTCCTTGCGCTGCGGCGCGCGGTCCAGGCGGAAGGCCAGGGCCTTCAGGTTGACCTCGAGGTACTTCGGGGTCTGGCCCTCGCCCGCGTAGCCACCCTCACGGGCGACCTGGAACGGGACCTTCTCCTTGCTGCGCTCGCGGACGGTCACCACGAAGCCCGGCTTCATCTGGTACGACGGCTTGTTGACCTTGCCACCGTTGACCTCGATGTGGCCGTGGACGACCATCTGGCGGGCCTGGTAGATGGTGCGGGCAATGCCCGAACGCAGCACCAGGGAGTCCAGACGGGTCTCCAGCTCGGCGACGAGCGCCTCACCGGTCTTGCCCTCGGCCTTCTTCGCGCGGTCGAACGCGCGCGCCATCTGCTTCTCGCTCAGGTCGTACTGGGCGCGCAGACGCTGCTTCTCGAGCAGACGGACCTTGTAGTCCGAGTTCTGCTTGCGGCCACGGCCGTGCTGGCCGGGCGGGTACGGGCGGGCCTCGAAGTACTTGACGGACTTCGGGGTCAGCGGCACGCCGAGCGCACGCGCGATCTTGACCTTGGGACGCTTCTGGTTCGCCATGAACCAAACCTTCCTTGCTTACGAATACGGCTTCACCAGGTGTTGACGGAGGTCGCTCCTCGCGGTCCGGAGAATAACCGCACCACCCGAGGGTGGACCGGTCAGCCGCTCTCCGAGGCCGGGCACGGAAGTGCTTGCACACGAGTGGCCCACCGAACCGGGGTTGGTGGGCTGCACGCGACACCGAAACGGTGCGCGACGCTCCTCAGGGCTCCCCGAAGGGGGCCCGCGGCCGGTGTCCCGCTGGTGTGGCCGGTCGGCTGGGTCTCCCCTGCCGCCGTCCCGGGACATGGCACTCCGCACGAGTATACGCGCTGCTCTTCACCCACTCGCCCCGGGCCTCCAACGCGCCCGCCCGACCCTGGCGGTCACTCGCCCCTGAGCCGCCCCCTGGTCCACTCCACGATGTCCGCGTACCGGGCCTCCCCGCCGTGCCGGGTCGGCCGGTAGTACGCCTTGCCGTGCACCGCGTCCGGCGCGTACTGCTGCGCGGCGATGCCCTCCGGCAGGTCGTGCGGGTACTGGTAGCCCTGGCCGTGGCCGAGCTTGCCCGCGCCGCCGTAGTGCGCGTCCCGCAGGTGCGGCGGCACCGCGCCCGCCAGGCCCTGCCGGACGTCCGCCAGCGCCGCGTCGATCGCCAGGTAGGCGGCGTTGGACTTGGGTGCCAGCGCCAGCGCGATCGCCGCCTGGGAGAGGATGATCCGCGCCTCGGGGAAGCCGATCAGCGCCACCGCCTGCGCCGCCGCCACCGCCGTGGGCAGCGCCGTCGGGTCGGCCAGGCCGACGTCCTCGCTGGCCGAGATCATCAGCCGCCGGGCGATGAACCTCGGGTCCTCCCCCGCCTCGATCATCCGGGCCAGGTAGTGCAGGGTGGCGTCCACGTCGCTGCCGCGGATCGACTTGATCAGCGCGCTGGCCACGTCGTAGTGCTGGTCGCCGTCCTTGTCGTAGCGCACCGCGGCCTGGTTGACGGCCGTCTCGGTGGTGGCCAGCGTGATGACGGCCTCGTCCTTCTCCAGCGCCGCCCCGGCCGCCGCCTCCAGCGTGGTCAGCGCCCGCCGGGCGTCCCCGCCGGCCAGCCGCACCAGGTGGTCCTCGGCCTCCTCGGACAGCTCCAGCGCGCCCTCCAGGCCGCGCTCGTCGGCCACCGCGCGGCGCAGCAGGGCGCGGACGTCGTCGTCGGTCAGCGACTCCAGGGTGAGCAGCAGCGAGCGCGACAGCAGCGGGGAGATCACCGAGAAGTAGGGGTTCTCGGTGGTCGCCGCAATCAGGGTGACCCAGCGGTTCTCCACCGCGGGCAGCAGGGAGTCCTGCTGGGCCTTGGAGAAGCGGTGGATCTCGTCCAGGAAGAGCACCGTCTCCCGGCCGCTCATCCCGACGGCCCGGCGGGCGCCGTCGATGACCGCCCGCACCTCCTTGACCCCGGCGGTGATCGCGGACAGCTCGACGAAGCGGCCCTCGACGGCCTGGCTGATCACGTGGGCGAGGGTGGTCTTCCCGGTGCCGGGCGGGCCCCAGAGGATCACCGAGCTGGTCGCCGCCGGGCCGCGCGAGCCCGAGACGAGGCGGCGCAGCGGCGAGCCGGGCTTCAGCAGCTGCCGCTGGCCGGCCACCTCGTCCAGGGTGCGCGGGCGCATCCGCACGGCGAGCGGGGCCCGCCCCGGCTCCTTGGCCTGGCGTTCCTCGGCGGCGGCGGTGAAGAGGTCCGGTTCGTCCACACCGGAAGCCTATGCGAGGGCGCCGACAGGCCCGCCCGCCGCAGCCGTCACGGCTGGCGCGGAAGGTCCAGCAGGACGACCTCGAACTCCTCCAGCGAGCGCAGGGTCGCCGCGCCGGCGGCCACGGCCTTCGCCCGGGCCTGCGCCAGCGGGCCGCGGGAGGCCGCCAGGGCCGCCTTGTCGGCGAAGAGCAGGCCCACCGCGCCGCGCTCGTCCTCGGAGTTGAGCAGCATGGAGCCGCCGAGGAACCCGTCGACCCGCTGCATCGCGGGCAGCACCCCCTCGCGGAAGGCGGCGGCCGCCCGGTCGGTCTGCGACCGGCCGATGTCGAACCTGGTCAGCCGGAACCAGGCGCCCGGAGGGGCCTGGACGGGACGGGCGGCGACCACGGCCTCCCAGGCGTCCTGGGCGACCGTCCCCCCGAACGGCGCGAGCAGCTCCGACCTCCGCTCGCGCAGCCGCGCGTCGCTGTCCCGTTCCGCCTGCCCGCTCTCCCACCAGGAGCCCATGGTGATGATGCCGAGCTCCCGGTTGGCGAACAGCCCGTAGCCCCGGTAGCCGGGTTGGCCGGTGAGCAGCCCGACCGCCTCGGCGCGGAACCCGTCGAGGGTCCGGTCGAGCCTGGCCGGGTCACCGGTCGCGTAGACGGTGCGGACGAACATGGGCGGGTCTCCTGACGCTCGGCGGGCGCCGCGACGGGCGCCCGCGCCTTCGTGGGCACGTCCATCGCACGCCCGGACCGCGCCACCGGCAACGCCGCGGGGCCGTTCGGAGGTGTCCGCTACCCGAGCCCCGCCGCGTGGTCGGGCACGTAGCTCTGCAGGTCGCGCGGGGGCCGCTGGTAGCCGCGGGGCTCCGGGCGGGACGGCAGGTCGATGGCCGGCGGGACGACCTCGTGGTACGGGACGGTGGAGAGCAGGTGGGCGATCATGTTGATCCGGGCCCGGCGCTTGTCGTCGCTCTCCACCACGTGCCACGGCGAGTCCGGGACGTCGGTGTGGATGAACATCTCGTCCTTGGCCCGCGAGTAGTCCTCCCAGCGGCTGATCGACTCGACGTCCATCGGGGAGAGCTTCCAGCGCCGCATCGGATCCTCCAGCCGGGCCCGGAAGCGCCGCTCCTGCTCGGTGTCGCTGACCGAGAACCAGTACTTGCGCAGCAGGATGCCCGCCTCGATCAGCATCCGCTCGAAGGTCGGGCACTGGTGCAGGAACTGCCAGTACTCCTCGGATGTGCAGAAGCCCATCACCTTCTCGACGCCGGCCCGGTTGTACCAGCTGCGGTCGAACAGCACGATCTCCCCGGCCGCCGGCAGCTGCTCCACGTACCGCTGGAAGTACCACTGGGTGCGCTGGCGCTCGGTGGGGGTGGGCAGGGCCGCGACCCGGGCGATGCGCGGGTTCAGGTACTCGGTGACCCGCTTGATCGCGCCGCCCTTGCCGGCCGCGTCGCGCCCCTCGAAGACGACCACCAGCCGGGCGCCCTCGGCGCGCACCCATTCCTGGAGCTTCACCAGTTCGTTCTGGAGCCGCAGCAGCTCCCGCTCGTACGGCTTCCTCGCCAGTCGCTCCGACGCGGCGGGATCCTCGTGCTGGGCCTTGGCTGCCACCTGGGCGCCTCCGTTCGGCTCGTCCTGATGAGCACTCACGGTAGGCGCTGCGGACGGCCCGCGCAGGTCGTGGGCGTCAGCGCGGCACCGGCGGCCCCCTGAACCGCCGCTGCCGCGCTCCCCCGATGCGCCCGGCCCTGGGGCCGAGTGATCAACCTTGGCCCAGACCTGCCCGACCGGTCCAATATCCCGTTCCATAACCTAGGGGCATGGATGTCGACACCCGGCTGCTGCGCAGCTTCGTCATGGTCTGCGAGGAGGGTCAGCTGACGGCCGCGGCGGCGCGGCTGTTCGTCTCCCAGCCGACGCTGACCAAGCAGATCCGCCAGCTGGAGGCGCTGCTCGGGGCCGAGCTGTTCGAGCGCTCGCGCCGGGGCATGACGCCGACCCCCGCCGGGCAGGCGCTGGCCGAGCGCGCCGGCGTCCTGCTGGCGGGCTGGGAGGACGCGCTGCGGGCCGCCCGGGCCGCGGCCGCCGAGCAGGGCTCGACGCTGCGGGTGGGCTTCGAGGGCGGGATCATCAACCTGATGAGCCGGCAGACGGTCGTGGACTTCTCCCGGCGGATGCCCGGCTGGCAGGTCGAGCTGCGGCAGAACAACTGGTTCGACCCGACCTCGGGCCTGGCCACCGGGGAGATCGACCTGACGCTCTGGCACGCCCCGCCGTGGCTGGCGGAGCAGTACAACGTGGCCCTGCTCGGGGAGGAGCCGCGGTGCGCGGCGCTGCCGGCCGGGCACCGGCTGGCCGGCCGCGCGGTGATCGACTTCGAGGAGCTGCTGGACGAGCCCTTCGTGGCGATCCCGCACGAGTCCGGCCACTGGCGCGACTACTGGCTGGCGGCGCAGGAGCGGGGCGGGCGGCCGGCGCGGATCGGCGCGGTGGCGCACAACGCCGACGAGTGGCTGGCCGCGGTGGTGTGCGGCCAGGGCATCGGCTTCGCCCCGGTGACGATGAGCCGGCTGGCGGCGCGGGAGGGTGTCGCGTACCGGCCGGTGCGGGGACTGAGCCCGAGCCAGGTCGGGCTGTACTGGCCGAAGGAGCGGGCGTCGACGCCGGCGATGGCCGCGTTCGTGCGCAGCTGCCGGGCCACGGTCGCGTTCGGCGCCGGTCGGGCCGAGCGGGACCAGGGGACGCTCCGGACCTCGGTCTAGACCGTTTCGAAGGGCTCCGGGTACTGGCAGAGCCCGCGCGGGCCCCCGTCGTAGGCGGGCAGCACGAGCGCCTGGAAGTAGGCCTCGGGCACCTCGAACGGGCCGGTGACCTCGTGCCGCCGGGCGGGGAGGAAGCCGAACCGGCCGTAGTAGTCCGGGTCCCCGAGGACGATGACCAGCTTCTCCCCGGCCTCCTCGGCGGCGGACAGCGCGGCCCGGACGACCAGCTCCCCGACGCCCTTGCGCTGCCACTCGGGGGCGACCGCGACGGGCGCGAGCGCGAGGCCCTGGCCGTCGCCGACCTGCAGCCGGGTGAGCAGGGCGTGGCCGACCACCAGTCCGGAGCCGTCCACCGCGACCACCGACAGGCCGGGCAGCCAGGCCGGGTCGCGGCGCAGCGCGTCGACCAGGTCCGCCTCGTCCGGGCCGGGGAAGGCCGCCATGTGGACCCGTCTGGTGGCGGGCGCGTCCTCGGGACACTCGACTCTGGTAGTGACCTTCATGGGGGATCCCTCTCTGTGTCGCACACCGTTGTGGACCGGCCCCGGACGGCAGGTGCACCGTCCGGGGCCGTGAAAGGTTAGCCGATCCGGCGTCAGTCCTTGGGCTGGGCCTCGGACTTGGCGTCCTCGCGGACCTTCGGCTGGGCGTCCACGCCGGCCTCGCGGCGCTGCGCGGGGGTGATCGGGGTGGGGGCGCCGGTCAGCGGGTCGCCGCCGGTGGACGTCTTCGGGAAGGCGATGACGTCCCGGATGGTGTCGTACCCGCCGAGCAGCGTGACGATCCGGTCGAGGCCGAAGGCGACCCCGCCGTGCGGCGGCGGGCCGTAGTTGAAGGCGTCCAGCAGGAAGCCGAACTGCGAGGCGGCCTCCTCCTCGGACAGGCCGATCGCGTCGAACGCCCGCTTCTGCACGTCGCGCTGGTGGATACGGATCGAACCGCCGCCCAGCTCCGAGCCGTTGAGGACCAGGTCGTAGGCGTTGGAGAGCGCCGCGCCCGGGTCGGTGTCGAAGGTGTCGAGCGACTCGGCGGTCGGGGCGGTGAACGGGTGGTGCACCGCGTGCCAGCCCTGGAACTGGCCCTTGTCGTCCTCGATCGGCTCGAACATCGGGAAGTCGACGACCCAGAGGAAGGCCCACTGGGAGGCGTCGATCAGCTCGCAGCGGCGGCCGATCTCCAGGCGGGCGGCGCCGAGCAGCTCCTGCGAGGGGCGCTCCCTGCCGGCCGCGAAGAAGATCGCGTCGCCGTTCTTGGCGCCGGCCGCGGCGGCCAGGCCGGCCAGGTGCTCCTCGGAGAGGTTCTTGGCGACGGGGCCGCGCAGCTCGCCGGTCTCGGCGTCGATGACGACGTAGGCGAGGCCGCGGGCGCCGCGCGCCTTGGCCCAGTCCTGCCAGGCGTCGAGCGCCTTGCGGGGCTGCGAGGCGCCGCCCGGCATGACCACGGCGCCGACGTACGGGGCCTGGAAGACGCGGAACTCGGTGCCCTTGAAGTACTCGGTGAGGTCGGTGAGTTCCTGTCCGAAGCGGACGTCCGGCTTGTCGGAGCCGTAGCGGGACATGGCGTCCGCGTAGGTCATCCGGGGCAGCGGGTTCGGGATCTCGTAGCCGTGCACCTCGCGCCAGATCGAGCCGATGATCTTCTCGCCGAGGGCCAGGATGTCCTCCTGGTCGACGAACGAGGCCTCGATGTCCAGCTGGGTGAACTCCGGCTGCCGGTCGGCGCGGAAGTCCTCGTCGCGGAAGCAGCGGGCGATCTGGTAGTAGCGCTCCATGCCGGCCACCATCAGCAGCTGCTTGAACAGCTGGGGCGACTGCGGCAGGGCGTACCAGTGACCGGGCTGCAGGCGGACCGGGACGAGGAAGTCGCGGGCGCCCTCGGGGGTGGAGCGGGTGAGGTACGGCGTCTCGATGTCGAGGTAGTCGTTGTCCTCCATCACCCGGCGGATGATGTTGTTGACCTTGGAGCGCAGCCGCAGGCCCTTGGCCGGGCCCTCGCGGCGCAGGTCCAGGTAGCGGTAGCGCAGCCGGACCTCCTCGTTCACCGTGCCGGGCTCGTACTCGGCGACCGGGAACGGCAGCGGGGCGGCCTCGGAGAGCACCTCGATCTCGCTGACCACGACCTCGACCGCGCCGGTCGGGATGTCCGGGTTCTCGTTGCCCTCGGGGCGCACGCGGACGTCGCCGACGACCTTGACGCAGTACTCGGCGCGCAGGCCGTGCACCGAGTCGAGGTCGCGGACCACGATCTGCACGGTGCCGGAGGCGTCGCGCAGGTCGATGAACGCCACGCCGCCGTGGTCTCGGCGGCGGGCGACCCAGCCGGCCAGGGTGACGGTCGTTCCGGCCTGCTCCGCGCGGAGCGTGCCCGCGTCGTGCGTGCGGATCACAGCTGCTTCTCCTTCAGGGTGGTGACGAGTGCTTCGAGTTCGACGGGGGTCTGCTCGCCCGTGGTCAGGTCCTTGACCTGGACGACACCGGCGGCGAGATCCCGCTCCCCGGCGAGGACGGCGAAGCGGGCACCGGAACGGTCGGCGGACTTCATGGCGTTCTTGATGCCCTTGACGCCGAAGGCGAGGTCGGTGGCGACGCCGGCCCGGCGCAGCTCGACCACCTTGGCGAAGAGGACGTTCTTGGCTTCGTCGCTCAGCGCGACGGCGTACACGGAGGTGGCGGCCGGCAGGTCGAGGACGATGCCCTCGGCCTCCATCGCCAGGAAGGTGCGGTCCACGCCGAGGGCCCAGCCGACGGACGGCAGCGCCGGGCCGCCGATCATCTCGGAGAGGCCGTCGTAGCGGCCGCCGCCGCCGATCGCGGACTGCGCGCCGAGGCCGTTGTGCACGAACTCGAAGGTGGTGCGGGTGTAGTAGTCCAGCCCGCGGACCAGCTTGGGGTCGTCGGTGAAGGCCACGCCGTTGGCGGTGAGCAGCTCGCGGACCTTCTCGTCGTAGGCCTTGCACTCCTCGCAGAGGAAGTCGCGCAGCATCGGCGCGCCGCCGAGCTGGGCCTGCACCGACTCGCGCTTGTCGTCCAGCACGCGCAGCGGGTTGATCTCGGCCCGGCGGCGGGTGTCCTCGTCCAGGTCGAGGCCGGCCAGGAACTCGACCAGCGCCGCGCGGTAGACCGGGCGGCACTGCTTGTCGCCGAGGCTGTTGAGCAGCAGCGAGTAGTCGCGCACGCCCAGCGAGCGGAAGGCGTCGTCGGCCAGGATGATCAGCTCGGCGTCCAGCGCCGGGTCCTCCGCGCCGATCGCCTCGGCGCCGACCTGCGAGAACTGGCGGTAGCGGCCCTTCTGCGCCCGCTCGTAGCGGTAGTACGAGCCGGAGTACCAGAGCTTGACCGGCAGGTTGCCCTGCTTGTGCAGGTTGGCCTGGAGCGCGGCGCGCAGCACCGAGGCGGTGCCCTCGGGGCGCAGCGCGAGCTCGTCGCCGCCCTTGGTGGTGAGGCTGTACATCTCCTTGCTGACGATGTCGGTCGACTCGCCGACACCGCGGGAGAACAGCTTGACGTCCTCGAAGACCGGGGTCTCGATGTAGCCGTAGCCGGCCCTGCGGGCGGGCGCGGCGATCGCCTCGCGGATCGCCAGGAAGGTCGCCGAGCTCGGCGGCAGCAGGTCGTAGGTGCCCTTGGGGGCGGTGAAGGTGCTCAACTTCTCTTCCGTCACATTCCTCGTCGCGGGAAGGCCGGAGCGCCGAGCGCTCCCGCCGCCTGCCTGAGGTAGGGGTTGGTGGCGCGCTCACGGCCGATGGTCGTCTGTCCGCCGTGGCCGGAGAGGACCACGGTCGTGTCGTCGAGGGGCAGGCACACCCGGGCCAGCGACTGCATGATCGCCTCGCTGTCCCCGCCCGGGAGGTCCGTACGCCCGATGGAGCCGGCGAAGAGCAGGTCGCCCGAGAAGAGCACCGGGGGGAGGTCCTCGGCACCGGGCGTCCTGAACGTCACCGACCCCTTGGTATGGCCGGGCGCGTGGTCGACGGTGAGCTTCAGGCCGGCCAGCTCCAGCACGCTGCCGTCGGTGAGCTCGCGCACGTCGTCGGGTTCGCCGACGGTGAGCTCGCCCATCAGCTGGGTGCCGAGCGAGCGGCCGAGCGCCTTCTCCGGGTCGGCCATCATGTAGCGGTCCTCGGGGTGGATCCAGGCCGGGACGCCCTTGGCGCCGCAGACCGGGACGACCGAGGCGATGTGGTCGATGTGGCCGTGGGTGAGCACGACCGCGACGGGCTTCAGCCGGTGCTCGCGGATCAGCTCGTCGACGCCCTGCGCGGCCTGGTGGCCGGGGTCGACGATGACACACTCCTCGCCGGGTCCCGGTGCGACCAGGTAGCAGTTGGTGCCCCAGGCTCCAGCGGGGAATCCGGCGATGAACACGCGCGTCCTCGGTGACTCGGTCGACAGTGGCGGCTACAGCATGCGGCTACACGATGTGATGTAAACGCAGCCTACCGGCGGTCCGGGTCCGGTTGCGAACCAGATCCGCCTGACAGGTTCACTTCGTCCTGACAGGTTCACCCCGTTCTTACGGCGTCGGTCCCTACACTTGGCCGCCGATGGATGCGATGATCCGCATCAGCATCCGCACCCGCCCTCCTCGCCCGCCATCGGGCGGGAGGGGACGACAAGCACCCATGTAGGAGACACGGCCCGGTGGTCACCAGCGAACAGCGGCGGCGGCAGCTCGCCCGCGAGAAGTACGAGCGCCAGGCCGAGCGCCGGGCCGAGGCGCAGGCCGCGCGCAGGCGCCGCAACACGATCCTCGGGGCCTCGCTCGCCGTGGTCGTGCTGGCGGGCGGCGGCGCGCTGGTGGGGACGGGCGCCTTCGACTCGGACGACAAGAAGGACTCCGCGGCCGGCGCGCAGGCCGCACCGACCCCCACCGGCGCCCCCACCGCACCGACCCGCAAGGCGGTCGACGGCTGCGCCGCCCCCGCGCCGGGTGCGCCCAACGGCAAGCAGTGGCAGGCCGAGCCGGCCATGGCGGTGGATGCGGCCGGGTCGTACACGGCGACGCTGGACACCAACTGCGGCAAGGTGACCATCGCCCTGGACACGGCCAAGGCGCCGCACACGGTGAACTCCTTCGCCTTCCTCTCCGGCGAGCAGTACTTCGACCACACCAAGTGCCACCGCCTGACCACCGGCGGGATCTTCGTGCTGCAGTGCGGCGACCCGACGGCCAGCGCGACCGTCAAGGGCGGCACCGGCGGCCCGGGCTACAAGTTCGCCGACGAGAACCTCACCGGCGCGACCTACCCGGCCGGCACCGTGGCGATGGCCAACTCCGGCCCCGGGACCAACGGAAGCCAGTTCTTCCTGGTCTACAAGGACACCAAGCTGGACCCGGCGTACACCCCGTTCGGCAAGATCACCGGCGGCCTGGACGTGCTGCAGAAGATCGCCGCCGCGGGCACCCTGGACGGCGGGACGGACGGCCCCCCGATGGCCGACTTCACCCTCAACACGGTGACCACCGCGAAGGGTTGAGCAGGACCGGGGCCGGGCCGGCGTCGCCGTGGGGCGGCCCCGGGCCCGGCCCCGGGGCGAAATCGCCCGGCTCGGATGCGGACAGCACCGGGCCTGGTCGCCTATGTTGGCGTTGTATAGGGTGCCCAGACCCGCCGGCCGTCACCCTCGGCAGCACAGCACGGCGGACGGGACGGCGGACTCATCGGTCCGCCGCACATCAACTGTGGACGACGTACGCGTGCGCCCCGGCGCGGGCGCGACGTCATGTGGAGGACGCGCTATGAGCAGCGACCCGTGGGGCCGTGTCGACGAGCAGGGCACGGTCTACGTCAGGACGGCCGACGGCGAACGCGTCGTGGGTTCCTGGCAGGCCGGCTCGCCCGAGGAGGCCCTCGCCTACTTCGAGCGCAAGTACCAGGGCATCGAGGTGGAGATCGGCCTGCTGGAGAAGCGGGTGCGCACCACCGACCTGGCCGCCAAGGACGCCCAGACCGCGCTGGAGCACCTGCGCGCGCAGGTGGCCGAGGGGCACGCGGTGGGGGACCTGGACGCGCTGGCCAAGCGGCTGGACACGCTCGCCGGTGAGATCGAGAGCCGTCGCGAGGAGCGCAAGGCGGCCCGCGCCAAGGCGCAGGACGAGACCCGCACGGCCAAGGAGTCGCTGGTCGCGGAGGCCGAGCGGCTCGCCGAGTCCACCCAGTGGCGGGAGGCCGGGGACCGGCTGCGCGCGCTGGTGGACACCTGGAAGGGCCTGCCCCGGCTGGACCGCAAGAGCGACGACGAGCTGTGGCACCGCTTCTCGCACGCCCGCTCGGTCTTCTCCAAGCACCGCAAGGCGCACTTCGCGACCCTGGACGCCGAGCGCGACCAGGCCCGCGCCGTCAAGGAGCAGCTGGTCACCGAGGCGGAGGCGCTCTCCTCCTCCACCGAGTGGGGTGACACCGCGGCCCGCTACCGCGACCTGATGGGCCGCTGGAAGGCCGCCGGGCGCGCCCAGCGCGACATCGAGGACGAGCTGTGGGCGCGGTTCCGCGGCGCGCAGGACGTCTTCTTCCAGGCCCGCTCCGCGGTGTTCAGCGAGCGGGACGCCGAGCAGGTCGAGAACCAGAAGCTCAAGGAGGTGCTGGCGACCGAGGCCGAGGCGATCCTGCCGATCACCGACCTGAAGGCCGCCAAGGCCGCCCTGCGCGAGATCAACGAGCGCTGGGAGGCGATCGGGCACGTGCCGCGCGACGCCCGTCCGAAGCTGGACGGCCGGCTGAACACGGTCGAGCGGGCGATCCGCGAGGCCGAGGACAGCGAGTGGAAGCGCTCGAACCCGGAGGCCAAGGCCCGTGCGGCCGGCATGGTCGGCCTCTTCCAGGCCAAGGCCGAGAAGATCCAGGCCGACCTGGACAAGGCCCGCGCGGCCGGCAACGCGAGCAAGGCCGCCAAGCTGGAGTCCGAGCTGGCCGGCGTGCAGACCCTGCTGGAGCAGGCGCACCGCAGCCAGGAGGAGTTCACCGGCTGATCCACTGCCGCCGGAACCGGCGAAGGGCCCCACCGCCGAGGCGGTGGGGCCCTTCGTCGTGCCGGTACCGCTACTTGCGGGCCGAGGTGACCCGGTAGACGTCGTACACGCCCTCGACGCCGCGGACGGCCTTCAGGACGTGGCCGAGGTGCTTCGGGTCGCCCATCTCGAAGGTGAAGCGGCTCATCGCGACCCGGTCGCGGGAGGTCTGCACCGCCGCCGACAGGATGTTGACGTGCTGGTCGGAGAGCACCCGGGTGACGTCCGAGAGCAGCCGCGAGCGGTCCAGCGCCTCGACCTGGATGGCCACCAGGAACACGGAGGACTGGGTGGCCGCCCACTCGACCTCGATCATCCGCTCCGGCTGCTGGCTGAGCGCCTCGACGTTGACGCAGTCGGCGCGGTGCACCGAGACGCCGTTGCCGCGGGTGACGAAGCCGACGATCGGGTCGCCCGGCACCGGGGTGCAGCAGCGGGAGAGCTTGACCCAGACGTCCTCGACGCCCTTGACGATGACACCCGGGTCGCCCTTGGCCCGGCGGCGGACCGCCCGGCGGGTGTCGTGCGTCGGGGTGGCGGTCTCCGCGAGGTCCTCGGTGGCCCCCTCCTCGCCGCCGAGCGCCTGCACCAGCTTCTGCACGATGTTCTGCGCGGCGACGTGGCCCTCGCCGATCGCCGCGTACAGCGAGGAGATGTCCGGGTAGCGCATCTCGTGGGCCAGGGTGACCAGCGAGTCACCGGTCAGGATCCGCTGGATCGGCAGGCCCTGCTTGCGCATCGCGCGGGCGATGGCCTCCTTGCCGTGCTCGATCGCCTCCTCGCGGCGCTCCTTGGAGAACCAGGCGCGGATCTTGTTGCGGGCGCGCGGCGACTTGACGAAGCCCAGCCAGTCCCGGGAGGGTCCGGCGTTCTCCGCCTTGGAGGTGAAGACCTCGACGCTGTCGCCGTTCTCCAGGGTCGACTCCAGCGGCACCAGCCGCCCGTTCACCCGGGCCCCTATGCAGCGGTAGCCGACCTCGGTGTGGACGGCGAAGGCGAAGTCCACCGGGGTGGCGCCGGCCGGCAGCGCTATGACGTCGCCCTTGGGGGTGAAGACGAAGACCTCGTTGTTGGAGAGGTCGAAGCGCAGCGACTCCAGGAACTCGCTCGGGTCCTCGGTCTCCTTCTGCCAGTCCAGCAGCTGCCGCAGCCAGGCCATCTCGTTGACGGCGCCGGCCTTGTCGTCCTTGCGGGTCTGGGTCGGGGTGTCGGTGCGCACCTTGGAGGCGCCGGCCACCGCGCGCTGCTTGTACTTCCAGTGCGCGGCGATGCCGTACTCGGCCCGGCGGTGCATGTCGAAGGTGCGGATCTGCAGCTCGACGGGCTTGCCGCCCGGACCGATCACCGTGGTGTGCAGCGACTGGTACATGTTGAACTTGGGCATCGCGATGTAGTCCTTGAACCGCCCCGGCACCGGGTTCCACCGCGCGTGGATGGTGCCCAGCGCCGCGTAGCAGTCGCGGACGGTGTCGACCAGGACCCGGATGCCCACCAGGTCGTAGATCTCGGCGAAGTCCCGGCCCCGGACGATCATCTTCTGGTAGACCGAGTAGTAGTGCTTCGGCCGGCCGGTGACGGAGGCGGTGATCCGGGCGCCGCGCAGGTCGCCCTGGACCTGGTCGATGACGGTCGCCAGGTACTCGTCCCGCTTCGGCGCGCGCTCGGCGACCAGGCGGACGATCTCGTCGTACATCTTGGGGTAGAGGATCGCGAAGGCGAGGTCCTCCAGCTCCCACTTGATGGTGTTCATCCCCAGCCGGTGGGCCAGCGGGGCGTAGATCTCCAGCGTCTCGCGGGCCTTCTTCTCCTGCTTCTCCCGCTTGAGGTAGCGCATGGTGCGCATGTTGTGCAGGCGGTCGGCCAGCTTGATCACCAGGACGCGCGGGTCCTTGGCCATCGCGACGACCATCTTGCGGACGGTCTCGGCCTGCGCGGCCTCGCCGAACTTGACCCGGTCCAGCTTGGTGACGCCGTCGACCAGCAGGGCCACCGAGTCGCCGAAGTCCTTGCGCAGGGTCTCCAGGCCGTAGTCGGTGTCCTCGACGGTGTCGTGCAGCAGCCCCGCCATCAGCGTCGCGGCGTCCATGCCCAGCTCCGCCAGGATGGTCGCGACCGCCAGCGGGTGGGTGATGTAGGGGTCGCCGCTCTTGCGCTTCTGGCCGCGGTGCCACTTCTCGGCGACCGCGTAGGCCTTCTCGATCTCCCGCAGCAGGACCGGGTCGGCCTTGGGGTCGTTGGCCCGGATGGAGCGGAAGAGCGGCTCCAGGACGGGGTTGAGCACGCTGGAGCGCTGACCGCCGAGGCGGGCCAGGCGGGCGCGCATGCCTCCGGAGGAGGAGGGCCGGGTGGCCGGAGCCACCGGACGCGAGGAGGTCGGCGCCGGGCGTGCCGGGGTGGCCCCCGAGGGCGTGGGACGGTCTTCGGGGGCGGCCGCTGCGGCCGTGGGCACAACCTCGTCGGGCAAGGACACTCCTCGGGGCACCGGGCCTGCCCCTGGCACCGGTCGCACAACCGGGAGGGGATGAATCTTCATGGTACCGAGCCGGGCGCTCCGGTGTTCAGCCGCCCGGGTCCGGACACGCGGAGGGCGGCGGTCGGATGATCCGACCGCCGCCCTCCGTCCGGTGCTCAGACCGTGACCAGCGTCTCCAGCGGAGCGTCGCCCAGGTGCCCGGCCAGCCGCGCGCGGCCGTCCAGGAAGCCCAGCTCCATCAGGACCACGACGCCCGCCAGCTCGGCGCCGGCCTCCTTCACCAGGTCCAGCGAGGCACCGATCGTGCCGCCGGTCGCCAGGACGTCGTCCACCACCAGCACCCGCTCACCCGGCGCGAAGGCATCGCACTGCACCTCCAGCGTCGCCGAGCCGTACTCCAGCTCGTACGAGCGCCGGAACACCTCGCCGGGCAGCTTGCCCGGCTTGCGGATCGGCACGAAGCCGAGCCCGGCCGCGAAGGCCGCCGGGGCCGCCAGCACGAAGCCGCGCGCCTCCAGGCCCACCACCTTGGTCGCGCCCAGGGCCCGCGCCCGGTCCGCCAGCGCCTGGACGAGGGCCGTGAAGGCCTCGGCATCGGCCAGCAGCGGCGCGATGTCCTTGAACAGCACACCCTGCTTCGGGTAGTCCGGGACGTCCCGGATGCGGCTGTTCAGCAGCTCGGCCAGTGCGGTGTCGGCGGTGGTCACAAGGGGTCCTCTACGGTCGGGCGGTCAGCGCTTGTTGGACGGACGGCCCTTGGCACGCGAGGTGCCGGCCGCACGGCCACGCTGACCGACCATACCCGCGGGCAGGTCCTCGTCGGCGAACTCCTCGCCCTGCGGCGTCTCGCCCGAGCCGCCCTCGGCGGCCGCCTTGGCGTCCGCCGCACGGCGCTGCGCGACCCGCTTGGCCAGTGCCTTCATCTCCGGCTGCTCCTCCTTGAGCTGCGCCAGCAGCGGGGTGGCGACGCAGATCGAGGAGTAGGCACCGGCGGCGAGGCCGATGAACAGCGCGAGCGAGATGTCGTTCAGGGTGCCGGCACCCAGGATGCCGCCACCGATGAACAGCAGCGCCGCCACCGGGAGCAGGGCGACCACCGTGGTGTTCAGCGAGCGCACCAGGGTCTGGTTGAGACCCGCGTTGGCGGCCTCGCTGTAGGTGATCTTGTTCTGCTTGGTGAGCCCCTTGGTGTTCTCCTTCACGGTGTCGAAGACGACCACCGTGTCGTAGAGCGAGTACCCGAGGATCGTCAGGAAGCCGATCACCGTACCGGGGGTGACCTCGAAGCCCACCAGGGCGTACACGCCGATGGTGATCAGGAGGTCGTGGATGAGGGCGACCAGGGCGGCCACCGCCATCCGCCACTCGAAGGCGATCGCCAGGTAGATCGTCACCAGGATCATGAAGATGATCAGGCCGGTGAGCGCCTTGTGGGAGATCTGCTCACCCCAGCTGGGACCGATCACCTGGGTGTCGATCTCGGCGACGGGGACGCCGATCTCCTTGGACAGCTTGTCCGTGAAGACCGACGAGGAGACCTGCTCCTCGGAGCTGATCTGGATGCGGATCTTCTCGCCGCCGTCCACCGACTGCACCAGGGGGTGCGAGTGGACGATCTTGTCCACCGCGTCCTGCGCCTGCGAGATCGACAGCCCCGGCTTGGCGACCGTGTAGACCGAGCCGCCCTTGAACTCGATGCCGAGTTTCAGGCCCATGGCCAGACCGATCGCCGCGACCAGCACGATCACACCGGAGATGCTGTACCAGAGCTTGCGGCGCCCGACGAAGTCGAAGCTGACCTCGCCCTGGTAGAGCCGGTGGCCCAGATTGGAGAAGCGTGACACGGTGTCAGGCCTCCTTCACGGCGGAAGCGGACGGGCTACGGCGACGGGTACTGCGCAGCGGCGGGCGGGCGCCCAGACGCTTCGGGTCCAGACCGGACCACGGGTGGCCTTCGGAGAAGAACTTCTTCCGGGCCAGCAGGGTGATCAGCGGCTTGGTGAAGAGGAAGATCACCACGACGTCGAGCGCGGTGGTCAGGCCCAGCGTGAACGCGAAGCCCTGCACCTTGCCGACCGAGACGAGGTAGAGCACCGCGGCACAGAGGAAGGACACGAAGTCCGACACCAGGATGGTGCGCCGGGCGCGCGGCCAGGCGCGCTGGACGGCCGGGCGCAGAGGGGCGCCGTCGCGGACCTCGTCGCGGATGCGCTCGAAGTACACGATGAAGGAGTCCGCGGTGATACCGATCGCGACGATCGCGCCGCAGATGGCCGGCAGGTTCAGCGCGAAGCCGATGCCCGCGCCGAGCAGGCTCATGATCGAGTAGGTGAGGACCGCCGAGACGATCAGACCCGCGATCGAGACCAGGCCCAGGCCCCGGTAGTAGACCAGCGAGTAGAGGACCACCAGCAGCATGCCGATCAGGCCGGCGATCAGGCCCGCCTTCAGCTGGTCGCCGCCGAGCTGCGGCGAGACGGTGGTGACGTCGCTGGTGGTGAACTCCAGCGGCAGCGCGCCGAAGCTCAGCACGTTCGCGAGGTTCTGCGCCTCGGTCTGGCTGAAGCTGCCGGAGATCACGGCCGAGCCGCCGGGGATGGCGCCGCGCACGTACGGGTGGGAGACGACCTGGCCGTCCAGCACGATGGCGAACTGGTTGGTCGGGTCGGGCTGCGCGGCCAGCTGGCCGGTGACCGCGGTGAACGCGTCGGTGCCCTTGCCGTTGAACTGCAGCTGGACCTGCCAGCCGCCGCCCTGCTGGGTGTCGATGGTGGCCTGCGCCTTGGAGACGTCCTTGCCGTAGACGGCGACCGGACCGAGGGCGATCTTGTAGTAGATCCCGCGCTCGTCCTTCTGGGTGCAGGCGACGGCCGGCTTGTCCTCGGCCGTCTGGTAGTTCTTGCGCTGGTCCTGCTGGGAGCAGTCGATGCGGGCGAACTCGGCCGCCAGCTCCGGCGGCACGGTGCCCGAGGTCATCGCGGCGGTCAGGTCCGGGTTGGCCGGGGCGCTGGGCGCGGTGCTGGGAGCGGTGCTCGGCGCGCCGGAGGCGGCCGCGCTCGGAGCGGTGCTGCCCGTGGCGGCCGCGGTCGGGGTGGCGTCGGCGGCGAGCGCCTCGCCGACCGCGCGGCCCTGCTTGGT
This sequence comes from Kitasatospora sp. NPDC058170, assembly GCF_042883905.1. Classification (NCBI taxonomy): domain Bacteria; kingdom Bacillati; phylum Actinomycetota; class Actinomycetes; order Kitasatosporales; family Streptomycetaceae; genus Kitasatospora; species Kitasatospora sp. NPDC058170. The sequence continues at coordinate 40,414 of NZ_JBHVUV010000033.1, forward strand.
GGCGCTGGCGCTGGCGCTCGGCGCGGCGGCGGTGGTGCCCGCCGAGGCCGAGGCGCCGGCCGAGGGGGCCGCACCCGGGGCGGCGCTGCCGCTCGCCGTCGGGGTGGCGCTCGGGGCCGGGACCTGGATGCCGCTCGGGGCGAGGGCGAGGACCGGGCGGAAGAACAGCTGGGCGGTGGTACCGACCTGGTCGGCCGCCGTCTGCTTGTCGCCACCCTTGGGGATGTTGACGATGATGTTCTTGTCGCCCTGGGTCTGGACCTCCGCCTCGGAGACACCCATCCCGTTGACGCGCTGCTCGATGATCCCGGTGGCGATGTCCATGTTGGACTTGTTGATCGCCTTGGGGTCGGTCGACTTCGCGGTCAGCGTGATGCTGGTGCCGCCGGCGAGGTCGATCCCGAGGCGGGGCTTGGTGTGGCCCGTCCCGAACATGAGGGCGACCAGTCCGACGGTGACGACCAGGATGAGGGCCAGCGCCCGCCCTGGGTAGCCGTCGCGCGGGCGCGACTTGGGTGTTGCCACCTTGCTCGTTTCTCCCTGTCCATGCCACCTCCCCAACCGGACCCCCGTCCGGCTCGTGGCGGGACGGGGGCATGGCGGGAGCGCGGCCCTGAGGTCCTGTGGGCTCGCGGCACTGCGCCGCGCGGCCGGGCTGGTGCCCGACCGTACTACTTGCTCGCGGGAGCCCCGCCCTCGGCATCGCCCTTCTCGGCGCTGTCCTTGGTGAGCGTCAGCGGCTTGTCCTCGGCCTGCTCGGCCTCGGCGTCCTCGGCATCGACCTCGGGGAGCTCGTCCTCGGCGGGGCGACCGTTGATGATCGCGTCGTACTCCTGCGGGTCCAGCACGGCCGCGACGGCACTCTTGGTGAAGTGGGTGATCACGCCGGGCGCGATCTCCAGCTCGACGGTCTCCTCGTTGACCGCCTTCACCTGGGCGTACAGGCCGCCGATGGTGCGCACTCCGGCCCCGGGCTCCAGCGCGGTCTGCATGCTCTGCTGCTGCTGCTGGCGCTTCTTCTGCGACCGGAACATGAGCACGATCGCGATGATCGGGAGGAGAAGGATGATGAGGTTCACTGCAGCCAGGGTCCTTTACGGGCCGCCGGCCGGCGGCCTGTGTGGTATTGGTCGGCCCGTCAGGTGAGAGGGGCGGTCCGGCGGAGTCTAGGCGACCCCGAACTGATCGGACAACGCCAAGCATCGCATCCTGCCGCCGAAAGTGGCGAGCCTCGGCCTGCACAGTTTCCCCGGACTTCTTCCCCGACTTCCGCCCGCGGAGCTCCTCCCGGCCCGCACCGGGCCGGCATCACCCGTTCAGCTCCCGTCCGCCGGGAAGAGTTCCGACTGGGCCGGCACCGCGCCGCGGATGGTCTGGACCGGCGGGGTGAGACCGAGGTGCTGCCAGGCGGCGGCGGTGGCGATCCGCCCGCGCGGGGTACGGGCGAGCAGGCCCTCGCGGACCAGGAAGGGCTCGGCGACCTCCTCGACCGTCTCGGCCTCCTCCCCCACCGCGACCGCGAGCGTCGACAGCCCGACCGGGCCGCCGCCGAACAGCCGCAGCAGTGCGTCCAGCACCGCGCGGTCGAGCCGGTCCAGCCCGCGGGCGTCGACCTCGTAGACCTCCAGCGCCTGGGCGGCGATCCCCGGGGTGACCACGCCGTCGTGCCGGACCTGGGCGTAGTCGCGCACCCGGCGCAGCAGCCGGTTGGCGATGCGGGGGGTGCCCCGGGAGCGGCCGGCGATCTCGGCGGCGCCGGCCGGGTCGATCTCGACGTCCAGCAGGGCGGCCGAGCGGTGCACCACCTTCTCCAGCTCGGCGGGGGCGTAGAACTCCATGTGCCCGGTGAAGCCGAAGCGGTCGCGCAGCGGCGGCGGCAGCAGACCGGCCCGGGTGGTCGCGCCGACCAGCGTGAAGGGCGGCAGCTCCAGCGGGATGGCGGTGGCGCCCGGCCCCTTGCCGACGATCACGTCGACCCGGAAGTCCTCCATCGCCATGTAGAGCATCTCCTCCGCCGGCCGGGACATCCGGTGGATCTCGTCCAGGAAGAGCACCTCGCCCTCGGTGAGCGAGGAGAGGATCGCCGCCAGGTCCCCCGCGTGCTGGATGGCCGGACCGGAGGTGATCCGGATCGGGGCGCCCAGCTCGGCCGCGATGATCATCGACAGGGTGGTCTTGCCGAGCCCGGGCGGGCCGCTGAGCAGCACGTGGTCGGGGGCGCTGCCGCGCTGGCGGGCGGCCTGGAGCACCAGGGACAGCTGCTCGCGCACCCGCTCCTGGCCGATGAACTCGTCCAGCAGCTTGGGCCGCAGCGCCGCCTCGACCGCCTGGTCCTCGCCGTCGGCGGCGGCCGTGACCAGCCGGTCGGCCGGGTCGGAGTCGTACGGGCTCATCGGTGCGGGCTCCAATGTCGACAAGGGGACAGGTGGTCAGATCGGCAAAGAGGTCAGCGGGCGCGGTTCAGGGTGCGCAGGGCGGCCCTGAGCAGCGCGCCGACATCCGTCCTGGACTGCGCCTCGGCCTCGGGGGTGACGGCCGCGACCGCCTCGTCGGCCTCCCGCGGGGCGTAGCCGAGGCCGACCAGCGCGGAGTGCAGCTGCTCGCTCCACGGCGCGGGCCCGGCGGCGATCGGCTTCTGGGCGGGGACGCTGCCGTGCGGGGCGCCCAGCTTGTCCTTGTACTCCAGCAGCAGCTTGGCGGCCTTGGCCTTGCCGATCCCGGGGACGGCGATCAGGGCCTTCTCGTTCCCGGCGGCGACGGCGGCGCGCAGCTCGTCCGGGCTGTGCACCCCGAGCATGGCCTGCGCCAGGCGCGGACCGACGCCGGGCGCCGCCTGCAGGATCTCGAAGACGGCGCGCTCGTCGTCGTCCGCGAAGCCGTAGAGGGTGAGCGAGTCCTCCCGGACCACCAGGGAGGTGGCCAGCCGGGTGGGCTCGCCCGGTCGCAGCCCGGCCGCGGTGGCGGGGGTGCACTGGACGGCCATCCCGACGCCGCCGACCTCGACGACGACGGTGCCGCCGGAGATGGCGGCCACCGGGCCCTGGACGAAGGCGATCATCGTGCGGCTCCTCGGGAGGCTCGGTAGGCGGACGGCCGGGCCGGTGCGGCCTTGGCGGGCGCCGCCTTGGCGACGGCGGCGGCGATCCGGTCGGTGGCGCCGCCGCGCCAGATGTGGCAGATGGCCAGCGCCAGCGCGTCCGCGGCGTCGGCGGGCTTGGGCGGGGCGTCCAGCCGCAGCAGCCGCTGCACCATGGCGGTGACCTGGGCCTTGTCGGCCCGGCCGGAGCCGGTGACGGCCGCCTTGACCTCGCTGGGGGTGTGCAGGGTGACGGGGATGCCCCGCCGGGTGGCGCAGAGCATCGCGACGGCGCTGGCCTGCGCGGTGCCCATCACGGTGCGGACGTTGTGCTGGGCGAAGACCCGCTCGACCGCCACCAGGTCCGGCCGGTGCTCGTCGAGCCAGCTCTCGATGCCCTGCTCGACCAGCAGCAGCCGCGGCCCGATCTCCGCCTCGGCGGGCGTGCGCACCACGCCGACCCCGACCATCTTCAGGGGCCGTCCGGGCGCACCGTCGACCACCCCGATCCCGCACCTGGTCAGCCCCGGGTCCACACCCAGTACCCGCACGTCAGCCCCGCCTCTCGGTAACCCCGCCGCCGGCCCCGGGGCGCGGCGACCTGCGAAGGCTACCGCCCGGGTCGGACAACGGCTCGAACGACACCGGCCCGGTGGTCCTGGGACCACCGGGCCGGGAGGTGGGAACGATCACTCGGAGTCGAGCTGCGCACCGACCTCGTCGCTGATGTCGAAGTTGGCGAAGACGTTCTGCACGTCGTCGCTGTCCTCCAGGGCGTCGATCAGCTTCAGGATCTTGCGGGCGCCGTCGACGTCCAGCTCGACCTGCATGCTCGGCAGGAAGTTGGCCTCGGCCGAGTCGTAGTCGACGCCGGCGTCGACCAGCGCGGTCCGGACGGCGACCATCCTGGAGGCCTCGGAGACGATCTCGAAGGACTCGCCGAGGTCGTTGATCTCCTCGGGCTCCTGGTCGAGGACGACCTCGAACAGCTTGTCCTCGTCCACGCCGTCCGACTTGGGGACGATCACGACACCCTTGCGGGTGAAGAGGTAGGACACCGAGCCCGGGTCGGCCATCGAGCCGCCGTTGCGGGTCATCGCGACGCGCACGTCGGAGGCCGCGCGGTTGCGGTTGTCGGTGAGGCACTCGATGAGGACGGCCACACCGTTCGGGCCGTAGCCCTCGTACATGATGGTCTGGTAGTCGGCGCCGCCGGCCTCCAGACCGCCACCGCGCTTGACGGCGCGGTTGATGTTGTCGATCGGGACGGAGCTCTTCTTCGCCTTCTGGATGGCGTCGTACAGGGTCGGGTTGCCCGCCGGGTCGGGACCACCGGTGCGCGCCGCCACCTCGATGTTCTTGATCATCTTGGCGAAGAGCTTGCCGCGCTTGGCGTCGATCACGGCCTTCTTGTGCTTGGTCGTAGCCCACTTAGAGTGGCCGGACATCGCCAGCTCCTTTACGTCGCCAAAGGGAAATGAACAGATGAGATCTTACCGGTGTCGTCACCGGTGGACCGCACACGGTCAGCGTGCGGCGGCGAGGTGCTCCTCGACCATGGCGACGAAGTAGCCGTGCACCCGGTGGTCACCGGTCAGCTCGGGGTGGAACGACGTCGCGAGCAGGTTGCCCTGGCGCACGGCGACGATCCGGCTCTCCGGTCCGTCGGCGGCCGGCAGCTCGGCCAGCACCTGGACACCGGCACCGACGGCCTCGACCCAGGGGGCGCGGATGAACACGCCGTGCACCGGGCCTCCGTCCAGACCCTGGAAGGCGACGCCGGACTCGAAGGACTCGTTCTGGCGCCCGAAGGCGTTGCGCCGCACGGTCATGTCGATCCCGCCGACGGTCTCCTGGTCCTCGCGGCCGTCCAGGATCTTGTCGGCCAGCATGATCATGCCCGCGCAGGTCCCGTAGACCGGCATGCCGGCGGCGACGCGCTCGCGCACCGGGTCCATCACGCCGAACAGCAGCGCCAGCTTGGACATGGTGGTGGACTCCCCGCCGGGGATCACCAGCGCGTCGACCTCGGCCAGCTCCTCGGCACGGCGCACCGGGCGGGCCAGCGCGTCGGCCTCGGCCAGCGCGACCAGGTGCTCGCGGACGTCGCCCTGCAGGGCGAGGACGCCGATGACTGGAGTGCTCACGGTCTCAAACCTCTTCGATCGTTACTTCGTGTGTACGTGGCGCGGCCCGCCGCGCGCCGAGGCGCTGCGGCGGGCCGACGCTGGTCGCGGGCTGGTTACCAGCCGCGGTTGGCGTAGCGCTCGGTCTCGGGCAGGGTGTCGCAGTTGATGCCGACCATGGCCTCGCCCAGGTTGCGGGAGGCGTCCGCGATGATCTTCGGGTCGTCGAAGAAGGTGGTGGCCTTGACGATCGCGGCGGCACGCTTGGCCGGGTCGCCCGACTTGAAGATGCCGGAGCCGACGAAGACGCCCTCGGCGCCCAGCTGGCGCATCAGCGCGGCGTCGGCCGGGGTGGCCACGCCACCGGCGGAGAACAGCACGACCGGCAGCTTGCCGAGCTCGGCGACCTCCTTGACGAGCTCGTACGGGGCGCGCAGCTCCTTGGCGGCGGCGTACAGCTCGTTGTTGTCGAAGCCGCGCAGCTTGGCGATCTCGTTCTTGATCTGGCGCAGGTGGCGGACGGCCTCGACGACGTTGCCGGTGCCGGCCTCGCCCTTGGAGCGGATCATGGCCGCGCCCTCGGCGATGCGGCGCAGGGCCTCGCCCAGGTTGGTGGCACCACAGACGAAGGGGGTCGTGAAGGCCCACTTGTCGGAGTGGTTGACCTCGTCGGCCGGGGTCAGCACCTCGGACTCGTCGATGTAGTCGACACCGAGCGACTGCAGGACCTGGGCCTCGACGAAGTGGCCGATCCGGGACTTCGCCATGACCGGGATGGAGACCGCGGCGATGATCTCCTCGATCATGTTCGGGTCGGACATCCGGGCCACGCCGCCGTCCTTGCGGATGTCGGCCGGGACCCGCTCGAGCGCCATGACGGCCACAGCGCCGGCGTCCTCGGCGATCTTCGCCTGCTCGGCGTTGACCACGTCCATGATCACACCGCCCTTGAGCTGCTCGGCCATGCCGCGCTTCACCCGGGCGGTGCCGATCTGCGGCTGGTCTGCGGTGGTGGGGGTGCTGGACACGTGAGACCTCACTCGAAGATGAACCAGTGCTATCGCCCTATGGTAGGCGGAAGAAACGGCCCCTCCATGCGCCACCAAGTCCAGCGCGGCCGACGGGATACGACAAACAGGCCGGATCCGGACGCACCGTTCGACCGTGCCGCTCCTACGCCGGAGCGCCCTCGGGGGTCAGCGCCGGCGGGGGCGCGTCGTCCATCTCGAAGGCCATCGGGAACGGCGCCTTGCCCGCCAGCCGGAAGTAGCGCACCAGCCGGTGCTCGCGCACCGCCCGGGCCGCCCGCACCGCGTCGTTGTGGAACCGCCGGGCCAGCGGCACCCGGCGGACCGCCGCCGTCAGGTCCTTCACGGCCTCCTCGCCACCCGGCTCGGCGACCAGCACCGCGACCTGCTCCGGCTCGGCGAGGACCGCCCGCAGGGCCAGGCTCAGCTGACTCTCCGCCACCTCGCGGTGCTCGTCCTCCGCCTGCCGTGCCGCGTGCGCCGCGTCCAGCAGCAGCAGCGAGGCCGCCGGGTCCAGCAACGAGGAGGTCGCCAGCTCCATCGCCACCGACGCCCGGCGGACCAGCTGCGCGTCCAGCGCCGCGCGAGCGGCGTCGATCCGGGCGTGCAGCCGGTCCAGCCGACCGGCCGTCCAACTCAGGTACATGCCGAACAGCACCACGGCCACGCCGGCCCAGATCCAGGTAGTCACGGGGCGCTACGCTACCGGGTGCCGCGGGGTCAGCCCTCGACGGTGGCGCTGCGGTAGCTGTCGCGGTCGATGTCGGAGATGTTCACCGCGGTGAACAGCCGCCCGCCCGGCACCGGCCGGACGTGCTCGGCCAGCAGCGCCCGGACGGCCTCGCCGAGCGCCGCCTTCGCCTCCGGGGTGCGGCCCGGGAAGATCTGGAACTCCACGTACACCTGCTCGTCGGGGCCGGCGCTCTCGCCCACGACGAAGTCCTCGGTCCGGCGGAACAGCGTCTTGCACGCCTCGGGCTGCGCGTCGATGGTCTTCACGGCGAGCCGGTTGATCGCCAGGCCCAGCGCCCGGCGGTCGAAGGAGCCCTCCAGGCCGGGCGAGTAGTCGACGGAGATCTGCGGCATGGGGATACCTCCACGGGTCACGGTGATCACTGCGGTCCGGCAGACCATAACCACCCGCGCCCGCGGTTGCTTCCCTCCCCCGGGGATCGTCCGGCCCGCGCCGGGCGCGCCTCAGTCGCGGGCCAGCCCGAACCGGCCGCGCCGCCCGCTGCGCTCGTCCTCCTCGACCACGGCCGCCGCACCCGACGCGACCGTCTCGTACACCGCCAGGATGTCCGCGCCGACCGTCGACCAGTCGAACCGCCGGACGTGCCGGGACGCCGCCTTGCGCAGCTCGTCCAGCCGGCCCGGATCCCCCAGCAGGCGCAGCGCCGTACGGGCCAGCGCGTCCGCGTCCTCCACCGGGAACAGCTCGCCCGCGTCCCCGCCGTCCAGCACCTGCTTGAACGCGTCCAGGTCGCTGGCCAGTACCGGCGCGCCCGCCGACATCGCCTCGACCAGGATGATCCCGAAGCTCTCGCCGCCGGTGTTCGGCGCCACGTAGAGGTCGACGCTGCGCAGCAGCCGGGCCTTGTCCCGGTCGCTGACCATGCCGAGGAACTCCACCTGCCGGCGGACCTCGGGCGCCAGGCCCGCGACCGCCTCCTCCTCGTCGCCCTTGCCGGCCACCAGCAGCCGGACCCCGGGCCGCTCGGCGAGGATGCCCGGCAGGGCGGCCAGCAGCGTCGGCAGGCCCTTGCGCGGCTCGTTGATCCGGCCGATGAACCCGATCGTGCCGGGCTCGCCCGCGGCCGCGCCGCCCGTCCAGCGCGCGTCCGGCTCGGCCTCCGCGAAGAAGCCGACGTCCACGCCGTTCGGGATCACCACCGCGTCCCCGCCCAGGTGCTCGACCAGGGTCCGCCGCGCGTACTCGCTCACCGCGATCCGCGCCCGCATCTTCTCCAGGCCCGGCTGGAGGATCGGCGAGGCCGCGATCATCGCCCGCGAGCGCGGGTTGGAGGTGTGGAAGGTGCCGACCATCGGCCCGGACGCCGACCAGGCCGCCAGCATCGACAGGCTCGGCGAGGCCGGCTCGTGGACGTGCAGGATGTCGAAGCGGCCGTCGTGCAGCCAGCGCCGCACCCGGGCCGCGGACAGGATGCCGAAGCTCAGCCGCGCCACCGAGCCGTTGTACGGCACCGCGACCGCCCGCCCGGCCGAGACCACGTACGGCGGCAGCGCCTCGTCGTCCTCGGCGGGCGCCAGCACCGACACCTCGTGGCCGAGGCCGATCAGGTGCTCGGCGAGGTCCCGGATGTGGAACTGCACGCCGCCGGGGACGTCCCAGTCGTACGGGCAGACGATGCCGATCTTCACTGCTTCCTCATGATCCTTCAGGGCCCGGAGGCCTCGGCGGCGGGCTCGGCGGCCCGCTCGGCGGACGGCTCCGCGGCACCGGACGGCTCCGCGGCGGGCTCTCCCACCGTCTCACGGACCGGCAGGTCGGCCAGCCAGAAGCGCTGCAGCATGTGCCAGTCCTCGGGGTGCTCGCGGATCCCCTGCTCCCAGATGTCCGCCATCGCCTGCACCATGACCCGGGTCTGCTCCTTGCGGTCCCCCTCGGCGGGCACCGGGATCTCCGGGTTGATCCGCGCCCGCAGCACCGGCCCGTCGTACCAGAGCGTGGCCGGCATCAGGGCCGCGCCCGTCCGCTGGGCCAGGGCCGCCGGACCGGCCGGCATCCTGGTCGCCTCGCCGAAGAACGACACCTCGACGCCGGCCTCCGAGAGGTCCCGGTCGCCGACCAGGCAGATCAGCCGGCCCGCCCGCAGCCGGCGGGCCATCGTGCCGACCACCGAGACGCCGCTGCCGGTCAGCGGCAGCACCTCCATGCCCAGGCTCTCCCGGAACTCCACGAACCGGTCGAACAGGCGCTCCGGCTTCAGCCGCTCCGCGACCGTGGTGAACGGGTACCCCTCCAGCGCGACCCACGCGCCCGCCAGGTCCCAGTTCGCCATGTGCGGCAGGGCCACCACCACGCCGCGGCCCGAGTCCAGCATCGCGCGCATCTGCTCGGAGCCCTCCACCTGGACGTCCCGGGCGATCCGCTCCCGGCTCCACACCGGCAGCCGGAAGGACTCCATCCAGTACCGCATGTACGAGCGCATCCCGGCCCGCGAAAGCTCCCGCAGCCCGGCCTCGTCCAGGTCGGGCCGCACCCGCCGCAGGTTCTTCTCCAGCTGCGACACCCGCGGCCCGCGGCGGCGCCACGCGGTGTCCGCGAGTCGTTCGAACAGGGCGCGCGCCACCGGCTCCGGCAGATGCTTCAGCGCCGCCCAGCCCAGCGCGTACGCCGAGTACACCAGTCGGTCCTTCACCGAAGGCCCGCCCCCCTTCAGCTCCCGGCCGCCATCCGGTCGGCCTCGAACGCCTCGCGGCGCACTGTCAGCATCCGCTGGAACACCGTCACCAGGCTGCCCGCCGCCACCAGCCACAGGGCCACCGGCAGCAGCCACTCCACGTACGGCACGCCGAACGTGGCCAGGCCCGCGACCCCGGCCGCGACCAGGCTGATCACCAGCCGCTCGGCCCGCTCCACCAGCCCCGACACGTCGCACGGCAGGCCCTGGCTCTCCGCCCTGGCCTTGGTGTACGACACCACCAGGCCGCTCGCCAGGCAGAAGATCGCCACGGCGCACAGCAGGTTGTTGTCACCCTTGCCCGCGTACCACATCGCCAGGCCGCCGAAGATCGCCGCATCGGCCACCCGGTCCAGCGTGGAGTCCAGGAACGCGCCCCACCGACTGGTCCGGCCCAGCTGCCGGGCCATGTTCCCGTCCACCAGGTCCGAGAAGATGAACAGCGTGATCGTGATGGTGCCCCAGAAGAACTCCCCACGCGGGAAGAACACCAGCGCACCGGCCACCGAACCGGCCGTACCGACCAGCGTCACGGCGTCCGGGCTCACACCCAGCCGGATCAGGAACGCGGCGAACGGGGTCAGGACACGTGTGAAGAAGGCACGCGCGTATTTGTTGAGCATGGCCTTCCCGACCGCTCCGATCTCCCTGGTACCCGCCTGCGGCCCAAGACGCGGCAGACGGCCGGACGGATCAGCCCACCCGGCGCACCCATCGTATCCACGCCGAACGACACCCTCCGCCGCACCGCTCCGCCCGCCGGGCCCCGCGGCCGCCCACCCGCCACCCCCGGCACGCGGGCACACACGAACGGTGACCACCCCGGCCGTCCCGCCCGTGGCGGCGCCACCCCCGCCCACCAGCGACGTCGTGCGGAAAGGTGCCGCGCGCCCCCTCCCCGGCCCCCGCGCCGCAGGCTCCCGGCCCCGCGCCCTCGACCGGCCCGATCCACACCCGATCCGCACCGCAGCCCTCCAGGACCCGGCCCCGGGCCCCCGCCGTCCGCCCGAGGGACCGCCGAGCAGGCGGGAGCCCGAAGACCGCCCCTAGACTTTTCACGACAGTCCGGCCGCCGCCAGGACACCCCCGGCGACCGGCCAGGCGCGACGGGAGGAGACCCCCCGATGCCCGACCGCAGCACGGCACGAGCCGGCCAGGCGCCCACCGTCGCCGACCCCCGGCACCTGCGCAACGTCGTCCTGATCGGCTGCAGCGGCGTGGGCAAGACCACCCTCGCCGAATCCCTCGCCCTAGCCGCCGGCGCCGTCAACCGCCCCGGGCGCATCGCCGACGGCAACACCGTCTCCGACCACGAGGACATCGAGCACCAGCAGCAGCGCTCCGTCCAGCTCTCGCTGCTCCCCCTCGAATGGAACGGCATCAAGGTCAACCTGCTCGACCCGCCCGGCCACCCCGACTTCGCCGCCGACCTGCGCGCCGCCCTGCACACCGCCGACGGCGCCGTCTTCGTCGTCTCCGCCACCGAGCCGATCACCGCCCCCACCCGCGCCCTGTGGCGCGAGTGCGCGGCCGAGTCCATCCCCCGGGCCATCGCCGTCGCCAAGCTCGACATCGCCCGCAGCAGCTTCGACGACATCCTCACCGCCTGCCACGACGCCTTCGGCCTGGGACCCGACACCCTGCGCCCGCTCTTCCTGCCCGTGCACCGGGACGACCACCCCACCGGCACCGTCGACCTCCTCACCGGCCGCGGCTACGGCGAGGCCGGCGAGCCCCCCGAGGCCGGCCCCGCCCGCGAGAGCCTCGTCGAGGCCATCTCCGGCCAGGACGACACCCTCATGGAGCGCTACCTCGCCGGCGAGAGCCTCGACACCGACGCCCTGGCGGCCGGCCTGCGCCGCGAGGTCCTCGCCTGCGCCCTCCACCCCGCCCTGCCCACCACCGACGGCGGCATCGGCGCGGCCGAACTCCTCGACCTCATCACCACCGCGTTCCCCGACCCCACCGAACGCACCCGCCCGGGCCCCGACTGCGACCCCGGCGCCCCCCTCGCCGCCCAGGTCGTCCGCGTCACCAGCGACGCCTACGTCGGCCGGATCAGCCTGCTGCGCATCTACGCCGGCACCCTCTACCCCGACACCCACATCCACCTCACCGGCCCCGAGCACTCCGGCGACCACCAGGAGGGCGACGAACGCGTCACCGGCCTCACCAGCCCCTTCGGCAAACAGCAGCGGCCCGTCCCGCACGCCCTCGCCGGCGACCTGGTCAGCGCCGCCAAACTCACCAGCGCCCGGGCCGGCGACACCGTCCACGAACCCGGCCACCCGGTGAAACTCGACGGCTGGACCCTGCCCGAACCCCTGCTCCCGATCGCCGTCGAGGCCCACAGCAAGGCCGACGACGACAAGCTCTCCCAGGCCCTCAACCGCCTCACCGCCGAGGACCCGGCGCTGCGCCTCGAACAGAACCCGGACACCCACCAGCTGGTCCTCTGGTGCACCGGCGAGGCCCACGCCGAGGTCGTCCTCGACCGGCTCCGGGGCCGGCACGGCGTCCACGTCGACACCGTCGAACCCAGGGTCGCCCTGCGCGAGACCTTCGGGACCGCCGCCGCCGGCCACGGCCGCCTGGTCAAGCAGTCCGGCGGCCACGGCCAGTACGCCATCTGCGAGCTGGAGGTCGAACCGCTCCCCGCCGGCTCCGGCTTCGAGTTCCAGGAGCACGTGGTCGGCGGCGCCGTCCCCAAACACTTCATCCCCTCCGTCGAGAAGGGCGTCCGCGCCCAGCTCGCCAAGGGCGTCTCCACCGGCCACCCGCTCGTCGACGTCCGGGTCACGCTCACCGACGGCAAGGCGCACTCGGTCGACTCCTCCGACTCCGCCTTCCAGGCCGCCGCCGCCCTCGCCCTGCGCGACGCCGCCGAGCACGCCGTCATCCGGCTGCTGGAACCGGTCGCCGCCGTCAGCGTCCTGCTCCCCGACGACTACCTCGGCGCCGTGCTCGGCGACCTCTCCGCCCGCCGCGGCCGCGTCCTCGGCACCGAGACCGGCGGCCCGAGCCTGACCCTGCTGCGCGCCGAGGTCCCGGAGCTCGAACTCGCCCGCTACCCGGTCGACCTGCGCTCGCTCACCCACGGCACCGCCGAGTTCTCCCGCGCCTACCTGCGCCACGAACCCATGCCCGCCGCACTGGCCGCCCGCCTGGCCGACGACTAACCCGCCGGGCGAGCTACCCGGAGTCTCAGGACCTCAGGCCGCCGAGGCCCTACCGCCCCGGCAGCGCGCAGGCCGGCGTGCCCCCCGGCATCCGGTGCCGGTTCCTCGACACCCAGCGGTACACCGCGCCCGCCAGCGGCCGCACCGGCGCCAGCGCCAGCACCCCGCCCAGGTACGCCCACACCCCGCCCGAGCGCATCAGCAGCCGGGCCACCGCCTGCGCCCCGCCGTACACCCGACCGGCCGGAGTGATCCAGAGCACCTCGCGCTCCGCGCGCTCCCAGGACACCTCTCCGCGCCCCCCGGCCCGCGCGTCCAGCGCCGCCAGGTCCGCGAACTGGAACGGCACCCCCTCCCAGCCGCCCGACGCCAGCGTCTGCCGCAGGTACCGCTCCGCCCACGTCTCACACGTCGTGCAGAACGAGCAGTCCCCGTCGAAGACCAGAACCGGATCCTTCACCGCAGTCGCATCCATGGCACCCATCGTGCACCACCGCCCGCCCCCGTCCCGCCCGCGGGTTCCGAACCAGCGAAACCTGGGCATCATGGCCCACGGGCCCACCGCGGCCGGATCGTGACGCCTCTTCAGACGATCATCCGCGCGGCACCACCACGGCACGGTAACCTGCCGCTGACAAGGGGAGGAGGGGACGCCACCGTGACGACACTCGACATGACCCCGGGTGCGCAGATACCCCGGACCGACGCCGGCCCGCAGACCGCCGTCACCCAGGCGCTCTCCTCGGCCGCCTACCGTGACAGCCCGGTCGCGGCGTTCGTGAAGCAGGTCACCGACGCCAGCGAGAAGAAGGGCCGGTTCGCACTCTTCCGGCCGAACCTGGGCGAGGCCTTCAGCAGGGCCGTCATCGCCCGCACCCTCGGCGCCGGGCGCAAGCCCATCGTGCCCTCCTTCGGCACGGACACCCGCCAGATCGTCGAGCACTGCCTCGCCGCCCAGGAACTGCGCGACTCCCGCGACCGCAGCCTCACCACCATCACCGTCGTCACCGGCGTGCTCTTCCTCCCCGGCACCCTGATCTGGCTCGCCGCCTTCCAGCTGCGCGCCTGGCTCAGGAAGGACGACGCCAAACAGGCCGGCCTCTACGGCACCCTCGCACTCGTCGCCGCGGCCGCCGTCGCCGTCCTGCTCGCCGTCCGACCGCCCCTCGGCGGCCCGCTCGGCATCTACCTGCGCATCGTCATGCTCGCCCCCGTCGTCGGCTGGTACCTCGCCAAGCGGATCGTCCTGCGCTCCACCGAGGACCTCCGCGCCCGCTGGCAGGCCCTCGTCGAGGGCACCGCCGTGGCCGCCACCGTGCCGCAGGCCGTCCCCCGCGACGACCTCGACAAGAAGGCCACCGACCTGCGCGCCAAGCTCGGCCGGCTCGAAGCCGAGCAGGAGACCAACATCCAGCACTACGCCGGACCCAAGGGCATCCTCGGCGTCGGCAAGCGCTGGGGCGAGTGGCGGATGGTCGACGTGCTGCGCCCCGCCGAGGGCCACGCCGACTTCCGCGCCTTCCACCCCTGGGACCTCGTCCGCAAGATCGCCGGCCACCTCAAGGGCCTGGGCATCAGCGAGGTCGCCAACAGCGGGATGACCAACGTCTCCGTCAAGCAGTGGGTGGTCCTGGAGGTCGGCGAGAGCGCGGACGAGATCGGCCGCCCCGGCGGCGCCGACATGGACGGCGACCGGATGCGCGACTTCGCCATCCAGTCCGTCGCCGACAAGCAGACCTTCGCGGGCGGCGGCCCCCGGCACTACCTCGCCACCCAGTTCATCACCTTCGACGGCAAGCTGATCATCACCTTCACCGTCACCGTCACCCTGCTCGCCAACACCCTGACGGTCGCCGTCGCCGGCTACGCCCTCGGCCCGGTCAACGGCCTCTTCTTCGACAAGCCCAAGCCGAAGGAGCGGACCGAGCCGAAGACCGGCAAGTTCTGGGAGGAGCGCACCGTCCAGCTCCCCCTGATCGACAACGACGAGGTGGTGCGCCAGGCCGTCCGCGCGCCCTTCATGCGCGCCCCCGGCCTGCTGGCCTGGCTCGGCGGCGGCCTCGGTCTGCCCGAGCCCTTCGGCCTGCGGCACGCCTGGGCCTCGCCGCCCTGGGGCAGCCGGTTCATGACGGACAACGCGCTCAACGCCTCCGTCCCGGTGCTCAGCGCCGTGCACGCGGCGACGCTGGAGTTCCTGGACGAGCACGACCTGGACACCGAGCGGTTCTTCAAGACCCGGGCTTCGATCATCAAGTCCGAGGCGCAGGGCACCCGGCCCTACAACGTCGACCGGTTCGACGCGGGCTGAGCACCCGTACGGAAGGGCCCGGCCGGAGAGAGATCCAGCCGGGCCCTTCCGTACGTCCGCACTCAGTCCTGCGGCCAGACCTCGGCCAGCATCTTGCGGGTGTCCGCCAGCAGCTGCGGCAGCACCTTGGTGTGGCCGACCACCGGCATGAAGTTGGTGTCCCCGCCCCAGCGCGGCACCACGTGCTGGTGCAGGTGCGCCGCGATCCCGGCACCCGCCGCGGCGCCCTGGTTCATCCCGATGTTGAACCCGTGCGCCCCCGAGGCCGCGCGCAGCGCCGTCATCGCCTTCTTGGTGAACACCGCCAGCTCGGCGGTCTCCGCCTCGTCCAGGTCGGTGTAGTCGGCGACGTGCCGGTACGGGACCACCATCAGGTGACCGCCGTTGTACGGGTACAGGTTGAGCACCGCGAACACGGCACTGCCGCGCGCGATCACCAGCCCGTCCTCATCGCTCAGCGACGGGATCGAGCAGAACGGGCAACCGTCGTCCGGAGCCGGGCCGGTGGGCTTGTTCTCGCCCTGGATGTACGCCATCCGATGGGGGGTCCACAGGCGGCGGAAGCCGTCCGGCTCGCCGACGCCCCGCTGCAGTTCCGGCTCAGTCGTCATGCTGATCAGCATATTCGCACGGCGTGGCTTGCAAAGCAGTGCGGGGCAGACTCCTGAGGAGACTGCCCCGCGACCCCCGCGAGCGCGGGGACTGCATCTCGTCCCAACCCACGTACTTGACGAGGTCCGGGATCACCCCCGCGAGCGCGGGGGTGAGCATCACACCTGGATGCGACGCTCCACCGCGTCCACGATCTCGGCGATCGCCTCGTCGCGCGGCACACCGTTCTTCTGCTCGCCGTTGCGGTAGCGGAAGGACACCGCGCCCGCCTCGACGTCGTCGTTGCCCGCGATGAGCATGAACGGCGTCTTGGAGCGCTGCGCGTTGCGGATCTTCTTCTGCATCCGGTCGTCCGAGGTGTCCACCTCGACCCGGATGCCGCGCTTCTTCAGCTCGGCCGCGACCTCCAGCAGGTACGGCACGTGCTCGTCGGTGATCGGGATGCCCGTCACGGTGACGGGGGCCAGCCACGGCGGCATGGCGCCGGCGTAGTGCTCCAGCAGCACCGCGAAGAAGCGCTCGATCGAGCCGAACAGCGCCCGGTGGATCATGACCGGCCGCTGGCGCGAGCCGTCCGCCGCCGTGTACTCCAGGTCGAAGCGCTCGGGCAGGTTGAAGTCCAGCTGGATGGTGCTCATCTGCCAGGTCCGGCCGATGGCGTCCCGCGCCTGCACCGAGATCTTCGGGCCGTAGAAGGCCGCGCCACCCGGGTCCGGCACCAGCGGCAGGCCCTGCTTCTCGGCCACGCTCGCGAGCACCGCGGTGGCCTCCTCCCAGGCCTCGTCCGAGCCGACGAACTTCTTCTCGTCCTTGGTCGACAGCTCCAGGTAGAAGTCGGTCAGACCGTAGTCGCGCAGCAGGTTGAGCACGAAGGTCAGCGTGGAGTCGAGCTCGTCCGCCATCTGCTCGCGGGTGCAGTAGATGTGCGCGTCGTCCTGGGTGAAGCCGCGGGCACGGGTCAGACCGTGCACCACACCGGACTTCTCGTACCGGTACACCGTCCCGAACTCGAAGAGGCGCAGCGGCAGTTCACGGTAGGAGCGGCCGCGCGCGTCGAAGATCAGGTTGTGCATCGGGCAGTTCATCGGCTTGAGGTAGTAGTCCACGCCCTCGTCGAGCTGCATGGGCGGGTACATACCGTCCGCGTACCAGTCGAGGTGGCCGCTCTTCTCGAAGAGCTTCCCCTTGGTGGCGTGCGGGGTGTAGACGAACTCGTAGCCCTCGTCCTCGTGCCGCTTGCGCGAGTAGTCCTCCATCGCACGGCGGATGATGCCGCCCTTGGGGTGGAAGACGGCGAGGCCGGAGCCGATCTCCTCGGGGATGGAGAAGAGGTCGAGCTCGTTGCCGAGCTTGCGGTGGTCGCGCTTCTCGGCCTCGACCAGGAAGTCGAGGTGGGCCTTGAGCTCGTCCTTGGTCGGCCAGGCCGTGCCGTAGATGCGCTGGAGCATGGGGTTGCGCTCGCTGCCGCGCCAGTAGGCGGCCGCGTTGCGCATCAGCTTGAACGCCGGGATGTGCCGGGTGCTGGGCAGGTGCGGGCCGCGGCAGAGGTCGCCCCAGCACAGCTCGCCGGACTTGGCGTCCAGGTTGTCGTAGATGGTCAGCTCGCCCGCGCCGACCTCGACGTCGGCGCCCTCGCCGGCGGTGGCGGCGGAGCCCTTGAGGCCGATCAGCTCCAGCTTGTACGGCTCGGCGGCCAGCTCCTCGGTGGCGGCCTCGTCGGTGACCACCCGGCGGGAGAACTTCTGGCCCTTCTTGATGATCTCCTGCATCCGCTTCTCGATGGCCTTGAGGTCATCGGGGTGGAACGGCTTCTCGACGTCGAAGTCGTAGTAGAAGCCGTCCTTGACCGGCGGGCCGATGCCGAGCTTGGCCTCGGGGAAGAGCTGCTGCACGGCCTGCGCCATGACGTGCGCGGTGGAGTGGCGCAGGATGTCCAGGCCGTCCTTGCTGCCGATCGCGACCGGCTCGACCTCGTCGCCGTCCCGGACGGCGTACGCGAGGTCCTTGAGCTGGCCCGCGACGCGGGCGGCGATGATCGAGCGGTCGTCCGCGAAGAGCTCGGCGGCCGTAGTGCCCGTGGTCACCACGCGCTCTTCCCGATCGGGTTCGCGGTTGATGATTACCCGGACGTCCGTCACCGGTCTCTCCTGACGTGCTGGATTCATAGGACGCAACACTGCGCTGCGCGTGACGATGGTACCGAGAGCACCAGCCCCGCCGTGCACCTACGCCCCCTCTCCCCCTTCCCCCAGCCCCTTGAGCAGCCGCTCCCGCTCGGCCTCCTCCAGCCCGCACGGCTCCAGGCCGCGCGGCTGCGCGAGCCGCCGGAAGCCGCCGCGCCGCTCCAGCCGGCCGCTGACCCGGACCGGGGTGCCCGCCAGGTGGGCCTCGGCGGCCAGCCGGTAGGCGGGGTCGGCCAGCCTGAGCCGCACCTCGGAGACCTCGGCCCCGCCGAGCACCCGCAGCCGGACGGTGCCCGGGCCGGCCGGGTCGGCGCGCTTGAGGCGCACGACCACGCCGACCAGGGTGACCGCGACGGCCGGCTCGATCCGCTCCAGCAGTGCGGCGGCCTCCTCCAGCGCGGGTAGGTCCCCCGGTGAGAACTCCAGGGCGATCCGCCGGTCGCCGAAGCCGCCGGGCGTCCCCGCGGCGGCCGACCACGCGACGGACAGCTGCGCCGCCGTCGCCCCGCGCACCAGATCCGCGACGGACTGCACCAGCTCCCGGCTGACCCCGGCCTGCACCGCGTTCTCGAAGGCCTCCGGCCCGCCGCTGACCCGCCGGTAGTCGACGGCGTCGCGCAGCGCCTCCAGCGCGCGGACCAGCGTGGTCACCGCCGCCCGGCCCTCGGGCGCGGGCGTGTACGCGGTGAGGCCCGCGCCGCCCTCCACCACCAGGACCCGCTCCAGGAAGTCCCCGGCCCAGGCGTCCAGCCGGGCGCCGAAGTACGCGGCCCTGGTCCGCCCGGCCTTGGCGCCCGCGGCGAGCATCCCCCGCGCCGCCTGGTGCAGCCGCTCGGCGCCGTCCCAGGGCGCGGTGCCAGCCGGCCCCGGCAGCTCGCGCCGCCAGTGCAGTTCGTCGCCGGGGACGGCGAGCGCCAGCAGGATCGAGCGGGCGGAGGGGCTGCGCGAGCGGGACAGCGCGGTGACGGCGTCGGCGAGCAGGTCGACGGCGTCGTCGAAGCCGTCCCCCGCGGGGACCAGCAGGCTGGTCCCGGGATCGGTGTCGTCCGGCGGCGTCCAGCGGCCGTACCGGGCGGTCGGGCCGCCGCGCCGCACCCAGCCGTGCCGGGCGAGCAGCGTGCAGAGCACCGCCGGGTCAACGGCCGCCGGGTCGGGCAGCGCCCGGACGCCGTCGGACGGCCCCTGTGGCAGTGTCATCGTCCTGCTCCTCCCCGCCGGGGGCGGGGCGTCACGGGCTGCCGCCCGCGCCGACCCGCGCCATGATGTCGCACAGTGCGCGGTCGTCGAAGACCTTCGCGGTGGGCACCCGGACGTTGGTCCGCCGCTGCCCGGTCACCGGGTGGCCGGCCAGGTTGACCCAGTAGCAGCAGTGCCGCAGCTCCAGCGCGTCCGGCCGGGCCTCCAGCCAGCGGTCGACCCGGCGCGGCAGCAGCATCACCACCAGGATCTTCGGCACCGCGACCCGCACCCGGGCCAGCTTGCGCAGGTGCTCGTTGTCCAGGGTGAAGCCGAAGTGCGGCCCGGCGGGCTCGGGGGCGATCTGCTGGGTGGCCTTGAGCTGGATCTTGATGGTCACCTCGTCGTCCACCTGGTGCGCCCGGGAGCCGTGGCTCACGTGCCAGTCGATGCCGTTGTCCGGGAACGGCTGGGACAGCGAGCAGCCCGCCGCCGCCACCACCGCGTGCAGGTACCCGACCTGCAACGTCTCCATGCAGGCCGTCACCGCCAGATCGCCCCGCAGGGCGGCCGCCGCCTCCTCGGGCTGCGGCTGTGTCAGCGCCATCGCCCCGTTGCCTCCCCCGGCCCCGGGCCCGTCCGGATTCGAACAGGACACCCGTCCGGAGCATCCCCGGCCAGGGCTCGGCCAAACGGTTGAACGAGCGTCAGGAGCGGTATCACCCTCACGGAACGCAGTACCTGAGGGGCAGTCATGCAGCAGCACTGGTTCACCGGCCCGCTCGCCTCCTTCGACACCGAGACCACCGGCGTGGACGTCGAGACCGACCGGATCGTCTCGGCCGCCCTGGTCGTCCAACCCGCCCCGGGCGCTCCCCCGCAGACCTCCGCCTGGCTGGCCGATCCGGGTGTGCCGATCCCGGACGGCGCCCGGGCCGTGCACGGCATCACCGACGAACAGGTCCGGGCCCACGGCCGCCCGGCCCGGACGGTGGTGGCGGAGATAGCCCGCGCCCTCGCCGAGCAGTCCCGCGCCGGGCGCCCGCTGGTGGTGATGAACGCCCCGTACGACCTGACGCTGCTGGACCGGGAGTTGCGCCGCCACCGGGGCCTGTCGCTGACCGACGCGCTGGGCGGCGGAGGGCTGCTGGTACTCGACCCCCGGGTGCTGGACAAGCACGTGGACCGCTACCGCAAGGGCCGCCGCACGCTCACCGACCTGTGCGCGCACTACGGGGTGGAGCTGGCCGGGGCGCACGACGCGGCCGCCGACGCGACGGCGGCGCTGGACCTGGTCCGGGCGATAGCGACCCGCTACCCGGTGGCCCTGGGCGGGCTCTCGGCGGCCGAACTCCACCTGCGGCAGGCGGTCTGGCACGCGGCGCAGGCGCGGGGGCTGCAGAACTGGTTCGACCGGACGGGCACGCCGGAGCGGGTGGACCTCTCCTGGCCACTGCGCCCGGCCCGGTGCGGCTGCGGCCGGCGGCTGTCCCCGGAGCACAGCTGCGAGGTAGCGGCATAGCGGCGGGTGTGCGCGGACACGCAACAGGCCCCGACCGGTTTCCCGATCAGGGCCTGTGTGCTGTCCGGTGGGCGATACTGGGATCGAACCAGTGACCCCTTCGGTGTGAACGAAGTGCTCTCCCGCTGAGCTAATCGCCCGGGCAACGAGAAGAAGACTAGCACCATTCGAGGGGTGCCGTACAACTCGCACCACTCGGCACCCGGCCGGCGCATCCGCAGAAGTCCGACTCCGCACGGAAGATGACTGTGCCTCAGCCCGATTCCGCACAACTCCCGACGGATTCCGGAAATACATGTGAGGCCCAGCCGATAATCGACTGGGCCTCACATATCACAATGCATTCCGGTGGGCGATACTGGGATCGAACCAGTGACCCCTTCGGTGTGAACGAAGTGCTCTCCCGCTGAGCTAATCGCCCGGGTGCAGGGAAAACATTACCGCATCCGGCGGGGTGCTCCGAACACCCCGCGGTCGGACCCCGGCCACCCGGACGGCCCCGGGCGGATCCCCCGGACGGCCCACACCGGCGGCGCCGACCGGGTCAGCCGCCGTTGATCTTCCAGGGCATGACCAGCCCGTACTTCCACAGGTACCAGCCGCCGAGTCCGGCGATCACCGCGAGGCCGATCGCGGTGAGGGTGAGGTTGCGTCGGCGCACCCGCGGGTCCATGGCCTTCTGGGCGGCCTCGGCGACCTTGCGGCGGGTCCAGCGCAGGGCCAGCTGGGCCCAGACGAACTCGGTGGCCCAGATGCCCATGCCCAGGAAGATGACCACCCAGCCCGGCCCGGGCAGCGGCAGCATGATCACGCCGAGCACGACCACCGCCAGGCCGGCCAGGAAGACCACCACCTGCCAGCTCAGGTGCAGCGGCCTGGACCGGCGGATGAAGTGCGGGGCGCGCGAGCCCAGCGGCCGCCCGCCGTCGGCGTCCGGCCCCTCGCCCCCGCCGCCCTGTGCGCCGTTCTCCGCTCCCGCGTGCGCCCCCGTCTCGTCCGGCACCGCCGCCTCCCCCGTTCTCGTGATCTCGCCCGCGTTCCCGCGCGCCTTGTCGCTTCGCACAGTCATGCCAGGAAACTAACCGAGAAGTGGTGCGGTAATGCCCCGACGGGCACTCCGTGCCGATTCCGCAATGCGCCGTAAGGGGTACGACTCGCCCCCGAATCGGGACAGAGGGGTTTACATCGGTCTTGGGGGTGGGATGGTCCGTTCGCCGACGTGCGATTCCCCGAGCGCACACTGAGCGAAAGGCCATGGCGCTTATGAACACCACGGTCAGCTGCGAGCTGCACCTGCGCCTCATCGTGTCCAGCGAGTCGTCACTGCCCGTCCCCGCGGGCCTGCGCTACGACACCGCCGACCCCTATGCCGTGCACGCCACGTTCCACACCGGCGCGGACGAGACCGTGGAGTGGGTGTTCGCCCGAGATCTCCTTGCGGAGGGGCTGCACCGACCCACCGGTACCGGCGACGTCCGGGTCTGGCCGTCGCGCAGCCACGGGCAAGGGGTGGTCTGCATCGCCCTGAGCTCTCCGGAAGGAGAAGCCCTGCTGGAAGCCCCGGCCCGGGCGCTTGAGTCGTTCCTCAAGCGGACGGACGCCGCGGTGCCCCCCGGCACCGAACACCGCCACTTCGACCTCGACCGGGAGCTGTCCCACATCCTCGCTGAAAGCTGAATTCGACCGGAGGCGGTCACGCCCCGCCGACGGCGGGTCCGTACCCCCTGCCGTCACCGCAGCCGTCCTACTCGGGGGCACGGCAGCAGACTCAGCCGCGCACGACGCGGTCTCGGGGCCGGTGAGCGGCCCGCCCCCACCGGGGCGGGCCGAAGCACCACAGGCGCCCGGCACTGGAGCCGGCCATCCGTACGGGTGGCCGGCCTCGCTGCCGGGCGCCGCTGGTTTTCCGGGGCCGGACGAACACCCTGACACCTTCCGTACACCCCTTCGAAAGAAGCGGCCGCCCCACGGGGGCACGGCCCGGTAAGGTCTGGAGTGACCGTAGACGCGGGGTGCCGACGGCCCCCTCCGCGCGAGGAGCCCCCACGTGCTGATCACCCATGACACCGAGTGCGCGCTGAGCATCCTCGTCGAGCTGCTCAACACCGCCCCCGAGGTGTGCGGCACCGAGCTGCTGCCCGACGTGGCCGCGCTCGACGCGTTCGTGATCCGCCAGGAGATCAGCGAGATCGACTCGCTGACCCCGGACGACCTGCGCAGCGTGCACGAGCTGCGGTCCCGGCTGCGCGAGGTGTTCGGCACCGAGTCCACCGCGGAGGCCGCCGAGCTGGTGAACGCGCTGGTCGCCGCCGCCGGCACCACGCCCCGGCTGACCAACCACGACCACCACGGCTGGCACATCCACTACTTCGCGCCGCACGCCGCGCTCGGCGACCACCTGGCGGCCGAGCTGGGCATGGCGCTGGCCTTCATCCTGATGGCCGGCGAGCGCGAGCGGCTGCGCCGCTGCGAGGCGCCGGACTGCGCCCGCGTCTTCGTGGACCTCTCGCGCAACCGCTCCCGCCGCTACTGCGACAGCCGCACCTGCGGCAACCGGCTGCACGTGGCCGCGTACCGGGCCCGGCAGCGGTCGGCGGAGGCCGTGCCCTCCGCCTGACCGTCGCCTGCCCGGCTCCCCCTCGGGCAGGACTCGTCGGCCACGGGCGCTCGGGCACGGCTGTGCGGCACGGCTGCTCGGGTGCGGCTGCTCGGGTGCGGCTAGAGGCCGCGGCGGCGGAGGATCTCCTCGATGTCGGCGAAGTCGCCGAGCCCGTCGTCCGACTTCCCCGCGGGCTTCTTCGGCGCCTTCGGGGCGGCCTTCCCCTGCTCCGGCGTGGCGGTGACCGCCGGACGGGCGGGGCTCGCGGCCGTCGCGGCGGCCGGGCCCGGCACGTCGCCCTCGACCGCGCGGCGCCGGCCCACCCAGCGGGTGGTCACCAGCAGGCCGGCCGAGACGCCCAGCAGCGCCAGACCCGTCCAGACCCGGGGGTCGAACACCAGGTCGGCCGCCCAGTCGGCGAGCTCGCTGCCGATCGTCCGCGCCACCGGGAACAGACCCGACAGATAGAGCCCGGCCGGCAGCAGCGCCACCGCGAGCCAGCGGGTCGCGGAGAGCAGGCGCCGCCGGTAGGCGCGCAACCCGGCCATGGCCACCCCGGCCGCCGTGAGCGCGAAAGCGACCGCCGCCGTCAGCACGGCCGCGCTCCCGCCCGGGCACGCGGCCGTATGGTCGTCCTGGTCATCGGACCTCCCGTCGGTCTGGGCCTCGGGGCACACCGCGTCCGACGCGGTGCCCACTAGTGGAACACTGAGGGCATGATCGAAGGTTCCCTCCCCCGCCTCGAGTTCTGGTGCGAGCTCCAGTGCCCGGACTGCCGCACCGCGCTGGACGACGTACGGGCGCTGCGCGCCGCGTACGGCGACGCGCTCCCCATCGAGCTGCGGCACTTCCCGCTGGAGAAGCACAAGCACGCCTACGCCGCCGCACAGGCCGTCGAGGAGGCGTTCGAGCAGGGCCTGGGCTGGCCGTACGTCGAGGCGCTGCTGGCCCGGGTCGAGGACCTGGACGCGCGCGGCGAGCAGGTGCTGCTGGAGGTGGCCGCCGAGGTCGGGGTGGACGCCGAGGAGGTGGACACCGCGCTGATCGACGGCCGCCACCTGCTGATCGTGGACGCCGACCAGGCCGAGGGCAAGGCGATCGGCGTGACGGGCACGCCGACGTACGTGATCGCCGGGCAGCGACTGGACGGCGGGCAGAGCCAGGACGGACTGCGGGCGCGGATCACCGCCATCATCGAGGCGGCCAAGACCTCCTGACGGGCGGTCAGATCAACGTCTTGCCGTAGACCCGGTTGGTGATCCGGAAGCCGAGCGAGTCGTAGAGCCGGATGGCGACCTCGTTGCCGGTGAAGACGTTCAGCCCGAGGTCGTGCACTCCCGCGGCCAGGCACTCGCGCTCGGCGAGCAGCATCAGGGACCGCCCGTGGCCGTGGCCCCGGTGGGCCTCGGCGACCTCGACCACCATCACCCAGGCGAGCGGGCCGCCGCCGGGCAGGTCGCGGACCCGCAGGGCCAGCCAGAGGGCGCCCAGCGGGTCCGGCCCGGCGCCGTGGAGCCGGCGCAGGACGACGCCCGGGGTGTCGGCGCCCTGCGGCAGCAGGTGTACGTGGTCGGCGTCCGACTTGGCACGGGCCTGCTGCTCGCTGAGGCCCGAGGAGAGCAGGTCGTGGATGTAGCCCTGCTTGGCCTGCTCCAGCCAGTCGGGGAAGTCCTCGGCGCCGATCCGGCGCGCGGAGACACCGGGCGGCAGTTCGGGCGCGGTGGTGAGCCGCTTGGCCATGTTCCGCATCCGCTCGGTGTAGCCGAGGGTGGCGGCGAGGCCGCGCGCGGGCTGCGCGGCCTCCGGGATGTCCGCGTCCACCCGGGAGCAGCCCCAGCCGCGCAGGACCTCCTCGGCCGCCAGCGCGCCGAACGTTCCGCGCCCCCGGCCCCACCCCTCGCGGACCTCCAACTCTGAGATCTCCCCCCAGAGTTGGGGTCCGCGCGGAACGGTGGTGGTGCGCAGCGCGCCGACCGGCCGGCCGTTGGCGCAGATCTGCCAGCGTCTGGTGCGGCCGCCGGCGGCGGTGGGTGTCTCCGGGCCCTCGGGGCGCAGCGTGGTGGTCATGTCCGGGTCCCTTCCCCACCGTGCGGGTGTTCTATCCGCCGTCGCCGCTCGGCGGTGTCACGGGTCGAGGTCGTCGCCGCTGCGCTCGGCGAAGACGGCCATGGCCTTGGCGCTGACGGGCCCGATGCCGGGCAGGTCGCGGTCGTCGACCCGGGTGACGGCCTGGACGTCGCGCAGGCTGGAGGTGAGGAGGATCTCCTCGGCGTCCCGGAGCGCGGCGAGCGGCAGGTCGGTCTCCTCGGCGCCGCACCAGTCGATGACGAGTTGGCGGGTGATGCCGGCGAGGCAGCCGGAGGCGAGGGTGGGGGTGACCAGGCGGCCGCCGAGAACGAGGAAGACGTTGGAGCCGGTGCCTTCACAGAGCAGTCCGGCGGTGTTGGCGAGCAGGGCCTCGGAGGCGCCGGCGCGGTGGGCGGCGGCGAGGGCGACGACGTTCTCCGCGTAGGAGGTGGTCTTGAGGCCGGCGACGGCGCTGTGCTCGTTGCGCCGCCAGGGGACGGTGGCGACGGCGGTGGTGTCGGGGCGGCGGGCGGCGCTGCCGATGGCGACGACCAGGGTGGGGGTGTCGTCGCCGCGTTCGGAGCCGAGCGGGGAGGCTCCGCCGGTGTAGGTGATGCGCAGGCGGGCGAGCGGCATGGGGTTGGCGGCGAGGACCTGCTCGCAGCCCTCGCGGACCAGCTCGTGGTCGGGGTCGGGAAGGCCGAGGCCGCGGGCGGAGCGGGTGAGCCGGTCGAGGTGGCGGGTGACGGCGAAGGCCCGGCCGTCGACGGCCTTCATGGTCTCGAAGACACCGTCGCCGGTGGTGAGTCCGTGGTCGAGGACGGAGACGGCGGCGGCGTGGGAGTCGACGAGAGAGCCGTTCACCCAGCTCGTGGTGGGGTTCTGCATCGAGGGCTGCTCCTCGTGGGGGTGGGCGGGGCGGTGCCGCCCGGGCCCGGAGGCGTGGGGCGTGTCCCGCTTCAGTCGGTTTCCGTGCCCGACGCTATCGCGACCAGGCGGGCGGCCTTGAGCTCCGTCTCCGCCCACTCGCGTTCGGGGTCGGACTCCCAGGTGATGCCGGCGCCGGTGCCGAAGCGCAGGACGGGCGCGTCGGGCTCGGTCCGGTCGATCCAGAACGTGCGGATGCCGACGGCGAGTTCACCCTCGCCGCGGTCGGCGTCGACCCAGCCGACGGCGCCGCAGTACGGGCTGCGGGGGGCGGTTTCCAGGGCGTCGATGATCCGTAGCGCGCTGGACTTGGGTGCTCCGGTGACGGATCCGGGCGGGAAGGTGGCGTCGAACAGGGCGGGCCAGCCGACGCCCTCGCGCAGGGCGCCCTGGACGGTGGAGACCAGGTGGACCAGGCCGGGGTGCTTCTCGACGGCGCAGAGGTCGGGGACGGTGACGGTGCCCGTCTCGCAGACCCGGCCGAGGTCGTTGCGGACCAGGTCGACGATCATCACGTTCTCGGCGTGGTCCTTGTCGAGCAGGTCGGCCTCGGTGCGGCCGGTGCCCTTGATCGGGCCGGAGGAGACGGTCCGGCCGTCGCGGCGCAGGAAGAGCTCGGGCGAGGCGGTGGCGATCTCCACGCCGTGCCGGGGCAGCCGGATCGTTCCCGCGTAGGGGGCGGGGTTGCCGTGGGCGAGCAGGCCGGTGAGGGCGTCGATGTCGGTGCGGGCCGGATCGGGCAGCGGAGCGGAGAGCACGCGGCAGAGGTTGGCCTGGTAGACCTCGCCGGCGGCGATGTGCTCGTGGATGCGGCGGACCCCGGCGGTGTAGGCGTCGCGGTCGAGGGAGCTGTGCCAGCTGTCGGGCGCCGGTCCGAGCCAGCCGGCACCGGCCGGGGGTGCGGGGTCGGGGCGGACCTCGTCAAAGCGGGCGCAGGTGAGCCGGCCTTCGAAGTCGTAGGCGACGGCCCAGTAGCCGGTGGAGTCGAGGGCGGCCGGGTCCGACGTGACATCGCGCAGCCCGGTGGCGAGGCGGCCGCCGAAGCGGGCGAGCGGGCTGTGGGAGGCGGTGGGGCCGGACACGGTTCTCCTGCGCGGATGTCGGTGCGTGGTCGCCGCGCGGGGGTGGACGCGGGGGCTGCGCTGGTGGCTGGGCTGCGGTGCCTGAAGTGTAGGTCGGGGGTGCGGGCCGGGGGCGTGCGCCGGGTGGGCGGACAGCGGCGTCGTGCAGGTGTGCGCCGGGTGGCCTGCGGGTGTCACCGAGGGTGGTCCTGCAGTGCCGACGGAACGGGCCTGCGCGGACACCCCCGCGGCACGCTGCGGGAACGGATTTTTAGCTGGCCCGGGAATCCGCTAGAGTTCAACACGTCGCCAGGGAGCGCAGCCGAGAAAAAGCGGTGAAGCCCCCGGGAGACAGGCGGACGTGGCTCAGTTGGTAGAGCATCACCTTGCCAAGGTGAGGGTCGCGAGTTCGAATCTCGTCGTCCGCTCGATGGAGAACAGTGTAAGATCGTTCTTCGAGTGTTGCCTGGTGGAGTGGCCGAGAGGCGAGGCAACGGCCTGCAAAGCCGTCTACACGGGTTCAAATCCCGTCTCCACCTCCAAGAGGTTCCCCGGTCCGACCGGGAGACCTCCCCGCGCGATTAGCTCAGCGGGAGAGCACTACCTTGACACGGTAGGGGTCACTGGTTCAATCCCAGTATCGCGCACGTCGGGCCCTTCGGGGTCTGCTGCAGGACCGCCACACCAGGCGCGATTAGCTCAGCGGGAGAGCACTACCTTGACACGGTAGGGGTCACTGGTTCAATCCCAGTATCGCGCACGTCGGGCCCTTCGGGGTCTGCTGCAGGACCGCCACACCAGGCGCGATTAGCTCAGCGGGAGAGCACTACCTTGACACGGTAGGGGTCACTGGTTCAATCCCAGTATCGCGCACAGTAAGGGCAGGGGCCGTGATCCGTGAGGATCGCGGCCCCTGCCCTTTGTCGTGGGTGCGGCTCGGTGCGTCTGGGTTTGCTGCGGCCGGCCGTCCTCGTATCGAGGGGAACCGGTACGGACGGGGACCGGTACGGGTGCCGGTGAAGATGAAGAGCCGCGTACGGACGCCCTCACCGACGTCCATACGCGGCATCTCCGCCTGCCGGGGTGCTCTGCGCACCGCACACGCCCGTCCGCGTGTCACCGCGGGCGCGGCCTTCCCCGGCGGCACTGGCTCCCCGTCCCCAGGGGATTCAGTGCCCGTTCAGTGGCCGGCCGGGCTGAGGTGCCCGGCCGGGTGTCAATGGCCGATCAGGTCGACGACGGCCTGAGCCTGGTTGGCCATCTGGTCCCAGCCGCCGAACAGCATGATCAGGAGCACCGCGCAGGGCAGCGCCATGGCCACCGCCACCGCCGGGTGCCTGGTCGGCTCGGCGGCCTGTCGCTGGGCGAAGGCCGGCCGACGGCGGTGGGACGATCCCGTGAGCTGCGGTGCCATGCCCATACTCCTGATTCGTGCGCTAGCTGTGCGCGCTGCCCGTGCTGCTCGCTCGATGTTGGCGCGGTGGACGGCTTACCTCGGGGGACGAGCTCCCCGTCCACCGCTGAGCACAACGCTATTGCCCGAGGGGGTAGTCGGACGTCATGCCGTCGTACTGTTCTGCGGGCATCCCGGAGGATGACGCTCAGACTTGGGGACTACTACCGCAGGGGGAGACGGTCTCGACCGCACCCCCGAGGGAACCCTGAGAGCCGACCCCGAGAAACGATTCGGCACCCCCACGAGCCCGATGTCAGTCCAAGATCCGACAATCGCACGGAGGCTTGAGGTGTTGCGTATCAGCACACCGCAGCAGGCAGTCCGTAAGCTGTGCCAGACAGGAACTGACGATGCCCCAACGGACGGGGCCTCACCCACAGGCTGACGGGGAACGAAGATGGCGATGATGCGGCTGAGGCGTGAGGACCCCCGCATCGTCGGGCCGTACCGGCTGCACCGGCGGCTGGGAGCCGGCGGCATGGGCGTCGTCTACCTGGGGTCGGACCGGCGGGGGCAGCGGGTCGCGCTCAAGCTGATCCGCGCCGAGCTCGCCGAGGACCTGGAGTTCCGCACCCGCTTCGCCCGGGAGATCGCCGCCGCCTCCAGGATCCGGGGCGGCTGCACCGCGCGCGTGGTCGGTTCCGACATCGAGGCCGACCGGCCCTGGCTGGCCACCGCCTACGTCCCCGGGCCCTCGCTATACAAGCGGGTCGGCGACGAGGGCGCGCTCAACTGGCCCGAGGTGGCCCGGATCGGGGCCGCGCTGGCCGACGGACTGGTCAAGGTGCACGAGGCCGGGGTGGTCCACCGCGACCTCAAACCGTCGAACATCCTGCTCTCCCCCCGCGGCCCGCGGATCATCGACTTCGGCATCGCCTGGTCGCGCGGGGCCAGCACGCTCACCCACGTCGGCACCGCGGTCGGCTCGCCCGGATTCCTGGCGCCCGAGCAGGTGCGCGGCGCCGCCGTCACGCCCGCGACCGACGTCTTCGCCTTCGGGGCGACGCTGGCGTACGCGCTCACCGGGGACACCCCGTTCGGTTCGGGGGCGTCCTCCGAGGTGATGCTGTACCGGGTCGTGCACGAGGAGCCCGATCTGTCGGCCGTCCCACCGCAGTTGGCGCCGCTGATCCGGGCCTGCCTGGCCAAGGAGCCCGGCGAGCGGCCCGGCGCGGCCGCGCTGCACGAGCGGCTCAGCGAGCTCGCGGCGCGCGGTGCGGCGGGTGGTACGGCGGGTGGTGCGGCTGCCGGGTTCGGCGGTGCCGACAGTGCCGGCGGCGTCGGGGCGGGCGGTTCGGGTTTTGGCGGTACCGGGACTGGCGGTGCCGGGGTTGGTGGTGGTGCCGGGGTTGGTGGCGCCGGAACCGGCGGTGCGGTCCGTGCGGGCGGCGGGCGCCCGGGGGTTCGGCCGGCAGCCGGTCCGGGCGGCGGTGCGGTGCGTGGCGGGTCCGCGACACCGGTGCAGCCGTCCGCCCCCTCCCCGCAGGGGCCGGCGCAGCATGGCGTCCCCGCACCCGGGCGGGCGCCGGACCCGGCCGGGTCGCGGGCCCGGGCCGCCGCGGGGAGCCGTCCGCACTCCGCGCCCCCGGCCGGTCAGGGTCCCTACCGGGCCGCTCACCAGGCCGCGCCGCAGCGAAGGCCCCACGGCCAGTCGCCGACCGCGGCGATGCCCCGGCCGGAGGCCGCCCACGTCACTCGGCCGATGCGTGAGCGCCAGCAGACCCCGCCGCCCGGACGGGCGGAGCGGCCGGCCGGGCCCGCTGGCGCCGACGGCTTCCGGGATCGGGAGCCGCGGGCCGGCCAGCCGCGCGGGCGGGCCCGGGACCGGCAGCACACGCCCGTCCCCGGCGGCCGTCCGAGCACCTCGCGGCAGCGGCTGCTGAGGCAGCGGGTCGTGGTCTTCGTCACCGTCACGCTCGGTGTCGCGCTCGCCATCGCGGCAGCGCAGGGCTGTGAGGACCGCAACAGCCAGGGCCTCGGACGGTCGGGCGGCACGAGCCTGAGCGCGGCACCGGCCGAGCAGCCGGCTCCCCCGGGGGCCGGGCTGTCGGCGGACGGCGCGACGCAGTCCGCCGCTCCGCAGCCGGCGACACCGCTCTCGGCGGCCGCCCGCAGCAGCTCGCCGGCCGCGGAGGGGGCGTTGGCGCCCGCTCAGGGTGGCCTGCCGGTCGTGGACTGGCCGAACCGCAGCTACCCGGATCCGGCGGGCGGCCCGTCCGTCGCGCTGCGTGACGGACGCTCGGCGGGCACCGGGCCGCAGGTGGCGCTCAGCGCCGTCCTCCCGGCCCGCTACAAGGGTGCGGCGGCGGCCCTGGTGATGCTGCGCCGGACGGAGGGCTCGGTGCCGGTCGACCTGGTGCAGCTGTTCTCGTTCAACGGGGACGCGCCGATGGCGCTGGCGTCCCGTTCCTCGGCCGCCAACCCCCAGGCGACGGCCACCTGGCGGCTCGACAGCGGCGCGCTGGTCCGCGAGGAGCGCGTCACCCAGACCGGCGCGGTCTCCTCGACCCGGTACACGGTGCGGGCCGACGGGACCATCGAGGAGTCCTGGCCCGGTGCCGGCGCCTCCGGCGGTGGCACCGGCCTCACCAGCGCCCCGCCGCCGGCCGCCGCCCCGGCGCCGCCCACCTCGCCCACGGGCTGAGCACCCGCGTCACAGCCGGTCGGCGTGGTCGGTAGGGCGTGGTCGGGGCGGCCTGGCCGATACGGCGTGGTCTGATCGGAGCGGCCTGGCCGGTCGGCCTGCGTTGTCGGTTGTGCCGGCCGGTTTTCGGCTCCCCCACGCATGTCCTGCGGGCGCATCCCTGGGCCTGGTGCGGCAACCGACCGACCGTTGCACAGGAAGTCGGCTGGGCCGACTTTCCACTCCTCGCCGTCGCGTTGGGCATCGGAACGCTGCCTGCTGCGGCGGGGGTGAGCGGTCGGCAGGCCTACCCCTCGGGCACAGCCAGCCACAGAGCCGTCGCAGCGCGCACGCTGGGCCTGCCACCCTGCCGCGCGGGAAGTCGGTTCTCGGCTGGTGCGGCGGGGCGGGGGCGAGCAGTAGGGCGGGGGTGGACTCTCCGCTGTTCTGCACTTTGCAAAGTCGAACTTTGCAAAGTGCAGAACAGCGGAGCAAGGACCAGAACCAGAGGTCAGCGGGGGGCGGGGTTCTGGTAGCGACGGGTCAGGCGGCGGTGACGGCGTAGAAGGCGACTGCTGCGGCGGCGCCGACGTTGAGCGAGTCGATGCCGTGTGACATGGGGATGCGGACGGGGTGGTCCGCGGCGGCGAGGGCCTGGGGGGTGAGTCCGTCGCCCTCGGCACCGAGCATGAGCGCGGCCTTGGGGAGGCGGTTCGGGGCGAGGGAGGCCAGGTCGACGGCGGAGTCCGCGGGGGTGAGGGCGAGGAGGCTGAAACCGGCCGCGCGGACGGCGCCCAGGGCCGTCGGCCAGGGGTCCAGCCGGGCGTACGGGACGGCGAAGACAGCCCCCATGGAGACCTTGACGGCCCTCCGGTAGAGCGGGTCGGCGCAGTCGGGCGAGAGCAGGACGGCGTCCATGCCGAGCGCGGCCGCGCTGCGGAAGATCGCGCCCAGGTTGGTGTGGTCGACCAGCCCTTCCAGTACGGCGACCCGGCGGGCCCCGGCGAGCAGTTCGGCGGCCTCCGGCAGCGGCTGGCGCTCCATCGAGGCCAGCGCGCCGCGGTGGACGTGGTAGCCGGTGACGGCCTCGGCGAGCGCGGGCTCGACCACGTGGACCGGGGCGTCCACCTCGGCGATGACGTCGGCCATCACGTCCAGCCACTTCGCCGTCAGCAGCATCGACCGCATCCGGTAGCCGGCGGCGAGTGCGCGGCGGATGACCTTCTCGCCTTCGGCGATGAACAGGCCCTCGGCGGGCTCGCGGCGGCGGCGGAGTTCGACGTCGGTCAGGCCGGTGTAGTCGCCGAGGCGCGGGTCTGCGGGGTCGGTGACGGTGCTGGGTTCGGACACCCTGCGATCTTGCCAAGTCGGGGTGGTGAAGGCCAAACGGCCGACGGTCGGGATCGCTTAGCCTGGCCGTGCGGCTGCCGGAGTGCAAATATGCAGTATGGCCCGTTTTCCGGGCCGATCTTGGGCTCCGTCGGCCTCTGGTGCTTCCGGTTCCACCGCCTCCTCCCGATCCACCGGTGCCGCCGGCTCCGCCGGTGGGCGCCCATACGGTCGGCACCAGCAGCCGCGAGCAGCGCGGCCGGGGTCGGCGATGCGCCGGTCCGTGGCCGGTCAGGTGTTCGCGCTGCAGGTGCTCGTGGTGCTGCTGCTGGTGGCATCGGCCGCGGTGGCGCTGGTGGTGCAGTCCCGCAACGACGCCGCGCAGGAGGCCCGCAACCGGTCGGTGGCGGTCGCGCAGACCTTCGCCAACTCCCCCGGCATCGTCGCGGCACTCCGCTCGCCGGACCCGACGGCCCTCCTGCAGCCGAAGGCGGAGGACGCCCGGGTGGCCTCGGGCGTGGACTTCATCGTCGTGCTGAACACCGACGGCATCCGGTACACCCACCCGAACCCGGCCCGGATCGGCCACAAGTTCGTCGGCGACTACCTGCCCGCGCTCAACGGGCAGGTGGTGACCGAGCGGGTCAACGGCACCATCGGGCCGCTGGTCCAGGCGGTCGTGCCGGTGCCCGCGCCGGACGGCTCGGTGGTCGGCATGGTCTCGGCGGGGATCACGATCGCCAACGTGAGCAGCGCGAGCGAGCGGCAGCTGCCGATGGTGCTGGGCGCCGCCGCGTTCGCACTGGGCCTGGCCACCTGCGGGACGGCGCTGATCAGCCGGCGGCTGCGCCGCCAGACGCACGGGCTCGGCCCGGCCGAGATGACCCGGATGTACGAGCACCACGCGGCGGTGCTGCACGCGGTGCGCGAAGGGGTGCTGATCGTCGGCGGTGACGGGGTGCTGCTGCTCTGCAACGACGAGGCGCGCAGGCTGCTGGACCTGCCCGCGGACGCCGAGGGGCGTCCGGTGGCGGAGCTGGGGCTGGACCAGGCACCGGAGGAACTGCTGACGGCCAACCGGCCGGTCACCGACGAGGTGGTGCTGGCCGGCGAGCGGCTGCTCGCCGTCAACGTCCGGCTGACCGACCGGGACGGCGGCCCGCCGGGCTGTGTGGCCACCCTGCGGGACTCCACCGAGCTGCTGGCGCTGTCCGGCCGGGCGGAGGTGGCGCAGCGGCGGCTGCGGCTGCTGTACGACGCCGGGGTGACGGTGGGCAGTTCGCTGGATGTGACGCGGACGGCGGAGGAACTGGCGCAGGTCGCGGTGCCGCGGTTCGCGGACTTCGTGAGTGTGGACCTGGCCGAGCAGGTCCTGGAGGGCGAGGAGCCCCCGCCGGGGACGGCGCTGGGGAGGATGCGCCGGGCGGCGTTCAGCGCTGTGCGGGACGACTCGCCGTTCTACCCGGTGGGCACCGTGCTGGAGGTGGTTCCGACCTCGCCGCTGGCCGGGACGCTGGACAGCGGGCTGCCGGCGATCGAGCCGCGGCTGGCGGAGGCCGAGGACTGGCGGCTGCAGGACCCGGAGCGGGCCGCACAGGCGCTGGAGTACGGGGTGCACTCACTGGTTCGGGTGCCGCTGCGGGCCCGCGGGGTGCTGCTGGGGGTGGTGCGGTTCTGGCGGGCCGATCGGCAGGAGCCGTTCGAGGAGGACGACCTGGCGCTGGCCGAGGAGCTGGTCTCGCATGCCGCCGTCTGCATCGACAACGCCCGCCGGTACACCCGGGAGCATGCGATGGCGGTGACGCTGCAGCACAGTCTGCTGCCGCGCAGCCTGCCGATGCAGAACGCGCTGGAGGTGGCGCACCGGTACCTGCCGGCGCAGGCGGGGGTGGGCGGGGACTGGTTCGACGTGATCCCGCTGCCGGGGGCGCGGGTGGCACTGGTGGTCGGGGACGTGGTCGGGCACGGTCTGCACGCGGCGGCGACGATGGGGCGGCTGCGGACGGCGATCCACAACTTCTCGACGCTGGACCTGCCGCCGAACGAGCTGCTGGGGCATCTGGACGACCTGGTGAACCGGCTCGACCAGGAGGAGTCGGCGACCGGTGGCGACTCCGCGCTGACCGGCGCGACGTGCCTGTACGCGATCTACGACCCGGTGTCGCGGCGGTGCACGCTGGCCAGTGCGGGGCATCCGCCGCCGGCGCTGGTGTCCCCGGACGGGCGGGTGGAGTTCCCGGAGCTGGCGACCGGGCCGCCGCTGGGGCTGGCGGTGCTGCCGTTCGAGACGGTGGAGCTGGAGGTGGCGGAGGGCAGTCGGCTGGTGCTGTACACGGACGGGCTGGTGGAGGACCGGCAGCG
This sequence comes from Kitasatospora sp. NPDC058170, assembly GCF_042883905.1. Classification (NCBI taxonomy): domain Bacteria; kingdom Bacillati; phylum Actinomycetota; class Actinomycetes; order Kitasatosporales; family Streptomycetaceae; genus Kitasatospora; species Kitasatospora sp. NPDC058170. The sequence goes on from NZ_JBHVUV010000033.1 coordinate 75,472, forward strand.
GGACATCGACGAGGGGTTGGAGCGGCTGCGGGCGGCGTTGGCCGGGCCGGAGCGGACGCCGGAGCAGACCTGCGCGGATGTGCTGGGCGCGCTGCTTCCGGCGCATCCGCAGGACGACATCGCGTTGCTGGTGGCGCGGACGCGGGTGCTGGCGGCGGACCAGGTGGCGGAGTGGGACGTGCCGTCCGACCCGGCGGCGGTGGGCGGGGTGCGGGCGGCGGTGGCGGAGCGGCTGGCGTTGTGGGGGCTGGACGAGGCGGCGTTCGTGACCGAGCTGATCCTGAGCGAGCTGGTGACCAATGCGATCCGGTACGGGACCGGGCCGATCCGGGTGCGGCTGCTGCGCGACCGCGCGCTGATCTGCGAGGTGTCCGACACCAGCAGCACCTCACCGCACCTGAAGTACGCGGCGACGATGGACGAGGGCGGCCGTGGGCTGTTCCTGGTCGCACAGTTCGCGGACCGGTGGGGCACGCGGTACACGGCCACCGGGAAGGTGATCTGGACCGAACAGCCGTTGGAGTGAGGGTGAGGGGGTCGGGGGGTGGGGGTGGATGGCGGAGTGGGAAGTCGGGCGGGCCGACATACCACACCCGGCGGGCGGGGTGCCACGCCCGGCGGTTTTAAAAAAAGCACGATTCTAAAAACCCCAAAAGCAACGGGGCCCGGACAAAAC
>NZ_JBHVUV010000033.1:76157-99511 GCF_042883905.1 Kitasatospora sp. NPDC058170
GCGGCTGCGCCCGCCCCCCCCGCGCCGGTGCCGGCGGCCGCCGCGCGGGCCCGGCGGGGCGGGGGGCCTGGGGCAGGCGGGGGGGCCCCACTCCCCACTCCGGGCGGGCTGGCTCCTACGCCGGGCTGTTTGCAAAGTCGCACTTTGCAAACAGCCCGAACGGATCCGGGCCGCTTCCATCGCATCGGGGGCGGGGCCTCCTGCATCCTGCACTTTGCAAAGTTTGTCTTTGCAAAGTGCAGGATGCGTGCCAGGCGTGCCAGGCGGGGTGGGCGTGCCAGGCGTGCCAGGCGTGCCAGCCCACCCCGCCAGGCGTGCCGGGCGGGGTGGGCTGTGGGCAAGAAGGGTCAGGCAGGAGGGAAGGCGGGGAAAGCAGGGGCGAGGACGTTGACCACGTCGCCGATGACGATGACGGCGGGGGGCTTGATCTGTTCGGCGGCGACCGTGGCGGCGACGGTGTCGAGGGTGGCGTCGACCCGGCGCTGGGCGGCGGTGGTGCCCTCCTGGACGACGGCGACCGGGGTGTCGGCCGGGCGGCCGCACTCGATCAGCTTGGCCGCGATCGCACCGATCTTGTCCACGGCCATCAGCAGCACCAGCGTGCCGTTCATCCGCGCGGCGGCCTCCCAGTTGGTCAGCGAACGCTCGTCGTCCGGGCCGACGTGGCCGGAGATCACGGTGAACTCGTGGGTCATGCCCCGGTGGGTGACCGGGACACCGACCGCCGCCGGGACGCTGATCGAGCTGGAGATGCCCGGCACCACGGTGACCGGCAGCCCCGCCTCGACGCAGGCCAGCAGCTCCTCGCCGCCGCGCCCGAACACGTACGGGTCCCCGCCCTTGAGCCGGACCACGAACCTGCCCGCCTTGGCGTGCTCGATCAGCGTGCGGTTGATCGCCTCCTGGGCCATGAACCGCCCGTACGGGATCTTGGACGCGTCGATCACCTCGACGTGCTCCGGCAGCTCGGCCAGCAGCTCGCGCGGGGCGAGGCGGTCGGCGACCACCACGTCCGCGTCCGCGAGCAGGCGGCGGCCGCGCACGGTGATCAGGTCCGGGTCGCCCGGGCCGCCGCCGACCAGGGCGACGCCCGCGCCGTGCGAGCGGAACTGGCGGGCGGCCAGCGAACCGTCCCGCAGGCCGTCCACGATGGAGTCGCGCAGGGCGGCGGAGTGCCGCGGGTCCCCGGTGAGGACGGCCACGGTGGCGCCCGCGTCCCGGCCGCTGGCCGGGGTCCACGCGGTGGCGGCCGCCGCGTCGTCGCTGCGGGCGCAGAACACCCGCTCCCGCTCGGCCTCGGCGCTGACCGCCGTGTTGACGGCCGGGTCGTCGGTGGCGACCAGCGCGTACCAGGCCTCGGCGAGGTCGCCGTCCTGGTAGCGGCGCTCGTGCCAGGTCAGCTCGCCCGCGTCGGCCATGGCCTGGACGGCGGGGGTGGTCGCGGGGGATATCAGGTGCACGTCCGCACCGGTGGCGAGCAGGGCCGGCAGTCGCCGCTGGGCGACGTGGCCGCCGCCGATCACGACCACGCGGCGGCCGGCGAGCAGCAGGCCGACCGGGTACGGGGTGCGGCCCTCGGTGCTGGGGTGAGGAGTGGGCGCGGTCATGGGCGGTGCTCCTGGATCGGGGGTGAGGGTGGTGGGGGTACGGCGCGACACCGCTCCGCGTACCGGCGCGCCCTCGGGCCGGTACACGGAGCGGTGACGACGTGCGTCAGGCCTTCTCGGTGACCCCGGCGGAGTCGAACGTGGCTACATCGTGCATCGCACGGGCCGCACTCTGCACCAGCGGGAGGGCCAGCAGGGCGCCGGTGCCCTCCCCGAGCCGCAGGTCCAGGTCGATCAGCGGGCGCAGTCCGAGCTTGGCCAGCGCGGCCTGGTGGCCGGGCTCGGCGGAGCGGTGCCCGGCGATGCAGGCGGCCAGCACCTCGGGGGCGATCGCCTTGGCGGCCAGCGCGGCCGAACCGGCGATGACGCCGTCCAGGATGACCGGGGTGCGCAGCGAGGCGGCGCCCAACAGGAAGCCGGCGATGGCCGCGTGCTCCAGGCCGCCGATGGCGGCGAGGACGCCGATCGGGTCGCTCGGGTCCGGCTGGTGCAGGGCCAGGGCGGCGCGGATCACCTCGACCTTGCGGGCGTGGGTCTCGTCGTCGATGCCGGTGCCGCGGCCGGTGACCTCGGCCGGGTCCAGGCCCGTGAAGACCGAGATCAGGGCGGCCGAGGCGGTGGTGTTGGCGATGCCCATGTCGCCGGTGACCAGGGCCTTGTTTCCGGCCGCGACCAGGTCGCGGGCGGTCTCGATGCCGACCTCGATGGCCTTGAGGGCCTCTTCGCGGCTCATCGCCGGGCCCTGGGTCATGTCGTCGGTGCCGGGCTTCACCTTGCGCGGCAGCAGGCCGGTGGTGCGGCCCTGCTGGATCGCGTCGGGCAGCTCGGAGGCGACGCCCACGTCGACCACGCAGACCTCGGTGCCGATCTGCTTGGCGAAGGCGTTGACCACCGCTCCCCCGGCCAGGAAGTTGCCGACCATCTGGGCGGTGACCTCCTGCGGCCAGGGGCTGACGCCCTGGGCGTGCACGCCGTGGTCGCCCGCGAAGATCGCCACGCAGGCGGGCTCGGGGATCGGCGGCGGGCACTTGCGGGAGAGGCCGGACAGCTGGGCGGAGATGATCTCCAGCATGCCGAGGGAGCCGGCAGGCTTGGTCATCCGCTTCTGGCGGTCCCAGGCCTCGCCGAGGGCCTTGGCGTCCAGCGGGCGGATGCCGCGCAGGGTGTCGGCGAGCAGGCTGTGCGGCTCCTCGCCGGGCAGTGCGCGGTTGCCGTACTGCTCCTCGTGGACGACCCAGGAGAGCGGGCGCTTCTTGGCCCAGCCCTGCTGCTGGAGCTCGGGCTCGTCCGGGAAGGCGTCGACGTAGCCGACGCAGAGGTAGGCGACGACCTCCAGGTGCTCGGGCAGGCCGAGCTCGCGGACCATCTCGTCCTCGTCGAAGAAGCTCACCCAGCCGACGCCGAGGCCCTCGGCGCGGGCGGCCAGCCAGAGGTTCTCGACGGCGAGGGCGGCCGAGTACGGGGCCATCTGGGGCTGGGTGTGCCGGCCCAGGGTGTGGCGGCCGCCGCGGGTGCGGTCGGCGGTCACCACGATGTTGACGGGCGTCTCGAGGATGGCCTCGATCTTGATTTCCTTGAACTGCTTGGCCCGGCCCTTGGGCAGCGAGTCCGCGAACGCCTCGCGCTGGCGCTCGGCGAGTTCGTGCATCTTGCGGCGGGTCTTGGCCGAGCGGATCACCACGAAGTCCCACGGCTGGGAGTAGCCGACGCTGGGGGCGGTGTGGGCGGCCTCCAGGACGCGGATCAGCACCTCGTGCGGGATCGCGTCCGGGCGGAAGCCGTTGCGGATGTCGCGGCGCTCGCGGATGACCTGGTGAACGGCGTCGCGGCCGCTCTCGTCGTAGCCGGGGGCGGCCGGGCCGCGCGGTACGGCGGGCTCCTCGACGAGCTCCTCGGCGGGCTCCTCCGGGGCGGGTTCCTCGGTGGGTCCGCCGGTGCCTGCCTCGGCCGGGGCGATGGACGCGGCCTCGTTCGCGGCGTCGATCTCGGCCTCGATCTCGGTCTCCGTCTGCGCTTCGGTCGCCGGGGCGGCGGTGTCCGGGGTGGGGTCCGTCTCGGCGGCGGCCTCGGGCGCGGTACCGGGATCGGCGGTCGGCTCGGGCTCCACGGCGGGCTCAGCGGTCGCGTCGGCCTCCTGCACGGCGGTCTCCTGCGGCTGCTCGGTCTCCGGGGCGGTCACGGCCTGGCCCGAGGGCATCTCGCCGGTGCCGACGGCGGTCTCCGCGGCGGTCCCTGCCTCGACGACAGGAACGGTGTCCGACGTGTCGGCGGCATCGGGTGCCTGGTCGGCAGGCTGTGCCTCGGTGGCGTGCCCTGCCACTGCGACGTCCTCTGCCACGGTGGCATGGTCTGCCTCGGTGGCAGGCTGCGCCAGGGCGGCATCCTGCGCCGGGTCGGCATGCTGTGCCACCTCGACAGGCTGTGCCTGCTCGGCGGTCGGTGCCTCGGGCTGCTCCGCGGTCGCTATGGGCGCGGGCTGCTGCGGCGCGGCCGACTCGGGCTCGACCTGCGGAAGGCCGTGCGGGGTGGGTGCGGCGAGGAAGGCGGAGATACGCCGGGGCTGACCGGCCGGGGTGGCCGGCTGCTGCTCGGGCTGGGCGGCAGCGCCGGGCTCACCGGCCTCGGTGACGGCGGTGGCGGTGGCGAGGGAGCTCGGCTCGCTGGGCGCGGGCGCGTCGGCGGGAGCCGGCTGGACGACCGCATCGGCCTGCGGCGCCTGCTCGACCGGCGAAGCCTGGTCCACCACGGGCACCGGGGCCTCGACGGGTACGGCCTCGACGGCCGGCTCCGCCTGGACCTCGGCGTGAACCTCGACCGGCACCTCGGCCACACCCGGCACGACCGGCTCGACGGCGACCGGCTCGGCGGTCACCACGGGCTCGGCGACCGGCTCGGCGACGAGGGCCTGCGGGGCCTCGGCCGACTGCGGAAGCTGCTGCGCGTCCTGGGCCGGCTGAACGGACTGGGCGGGCTGAACAGGCTGGGCGAGCTGACCCGACTCGACCGGAACAGCCTGCGGCGCCTGCACCGGCGAGGCCGCCGGCACGGCCGTCGGCGCGACGAGCTGCGGCTCGGGCTGCCCGACGACGGGGGTGACGACCGGGATGCCGTGCGCGGGCGTGGCGCCCTGCGACGGCCCGCGGTCGGCGAGCGAGCGGACCGGGACGTGGCCGGTCATCAGCGACGGGTCCGGGATCGGCGGGCCGGCGTGCAGCGGCCGGCGCGGCGGCTGAGCGGCCGTCAGCGCGTCCTGGCCCGTCGCCTGCAGCGGGTTCTGGACGGCCTGCGGCTGGACCGGGGCCTGCGCAAAGGCCTGGGCCTGCTGCGCGGCCGGGTCGGCGGCGCCGAGCACCGGCGGCTCCAGCGGCGGCCAGGAGGGGTCGACCGGGATCCCCGGCGCGCCCGCCTCGGCCTGCTGCCCGTCGCCGTACTGCGCGACGGCGTCCGGCTCGGCGGCGGAGGCGAGCGGCTCGCCCCAGGAGCCCTGCGGACCGGGCATCAGCAGGACGTCGTCGTCCTCGTCGAGCAGGTCCGGCTGGTCGGGCTGGTCCAGGAAGTGGAAGGCGGGGCGCGTCGCGGCACCCTCGGCGGGCCAGCCCTCCCCGGGGACACCGGCAACCGGCACGCCGAACCCGGGGGCCTGCCCCGCGACGCCGACGCCCTGCGGCGGGATCACGGCAGCGCCCGGCGCCATCGCGCCCGGCAGCCCCGCCCCCGGCACCGCGGGGTTCGGGACGACACCGCCGTCCGTCGCGATGCCCTGCACGGGTGCGACGGATACCGCGACGCCCTCCGGGCCGCCGAGCGGGTCGGGCCCGGCGAGCAGGTGCTCCGGCAGTCCCTCGTTCGGGACGTGGCCGCCATCGGTCATGTCAATGCTCCTTCCAGGCCGCTGCCGCGTCCTTGGCGACGCGATCACCGACCGCAGCGCCCATCCGCACGGGCCGGGCCTGCACCGGCCCGCCCCTCAATCACACGCGGCCGCCGCGCCGGGGCGCTGCGGCCGAAGTCCTTCCGGCGCGCTGCGGCACCCCGGCCCGCGCGCCACCCGTCAGGTCGGCGCGCCATCTGAAACAACGACAACCCGGGGCAACCGGCACGACCGCACCGGACCCTACGGCATTCTCCAGGTCCGGCACGCGGCCCGTCGAATTGCCCACACTCCGAGCCACGCCGGGTTGCAGCACGTCAAAAAGGCGACAAACCGACTGGATCGGGCAGGTCACCGGCCGCCGCAGCCGCCCAGGACGCCACACTACCGGCCCGGCACTGTCACCTCTCGAATCGGTGTCCGGATGCGACCTGGATCACCGCACGAGGGCGCGGGGCGGGGACCCGGTGCCGGGGCCCGGCGGCGCGCCGAAAGCCCACCGAACAGTCACCGGACGCCCAGGAAGCGGTCACGAAGCGGCTCACCAAGCCCGGGAATCGGCCACGAAGCGACCCACGAGGCCCGGGAACCGCCTCACGGCGGACGCTTCGCGAGCGCTTGGAAGCATGCCCGGCCCGGCGCCGACGGCGCACCGTCTTCACACGATCTGCTCACCCCAGAGCAGGAGCACGCCCGGCTCCCCCGCGCCGAACCGCAGCCCCCCGCCGCCGGTCGCGCTCAGCGGCGCCGACTGCAGCAGGGCACCGTCCGCCCGGTAGCCGGCCCCGGTGATCGCCCGGCGGAACTCCTCCGCCTCCGCGAGGGTCCCGGCCACCGCCACGAACCGCTCGGGGCGGCGGGCCAGTACCGCGCGCACCACCTCCGGTCCGCCGGCCTCGACCACGGCCGCGTCCGGCTCCGGCAGCCCGCCCAGCACCTCCGGACCGCGGCCGTGGACGGTCTCCACCTCGACGCCGTACCGGCGCGCGTTGACGGTCAGCCGGGCACAGGCCGAGCTGTCCGCCTCCACCGCCACCACGGCCGCGCCGAACCGGGCGGCCTCAATGGCGAGGGCGCCGCTGCCCGCGCCGACCGACCAGACCAGGTCCCCCGGACGGGCGCCCAGACGGGCCAGCACCAGCGCGCGGACGTGCGCGGGGAGCGCCTCCGATGCGCCGGGCCCGTCCGCCGCGCGCCCGGCGCCCGTGTAGGCGTCGCCGGGGAGCGCCCAGCCGCGCTCCGCGCCGGGGAAGCCGATCGGACGCCCGGCCAGCCAGCCGGCGGCCTCGCCGTTCGCGCCCGGCTGCGGGCCGCCGCTGTTGCCGCCGATCACCAGCACCACGTTCGGGTCGCGCCAGACGTGGTCGGCGACCCGGTCCGAGGTGAGGACGGTGACGTCCTCCTCGGAGGTGCCGAGGGCCTCGCAGACCACGAAGGTGCGGTGCACCCCGCGCAGCATCAGCGCGAGTTCGGCGGGCCCGGCCCCGGGCGCGGTCAGCACCGCGACCTTGGGGTTGGCCCGGCAGATGTTGGCCGCGCGGCGCAGCCGTCCGCCGTGGGCGCTGGCCACCTGGGCGTCCTCCCAGGGCATTCCGGCCCGGGCGAAGGCGGCGGCGACCGAGGAGACGGCCGGCAGGACCTCCAGTTCGAGGCCGTACTCGGGGCGGCGCAGCGTGCGGACGACCCCGAAGAAGCCCGGGTCCCCCTCGGCGACGACGACGGCGGCGCCGCGGTGTGCGGCGATCCGGCGGGCGGCGAGCTGGATGTTGCCGAGGACGATCCGTTCGGCGCCGGGCGGCACCGGGAGGGCGTTCAGCTGGTAGGGGGCGCCGGCCACCAGGGTCGCTGCGGCGAGGGCCGCGCCGGCGGCCTCGGTCAGTGGTGTGCCGTCCCACCCGATGACCGTGATCCGGTCAGCCATCTGCGGCCGTTCTCCCTCGCCTCGGTGCGCTCGTCCGCGCCGGTTCTCCGCGCCGGTGTGGGGCGCCGTCCAGAGGCTACCGGGTGTGATCCCCGTTGCGCCGACAACTCGTACACATGTCCGCCACGCACCCGGCCGACCGCGGCGTTCCGGGAGGAGAGGGCGGGGCACGGCGGGCAGTACGGAGCGGGGCAGGGCGGACCGGGCGGACCGGGGGTCAGTCGCGCAGCACGTACCGGTCGTCGCCGTGCCAGCCGGACTCGGCCTCGGCCGGGGCCTCCATGTCCTCGGGGAGCAGGCTCCACAGGATGACGTCGCTGCGGCTCTCCTCCCCGCCCCGGGAGCCGGACGGCGCCCCCGCGGTCGGCGGACCGGACTCGCCGGACTCGCCTCGCACTATCCAGGCGCTGCGCAGCACGCCCTCGCTGATGCCGCCGATCTTCTGGGCGACCTGCTGGGCGGCGGTGTTCCCGGCGGCGGTGCGCATCTCCAGGCGCAGGAAGCCGCGGTCCTCGAAGAGCCACTGGGCGACGCCGAGGACGGCCTCCGGGGCGTAGCCCTCGCCGCGGGCCCAGGTGGCGGTGACGTAGGCGATCTCGGTGGAGCGCAGCCGCCACTCGGTGTTGCGCAGTTCGACCAGTCCGACCAGGCGCTGGGTGAGGTGCTCGGTGACGGCGAAGACGATGCCGCGGCCGGCCAGCCGGTGGGCGGGGGCGAGGGTGCGGGCGAGCTCGGCGGCGTAGCCCTCGGTGAAGGGGTGCGGGAGATCCGTCCAGGCCAGGACCAGTTCGTCGGCCATCATGGCGGCCAGGCCGGGGGCGTCGTCCTCCGCAAGGGGGCGCAGCAGCAGCCGTTCGGTGCTGATGGCGGTCTCGGGGAAGCTCGCTGCCATGCCGTCTCTCCTCGCCGGGTCGTGGACACACCGTACGCCTCGCCGGTGCCCGGGTGTGACGCGGTGCACGGCCCGCACGACGGTACGTCAGAACTCGGCCTGTCAGGGTGTCACTACCTGCATACTGCCCGACCGGGCCCCCGCCGGGATGCGGCGGGGGCCCGGTCGGGGGCAGGCGGGGTGGCTCAGAAGGCGGGGATGACGGAGCCCTTGAAGGTGTCGTCGATGTACTTCTTCACCTCGGCGGAGTGGAGGAGCTCGGCGAGCTTCTTGACCCGCGGGTCGTTGTCCTTGCCCTGCTTGACGGCGAGGATGTTGGCGTAGGGGTTGCCCTCGGCCTTCTCCAGCAGCAGGGAGTCGCCGGCCGGCTTGAGGCCGGCGTCGAGGGCGTAGTTGCCGTTGATCACGGCGACGTCGAGGTCGTCGATGGAGCGGGGCAGCTGGGCGGCCTCCAGCTCCTTCCACTTGAGGTTCTTCGGGTTGGCGGTGACGTCGGCGGGGGTGGCGGCGGTGCCGACGCCGGCCTTGAGAGTGATCAGGTTGTTGTCGGCGAGCAGCTTGAGCGCGCGGCCCTCGTTGGTGGCGTCGTTGGGCAGGCCGACGGTGGAGCCGTTGGCGAGGTCGCCGATGGCCTTGATCTTCTTCGAGTAGACGCCCAGCGGCTCCAGGTGGACCGGCTCGACCGAGACGATCTGGGTGCCGTGCTTCTTGTTGAAGTCCTCCAGGTACGGGACGTGCTGGAAGTAGTTCGCGTCGGCCGAGCCGTCCTGCACCGCGGTGTTGGGGGTCACGTAGTCGGTGACCTCCTTGATGGTGAGCTTGAGGCCGGCCTTCTCCGCCAGGTTGTCCTTGACGAACTTGAGGATCTGGCCGTGCGGGGTGGGGCTGGCGACGACGGTCAGCGGGGCGTTCGGGTCGGAGGACCCGGAGGACCCGGAGCTGCCGCAGGCGGCGAGCGAGAGGGCGATGCCGGCGGTGGCGAGGATGCTGGTGAACTTCAGGGCGTTGCGCACGAAAAGTGCCTTTCTGCGTGATACGGGGAGCCGCGTCCAGGTGCGGACGTCGGGTGGTCTCAGGGGGCGACGAGGTCCTCGCCGGAGGGGGTGGCCGGGGCGGCGGGGGTGCCGCCGCGCGGGCCGAGCAGTCGCGACCGGCCGCCGGTGCGGCCGCGGTTGGCAAGTCGGCGGACGGTGTAGTCGCCGAGCAGTTGGACGATGGTCACGATGATCACCAGCTCCGCGACGATGATCCACATGAAGCCGGTCTCGAAGCGGTAGTAGCCGTAGTTGACCGCGAGGGTGCCGAGGCCGCCGCCGCCGACCACGCCGGCCATCGCGGAGTAGCTGATCAGCGTGATGATCGTGGTGGTGACGGAGGCTGCGAGGGCGGGCAGGGCCTCGGGCAGCAGTGCCTTGCGGACGATGGTCCAGGTGGAGGCGCCCATCGCCTGGAGGGCCTCGATCAGGCCGCGGTCGACCTCGCGGACGGAGGTCTCGACGAGCCGGGCGAAGAAGGGGATCGCACCGATGGTGAGCGGCACGGTCGCGGCCTCCCAGCCGATGGAGGTGCCGACCAGCCAGCGGGTGAAGGAGATCAGGGCGATCATCAGGATGATGAACGGCACCGAGCGGGCGATGTTCACCACGGCGCCGAGCACCTTGTTGACCGGCCGGTTCGCCAGCAGGCCGCCCTTGTCGGTGAGTACCAGCAGCACGCCGAGCGGCAGGCCGAGCAGTACGGTGACGACGGTGGAGACGCCGACCATCTGGAGGGTCTCCCAGGTGGCGGGCCACATCAGTTCCTGCATCTGGTCCCAGGTCATGCCGCCGCTCCGTTCACCGTGTCGAGCACGTCCACCTGCAGGCCCTGCTCGCGCAGGAAGCCGATCGGCACCACGTTGTCCGCCCGGGTGCCGGGGAGCTCGACCCGCATCCGGCCGACCATGCGGCCGGCGATGGTCTCGACGGCGGCGCCGAGGATGTTGATGTCGATCTGGTAGGTGCGGGCGAGCTGCGAGACGAACGGCTGGGCGGAGGTGTCGCCCTGGAAGGTGATCTCCAGGACGGTCCTGCCGGGGTGGCCGGAGGCGAACTCGCTGAGCGGGAAGAGCTCGCGGGCGAGTTCGGAGCCGGGCTTGGCGAGCAGGTCGGTCAGTTCGCCGGACTCGACCACCTTGCCGCCGCGCATCAGGGCGGCGGAGTCGCAGACGGACTTGATGACGTCCATCTCGTGGGTGATCAGCAGCACGGTGAGGCCGAGCTGCTGGTTGAGGTCGCGCAGCAGCTTGAGGATGGAGCGGGTGGTCTCGGGGTCGAGCGCGGAGGTGGCCTCGTCGGAGAGCAGCACCTTGGGGTCGCCGGCGAGGGCGCGGGCGATGCCGACGCGCTGCTTCTGGCCGCCGGAGAGCTGGCCGGGGTAGCTGCGGGCCTTGTCGGCGAGGCCGACCAGGTCGAGCAGTTCGGCGGCCCGGCGGCGGCGCTCGGTGCGGTCCAGGCCGATGATCTCCAGTGGGAGCTCGACGTTCTGCTGGACGGTGCGGGAGGCCAGCAGGTTGAAGTGCTGGAAGACCATGCCGATGCGGCGGCGGGCCTCGCGCAGCTCGCGGCCGGCCCGGTTCTCGCCGCCGGCGAGCGAGGTGAGCTCAAGGCCGTCCACGGTGACCGTGCCGGAGCTGGGGCGCTCCAGCATGTTGACGCAGCGGATGAGGGTGGACTTGCCGGCGCCGCTGGTGCCGACGACTCCGTAGACCTCTCCGGGGCGGACGTGCAGGTCGACGCCGGCGAGGGCGGTCACCTCGCGGCCGCGGGAGCGGTAGACCTTCGTGAGGTCCGTGGTGGTGATCACAGCTGCTTCCGTGGGTCGGGGGCGGACGGCGTTCGGCCGCCGGACCGGGTTGCGGTCGGCGACGTGGGCGGCGTTGCGCCAGGGGGGTCCGGACCTGCCACCCCTTGATCGTCGCCGCTGGGCGGCCGGGCCGCGCGACGGCGTGGCCCTTACGAGTCATCAGGGGAAGGCCGACCGCCTGCGGGTGGGCAGGCGGACGGGGCGGCTTCTCAGCGGCGGCAGGGGGGCGCGCTCACACGGGCGGGAGCGGCCTGGGTCTCGCTTCGGGGCGCGAGCGGGGGCGTCCCCAGCGGGAGGCCGGGGGGAACAGTGGCCCTCAGCGGTGACACATTCGACGACACATGGCGCGCTCACCTGCCGGCAGGGTGCCGGTGGGGGTCCATTTCGTCGTCGCAGTCATGTGAGCCAGTAAATCAGATCGATCGATCCCGTCCCAATTATTTGGACCGGGCGTCCGCAATGCGGACGGCTACCGCTGTGACCTGCGGCGATGCGACTCGGCGCCGCCACCAGAGGTCCGAATGGTGGCGGCGCCGGGTGCGGCGGGGGGCTTGGCGGGGCTCAGGCGGTGGCGGCGAGGCGGGCCACGACGGGCTTCTCCAGATGGACCAGGGTGAGCCGGCCGTCGACCTGTTCGACGGCGGTCTGGCGGTAGCCCTGGCGGGTGTAGAGGCGCAGGTTGCCGAGGCTGCGGTGACCGGTGAACAGGCGGTAGGCGCTCAGCGGGCCGTCGCCCTCGGCGAGGCGGCGCTCCAGCGCCTCCAGCAGGCGTCCGCCGAGGCCGTGCCGCTGCATCCGGGGGTGGACCACCAGACGCCCTATCCGGCCGATGCCGTCCGGGCCGACCTGGCCGCGGACACTGCCGACCACCTCGCCGCCGAGGCGGGCGACCAGGAAGTGCTGCTCGGTCAGCTCGTCGCGCAGGCTCTCCAGGGTCTGCGTCAGCGGCTCCAGGGTCCAGTCGCCGTACAGCTCGGCCTCGCTCTGGTAGCCGAGGTACTGGAGTTTGAGGATCTGTTCCGCGTCCTCGGCGTCCGCCGCCGCGATGATCACGCTCATGCCCATGTGCTGGGGCCTCCCCATCGTCGTGCCCGGCGCGCAAACGTGAGGGTGCCGCACCGGATGCCCTGCCGGAGATGTCCCGGCCGGGGATCTGCCCTGACCGGGGGTGGCGCACGAACGTACCAGCCGCAGGGCCCTGGTCGGGCCAGCGACACCGGCGACGCGCTCACGCTCAGTATCCAAGCGATCGCGCCGTCGTCAAGAGCTACGTTCGCCACCGCTCTACCCGCGTGTCAGCTGCTCTCAACCTCCCGGCCGCCCGACGTGGCGAGGGTCACGTCGGGCGGCCGGGGCGGGTCGGGCGCGGGTGGCGGGCGTCGCGTCCGGCCGGGCGACGAGGTCACAGGTGGCGTTCGGCGTGCAGCAGGGTGCGCAGACAGGCGAGGCAGCGGGAGCGGGTGGGGCCGATGGAGCCGTGCGGCATGCCGAGGCGGACGGAGAGCTCGCGGTAGCTCGGCGGCGGGTCCTCGGCGAGGGCCGCGACCAGTTGCGGGCAGCGGCCGGGCAGCGCCGCCACCGCCTCGCGGACGACCCGGCGGCGGCGCTCGGCGAACACCTGCTCCTCGGCGGAGGGGGCGTGGGGAAGGTTGGTGCACATACGGTGAATGACTCGGCCCGGGGCGGACCGGTCACGGCCGCCGGGGCCGGAGCACGCGAAAGGGGCGCGGCGGTCAACCCGCCACGCCCCCTCCCCCGCGCTGCGGGGTCAGCCCTGGATCCACTCCTGCTGGGCCGCCAGGTCCGCCTTCACCTCGCCGAGCTGGACGGCGACGGCCGAGGGGGCCGTGCCGCCGCGCCCGCTGCGCGAGGCGATCGCGCCGTGGACGCTGAGCACCGAGCGGACCTCGGGGGTCAGGTGCGGGGAGATCCCGGCGAACTGCGCGTCCGTCAGGTCGCCCAGCTCGATGCCCTGCTGCTCGCAGACCTTCACGCAGGCGCCGGCCACCTCGTGCGCGACCCGGAACGGCACGCCCTGCTTGACCAGCCACTCGGCGATGTCGGTGGCGAGCGAGAAGCCCGCCGGGGCCAGCTCCTCCAGCCGCTCCCGGTGCACGGTGAGGGTGGCCATCATGCCGGTGAAGGCCGGCAGCAGCACCTCCAGGGTGTCGCAGGAGTCGAAGACCGGCTCCTTGTCCTCCTGGAGGTCCCGGTTGTAGGCGAGCGGCAGGGCCTTGAGCGTCGCCAGCAGGCCGGTCAGGTTGCCGATCAGGCGGCCGGACTTGCCCCGGGCGAGCTCGGCGATGTCCGGGTTCTTCTTCTGCGGCATGATCGAGGAACCGGTGGAGAAGGCGTCGTGCAGCGTGATGAAGCCGAACTCCTTGGTGTTCCAGATGATCACCTCCTCGGCGATCCGGGAGAGGTTGATCCCGATCATCGCCGTGACGAAGGCGAACTCGGCGACGAAGTCCCGCGAGGCGGTGCCGTCGATCGAGTTGCCGACCGAGCCCCGCTCGAAGCCGAGCTCGGCGGCCACGGCCTGCGGGTCCAGGCCGAGCGAGGAGCCGGCCAGCGCGCCGGAGCCGTACGGGGAGACGGCCGTGCGGACGTCCCACTGGCGCAGCCGCTCGGCGTCCCGGCCGAGGGCCTGCACGTGCGCGAGGACGTGGTGGGCGAACAGGACGGGCTGCGCGTGCTGGAGGTGCGTGCGGCCCGGCATGGCGGTGTCGGGGTGCGCCTCGGCGAGGCCGACCAGGGCGTGCTGGAGGTCGAGGACCAGCCCGCCGATGATCCTCGCGTGGTCCCGCAGGTACATCCGGAAGAGCGTGGCGATCTGGTCGTTGCGCGAGCGCCCGGCCCGCAGCTTGCCGCCGAGGTCGGCGCCGAGCCGCTCCAGCAGGCCGCGCTCCAGCGCGGTGTGGACGTCCTCGTCGGCGATCGTGCCGGTGAAGGTGCCGGCCTCGACGTCGGCCAGCAGCCGGTCGAGCCCGGCCAGCATCCCGGCGAGCTCCTCGTCGCTCAGCAGGCCGGCCTTGTGCAGGACGCGGGCGTGGGCCTTGGAGCCGGCGATGTCGTACGGCGCGAGGCGCCAGTCGAAGTGCACCGAGGCGGAGAGCTTGGCCAGCGCCTCGGAGGGACCGTCGGCGAAGCGTGCGCCCCACAGGCGGACGTCGCCACCGGAGGCGTTCTGGTCGGCAGACATCGCTTGGGCTCCTTACGCGGGTGACTCGGGAGGGGTTCGGAGGGGTTCCGAGGGGGTGGCCCCGGCCGCGGGGTGCGGACGGCCGGGGCCCGGGGAGGGTGGCCTGTCAGGCGAGGTCGCGCCGGGCGGCGATCTTCGAGGAGAGCCCGAAGATCTCGATGAAGCCCTTGGACATCGACTGGTCGAAGGTGTCGCCGGTGTCGTACGTGGCGAGGTTGAAGTCGTACAGCGACTGGTCGGACCGGCGGCCGTTGACGACGGCCCGGCCGCCGTGCAGGACCATCCGGATCTCGCCGCTGACGTGCTGGTTGGCCTCGTTGACGAAGCCGTCCAGGGCCCGCTTGAGCGGGGAGAACCACAGGCCGTCGTAGACCAGCTCGGCCCAGCGCTGCTCGACCTGCCGCTTGTAGCGGGCCAGCTCGCGCTCGACGGTGACGTTCTCCAGGGCCTGGTGGGCGGTGATCAGGGCGATCGCGCCGGGGGCCTCGTAGATCTCCCGGGACTTGATGCCGACCAGCCGGTCCTCGACCATGTCGAGGCGGCCGACGCCCTGGGCCCCGGCCCGCCTGTTGAGCTCCTCGACGGCCTGCAGGACGGTGACCTTGCGGCCGTCGATGGCGACCGGGACGCCGGCGTCGAAGGTGATGACGACCTCGTCGGCCTCGCGCTGGGTGGCCGGGTTCTGGGTGTACTCGTAGACGTCCTCGATCGGGGCGTTCCAGATGTCCTCCAGGAAGCCGGTCTCGACGGCCCGCCCGAAGACGTTCTGGTCGATCGAGTACGGGGACTTCTTGGTGGTGGCGATCGGCAGGCCCTTGGCCTCGGCGAAGGCGATCGCCTTGTCCCGGGTCATCGCGTAGTCGCGGACCGGGGCGATGCACTTGAGGCCGGGGGCCAGCGAGTTGATGCCGACCTCGAAGCGGACCTGGTCGTTGCCCTTGCCGGTGCAGCCGTGGGCGACGGTGGTGGCGCCGTGCTTCTGCGCGGCGGCGACCAGGTGCTTGACGATGACCGGCCGGGACAGCGCGGACACCAGCGGGTACTCGCCCTGGTAGAGGGCGTTGGCCTTGATGGCCGGCAGGCAGTACTCGTCGGCGAACTCGTCGCGGGCGTCCGCGACCTCGGCCTCGACGGCACCGCAGTCCAGCGCGCGCTGGCGGATGACGTCCAGGTCCTCGCCGCCCTGGCCGACGTCGACGGCCACGGCGATGACCTCGGCGCCCGTCTCCTCGGCGATCCAGCCGATGCAGACGGACGTGTCCAGACCGCCCGAGTAGGCGAGTACGACGCGCTCGGTCACGGCTTTCTCCTTCACAACTGTGCGAACAGGTTTACGGCGATAGGCATAAGTATGCACTACACCGTATGAAACTCAAAACCCCGGCACACGGGTGCGGGGACGCGGGGCTGCGCGGGCTCCGTCGGGCGGGCGCGCGGGGGCGGGGAAGGGGTGGGGACGGGCCGGCTCCGGCGCGGGGCGCGGGTCGGCGCGGCGGGGCCGGAGCGGCACGGGAAGGGCCGAAGCGGCACGGGAAGGGCCGAAGCGGCCCGGTGGGCCCGGAGTCCGGGCCCACCGGAGGGCTACTGGGCCTTGGCCTGGGCCAGCTGCATCAGGTGGTCGGCGAGCGCCTGACCGCCGGACGGGTCGCGGCTGATCAGCAGGACGGTGTCGTCGCCGGCGATGGTACCGATGATCTCGAACACCTCGGCCTGGTCGATCGCGGACGCCAGGAACTGGGCGGCGCCCGGCGGGGTGCGCAGCACGACGAGGTTGCCGGAGGCGGTGGCGGAGACCATGAGCTCGCCGGCCAGCCGGGCCATCCGGCCCTCGCTGGCCGACTCGCCCATCGGTGCGCGCGGCGTGCGGTCGCCGCCCTCGGCCGGGACGGCGTAGATGAGCGCGCCGTCCCGGTTGCGGATCTTGACCGCGCCCAGCTCGTCCAGGTCCCGGGAGAGGGTGGCCTGGGTGACCACGAGCCCGTCGTCCGCGAGCAGCTTGGCGAGCTGGCTCTGTGAGCGGACGGGCTGGCGGGTGAGCAGGTCCACGATCCGCCGGTGGCGCGCGGTGCGGGTCTGGGGGACCTGCGGCGTCGGGCCGGCGGCGGGTTGGCCGGAGTGGGGAACGGTCATGTGATTATTCTCCCGGACTACGCTCGGCTCGCATCGGCCGGGGCGTTCTCGCGCACCGACCGGAGGATGCCCGGCAGGGCGGCGAGGAAGGCGTCCGCCTCCTGCTCGGTGAGCACCAGCGGGGGTGCGAGCCGTACGGCGTCCGGGACGGCGGCGTTCACCAGGAAGCCGGCCTGCTGGGCGGCGGCCTGGATCCGGGCGGAGACCGGTTCGGTGAGCACGATGCCGAGCAGCAGTCCGGCGCCGCGCACGTGGGAGACCAGCGGGTCGCCGATCGCCTCGATGCCGTGGCGCAGCCGCTCGCCGGTCTTGCGGACGTGCTCCAGCAGTCCCTCGGACTCGATGGTGTCGAGTACCGCGAGGGCGGCGGCGGCGACCACCGGGTTGCCGCCGAAGGTGGTGCCGTGCTGGCCGGGGGTGAGCAGTTCGGCGGCGTCGCCGAAGGCCAGGACGGCGCCGATCGGCAGGCCGCCACCGAGTGCCTTGGCGAGGGTGACGACGTCCGGGTCGACGCCCTCCTCGGCCTGGTGGGCGAACCAGTGGCCGGTGCGGCCGACGCCGGTCTGGATCTCGTCCAGGACGAGCAGGGTGCCGGTGGCGCGGGTGATCTCGCGGGCGGCCCGGAGGTAGCCGTCGGGCAGCGGGACGGCGCCGTTCTCGCCCTGGACGGGCTCCAGGAAGACGGCGGCGGTCTCGGTGGTGACGGCGGCGCGCAGGGCCTCGATGTCGCCGAACGGGACGTGGGTGACGTCGCCGGGCAGCGGGAGGAAGGGGGCCTGCTTGGCCGGCTGGCCGGTGAGGGCGAGGGCGCCCATCGTCCGGCCGTGGAAGGCGCCTTCGAGGGCGACGACGTGGGTGCGGCCGGTCCGGCGGCTGATCTTGAAGGCGGCCTCGTTGGCCTCGGCGCCGGAGTTGCAGAAGAAGACCCGCCCGTCGCGGCCGGAGAGCGTGAGCAGCCGCTCGGCCAGCGTGATGGTGGGTTCGGCCATGAAGAGGTTGGAGATGTGGCCGAGGGTGGCGATCTGCCGGCCGACGGCCTCGACGACGGCCGGGTGGGCGGTGCCGAGGGCGTTGACGGCGATGCCGCCGAGGAGGTCGGTGTACTCCTTGCCGTCGGCGTCCCAGAGCTTGGCGCCCTCACCGCGGACCAGTGGGATGCGCGGGGTGCCGTAGTTGTCGGTGAAGGCGTGCTGCCACCGGTCGGTGAGCTGTTCGTTGCTGGTCATGCGAATCCCCCGGTCACGGTCGGTTCGTCGTCCGGCACGACCATCGTGCCGATGCCCTCGTCGGTGAAGATCTCCAGCAGCAGGGAGTGCTGGACCCGGCCGTCCAGGACGCGGGCGGTCCCGACGCCGGAGCGGACGGCGCGCAGGCAGCCCTCCATCTTGGGGAGCATGCCGCTGGCCAGGCCGGGCAGCAGTTCCTCCAGTTCGCTCGCGTTGAGCTGGCTGATCACGTCGTCGGAGTTCGGCCAGTCGGCGTAGAGGCCCTCGACGTCGGTGAGGACGACGAGCATCTCGGCGCCGAGGGCGACCGCGAGGGCGGCGGCGGCGGTGTCGGCGTTGATGTTGTAGACGTGGCCGTCGGTGCCGCGGGCGATCGAGGAGATCACCGGGATGCGGCCGTCGGCGATCAGCGCCTTGACGGCGCCGGCCTCGATGTTGACGATGTCGCCGACCAGGCCGATGTCCACCTGCTCGCCGTCGACGACGGCGTAGCGCTTGACGGCGGTCATGGTGTGGGCGTCCTCGCCGGTCATCCCGACGGCGAAGGGGCCGTGGCCGTTGAGCAGCCCGACGAGTTCGCGCTGGACCTGGCCGGCGAGGACCATCCGGACCACGTCCATGGTCTCGGGGGTGGTGACGCGCAGGCCGTTGGTGAAGGACGACTCCAGGCCCAGCTTGGAGAGTTGGGCGCTGATCTGCGGGCCGCCGCCGTGCACCACGACGGGGTGCAGGCCCGCGTAGCGCAGGAAGACGACGTCCTGGGCGAAGGCGGCCTTGAGGCTCTCGTCCACCATGGCGTTGCCGCCGAACTTGATCACGATGGTCTTGCCGTGGAAGCGCTCCAGCCACGGCAGTGCCTCGATCAGCGTCATGGCCTTGGGCAGCGCGGTGTTGTTGCGGGCCTGTTCGCCCTTGGGTGCGATCTGCACGTCTTCTGGTCCCCGGCTCGGTTGGCTGGTGGCGGCGGTCAGGTGGAGTAGGCGCTGTTCTCGTGCACGTAGTCGGCGGTGAGGTCGTTGGTCCACAGCGTCGCGGTCGCCTGGCCCGCGTTGAGCCGGGCGGTGATGACGATCTCGCGGCCGGTCATGTCGACGAGGTCGCGGTCCTCGCCGACGCTGCCGTCGCGGCAGACCCAGATGCCGTTGATGGCGACGTCGAGCCGGTCGGGGTCGAAGGTGGCGGCGGTGGTGCCGATCGCGGCGAGGACGCGGCCCCAGTTGGGGTCCTCGCCGTGGAGGGCGCACTTGAGGAGGTTGTTGCGGCCGATGACGCGGGCGACGTCGACGGCCTCGTCCTCGGTGGCGGCGTCGGTGACGTCGATCCGGATGTCCTTGCTGGCGCCCTCGGCGTCGCCGATCAGCTGGCGGGCGAGGTCGGCGCAGACGGTGCGGACGGCCTCGTCGAACTCGGCCGCGCCGGGGGTGACGCCGGAGGCGGCGGAGGCGAGCAGCAGCACGGTGTCGTTGGTCGACATGCAGCCGTCGGAGTCGATCCGGTCGAAGGTGGTGCGGGTGGCGGCGCGCAGCGAGGTGTCCAGGGCGGCGGCGTCGAGGTCGGCGTCGGTGGTGAGGACGACCAGCATGGTGGCGAGGCCGGGGGCGAGCATGCCGGCGCCCTTGGCCATGCCGCCGACCGTCCAGCCGGCCGGGCTGGTGACCTGGGCGGTCTTGTGGACGGTGTCGGTGGTCTTGATGGCGATCGCGGCGGCCTCGCCGCCGGTGTCCGCGAGCTCGGCGGCGGCGAGGGCGACGCCGGGCAGCAGGATGTCCATCGGGAGGCGGACGCCGATCAGGCCGGTGGAGGCGACGGCGACCTCGCCGGCGTTGGTGCCCAGCTCCGCGGCGACGCGCTCGGCGGTGGCGTGGGTGTCCTGGAAGCCGAGCGGGCCAGTGCAGGCGTTGGCGCCACCGGAGTTGAGGATCACGGCGGAGACCTGGCCGCCCTTGAGGACCTGCTCGGACCAGAGGACGGGGGCGGCCTTGACGCGGTTGGCGGTGAAGACGCCGGCGGCGGCGAGGGAGGGGCCGTCGTTGACGACGAGGGCGAGGTCGGGGGTGCCGGAGGCCTTGATCCCGGCGGTGACGCCGGCGGCCCGGAAGCCCTTGGCGGCGGTCACGCCGACGTTCTGGTGGTCGGTCACGGTGCGACTCCGTTCAGGGGAAGGCCCAGCTCCTCGGGCAGGCCGAGGGCGATGTTCATGCTCTGCACCGCGCCGCCGGCGGTGCCCTTGACCAGGTTGTCGATCGCGCTGATCGCGATGATCCGCCCGGCGTTCTCGTCCAGGGCGACCTGGACCAGGGCGGCGTTGGAGCCGTAGACGCTGCTGGTCTGCGGCCACTGGCCCTCGGGCAGCAGGTGGACGAAGGGCTCGTCGGCGAACGCCTCGGTGTAGGCGGCGCGCAGGCTCTCGCCGCTCACGCCGGGCCTGGCCTTGGCCGAGCAGGTGGCGAGGATGCCGCGCGGCATCGGGACGAGGGTGGGGGTGAAGGAGACGGTGACCCGCTCGCCCGCGACGGGGGTGAGGTTCTGGGACATCTCCGGGGTGTGCCGGTGCAGGCCGCCGACGCCGTAGGCGCTGACGTTGCCCATCACCTCGCTGCCGAGCAGGTGCGTCCTGGCGGCCTTGCCGGCGCCGGAGGTGCCGGAGGCGGCGACGATCACGGCCTCGGGCTCGGCGAGCCGGGCCGCGTACGCCGGGAAGAGCGCCAGCGAGACGGCGGTCGGGTAGCAGCCGGGGACGGCGATCCGGTTGCCGCCCTTGAGCGCGGCGCGGTGGCCGGGCAGCTCGGGCAGGCCGTAGGGCCAGGTGCCGGCGTGCGCGGAGCCGTAGAACTGCTCCCAGTCGGCGGCGGCCTTGAGCCGGAAGTCGGCGCCGCAGTCGACGATCAGCACGTTCCCGCCGAGGGCCTCGGCGACGGCGGCGGACTGGCCGTGCGGCAGGGCCAGGAACACCACGTCGTGGTCGGCCAGCACCTCGGGGGTGGTGGGTTCGAGGATCCGGTCGGCGAGCGGGATCAGGTGCGGCTGCAGGGTGCCGAGCCTGGTGCCCGCGTTCGAGCCGCCCGTGAGCGCCCCGATCTCCACCTCCGGGTGGCCGAGCAGCAGGCGCAGTACCTCACCGCCCGCGTATCCGCTCGCGCCGGCGACGGCGACTCGCAATGCCATGGCAGTTTCCCTCCTTGGTCGGAGCATGAATATACGCATCACGGAACATCCATGCAAGGGAATGCAGGACGGGGCCACGGGACGCCCGCTCCGCACCCGGGGCCGGGATGCGCCGCCCGCCGCCCGGACGGCTGTCCATCCGTGCGGCGGAATGAGCTTAGGCTACCCTTAGTTGATCGCGGGGGCGCCGGGCCCCGGGCCCGGCCGGAGCGGCGGACGGCCGCCCGGCTCAGCGGCGGACGGCCCGCAGCACCACGAACTTGGGGTTGCCCGCGACGAGTTCGCAGTTGCCGAAGAGGCGGCGCAGCTTCACGTGGTAGCCGAGGTGCCGGTTGCCGACCACCCAGAGCTCGCCGCCGGGGCGCAGCGCGCGGCGGGCGCCGGTGAACATCCGCCAGGCGGTGGCGTCGGTGGTGGCCTGGTGGGAGTGGAACGGCGGGTTGTTGAGGACGAGGTCCACCGAGCCGGGTTCGACCGCCTCGGCGCTCAGCGCGTCGGCGGTGCGGAACTCCGCGGGGGCGTCCGGGCCGAGGTTGGCGCGGAAGGTGGCCTCGGCGGAGGCGACGGCCTGGTGGGACTCGTCGACGAACAGCAGCCGGGCGCCGGGGGCGGCCAGGGCGGCGGCGGTGCCGACCACGCCGTTGCCGCAGCCGAGGTCGACGACCCGGTCGCCGGGGGCCGCGGTCGGCAGGTGGCCGAGGAGGAACCGCGTGCCGATGTCCAGGTGTTCGGCGCAGAAGGTGCCGGCGTGGTTGGTCACGGTGCGCCCGGAGGCGGGGCCGATGTCACCGGGCAGGGCGTAGCTGCGCGGCCAGGGGCTGGGACCGGGGTCGAGCGCGGGGTCTGGCGCGCAGAAGATCAGCCGGGCCTTGCGGACCGCGAGGGAGGTGCGGGTCGGGCCGAGGATGCGCTCGAAGAGCCGGAGGGTGGAGGTGTGGATCTCGGTGACCATGCCGGTGCCGATCACCACCGTGCCGGGGTGCATCGCGGGGGCCAGCCGGTGCAGTTGGTCCTCCAGCAGCGCGAGGCTCTTGGGGACGCGGACCAGCAGGACGTCGATGCGGCCGGGCGGGGTGTCGCGGGTGGAGAGCAGCCGGACCGCGTCGGGTGCGGCGCCGCGGCGGGCGAGGTTGGCGGCCGTGGCCCGCAGGGCGAGGTGGGAGTCGCCGATCCCGGTGGGGCGGTGGTCGGCGAGGGCCGTGGTGAGGGCGCCCCAGCGGTCGCCGAGGACGACGACGGCGCGGCCGTCGAGGTCGGTGGCGGCGCCCTGGGCGCTGTCGCCCTCGCCCGCGAGGTGGCGCAGCAGGTACTCGTCGGCGGCGTCCCAGGCGCGCAGTTGCTCGCGCGGGTCCTCCGGGAAGCGCGTGAGGTCGTGGGTGCCCCACGGAGTGGAGAAGGACGTGGCTGCGGGCGTGCTGAGGCGGTTCATCGTGATCTCAGGCTAGCCGACGGGCGGGCGGCGGCGGCCCGGGCGGCCGATCCCGCCCGCCCGGCCGATACTGGAAGGGCCCGAACCGGAAGGGCCGGACCGGAAGGGGCCTGGGCCATGGACTGGAAGCTCGAAGTGGTGGTCGTGCCGGTGGCGGACGTCGACCGGGCGAGGCTGTTCTACGAGGAGCAGGCGGGTTTCACCGTCGACCACGACACCCGACTCGGTGACGGCGTGCGGGTCGTCCAGCTGACGCCGCCGGGTTCGGGGTGCTCGATCGTGGTCGGCACCGGGGTGACGGAGGCGCCGCCCGGTTCGGTGAAGGGCCTGCAGCTGGTGGTGGCGGACGTGCAGCGGGCGCACGGGGAGCTGGTCGCCCGGGGCGTGGAGGTCAGCCCGGTCCAGCACTTCGAGGACGGCGCGCGGGTGGACGGGCCGGGCGGGGAGTGGAACTCCTTCGTGTTCTTCAACGACCCGGACGGCAACGGCTGGGCCGTCCAGGAGTCGCCGCCCCGGTAGGCCCTGTGCGGCCTGCGGGCTACCGGGTGCGGGCGCTGGGCCACGGGCCCCGGGTTCGGGTCTGGGTAGGCTCGGAGGATGGTCGAAGACGAGGGAAGCGTCCGGGTCGACAGCTGGATCTGGTCGGTGCGGCTGACGAAGACCCGGGCACTGGCCGCGGCCGCGTGCCGGGCCGGGCATGTGCAGGTGAACGGGGACCGGGCCAAGCCGGCACAGGCGTTGCGGCCCGGGGACGAGGTGCGCGTGCGCCAGGACGGGTTCGAGCGGATCGTCGTGGTGAAACGGCTGGTCCGCAAGCGGGTCGGCGCGGGTGTCGCGGCCGAGTGCCTGGTGGAGACCGGCCCGCCGCGGCCGCCGCGCGAGCAGGTGGTACTGGCCGGCGAGCGCGACCGGGGGGCCGGGCGGCCCACCAAGCGCGACCGGCGCGAGCTCGACCAGCTGCGCCAGGGGCGGTAGTGCCGCGTCAGGCAACTTTTGCCCGTCAAGGAGCGGCGTCCGGTGCGTGCTATCGGCGTGCCGGCCGGAAGTCCTCGTACTGGACGTACTTG
>NZ_JBHVUV010000034.1:0-99013 GCF_042883905.1 Kitasatospora sp. NPDC058170
TACGTCCAGTACGAGGGCTTCCGGCCGGCACGCCGATAGCACGCACCGGACGCCGCTCCTTGACGGGCAAAAGTTGCCTGACGCGGCACTAGGCCCTGTCCGGCCGATCTTGCCGGGCGCGCGACGCCGGGCATCCCGGCTGGACGCACGCCCGAATCGCCCAAGTACGTCCAGTACGAGGGCGCTCCGGGCGCACGCCCAGCCGGGCGCGGATTGGGGGCACCTCCCGGCCGAAGGCTGGGGGAGTCGCGCGCTGATCCGCCAAGATCGACCGGACAGGGCCTAGGCTGCGGGCATGTCCGACATGTCCGATGGCTCTGGTGTGGTGTCCGACAGCCCGCTGCCCGACGGCCCGGCGCCCGACAGCCCGCTGCCCGACGGCGCGGCCGCCGACGATGCGGTGCTGGCCCGGCTGGCGCTGGGTCTTGAGGGCGTCCAGGCCGCGCAGCGCGGACGGACGGCCGAGGCCCGGCACAGCTTCGAGCGGCTCTGGGCGGAGCTCGGCGAGCGAGGCGACGTGTTCCACCGCTGCGTGCTGGCCCACTACCTGGCCGACCTCCAGGACGACCCGCGGGCCGAGCTGGAGTGGGACCAGCGGGCCCTGGCCGCCGCCGACTCGCTGACCGCCGAGCAGGCCCAGACCTACCGGTCCGCCCTCCAGGTCCGCGCCTTCTACCCCTCGCTGTACCTCAACCTGGCCTCCGACCACCTCAAGCTCGGCGAGCCGGACCGCGCCCGCGAGCAACTGGAGCGCGCCGTGCGCAGCCTGGACGCGCTCCCCGAGGACGCGTACGGCGCGGGCATCCGAGCCGCCGTGGAGGACCTGCGCCTGCGCCTGCGCGGCTAGGTCCCCGTCCGGTCGCTTCGCCGACCCGGGCCGTCCGAAGAGCTGTTGTTCAACGTTTTTGTTCAATGACCGAGCGCCGAACCCGAACAACCCCGGTGCGCTACATCTGGGACACACGCCTCAGGAGTGCCGCAGTTCCGCAGTTCCACCGGACGCCGGGAGAGTTCACCAGATGACGACGCTCTGCATCGGAAACAACCGCACCGAGGAGATGGTCGGGGACCTCACCGGGATGACGCAGCTGGAGCGGCGGTTCGCCGGCTGCGGGGCCCAGCGGATGATCTGGTTCGCCGAGGACGACGACGTGCTGGTGCTGCCCTGGGAGCCCGACCCGGTGTACCTCGGGTACGTCACCGGGCTGACCGGCACCCGGGCCGAGAGCCTGACCGTCGTGGTGCCGCCGCCCGGTGTGGAGGGCGAGGACATCCTCACCCCGGACCGGCTGGCCGACCCGGGCTTCCGCGAGGAGCTGCGCCGGGCGCTGGCCGGGCGTCCGGTGGATCGGGTGCTGGCGATCTCGCCCAACGCGGCCGTGGTCGACCTGGCCGCCGCGCTCGGTGCCGAACACGCCGTACCCGGCCACGCCTTCGCCGCACAGGGCGGCAACGCGCTGGTCAACAGCAAGGCGGTGTTCCGGGCGCTGGCGGCCGGGGCCGGGGTGCCGATCCCGCCGGGGACGGTCGCCACCGCGCCGCAGCAGGTGGAGGCGGCGGTCAACGGCCTGCTGGAGCAGGGCCACAGCGTGATGATGAAGGTCGAGTACCAGGCCGGCGGCTTCGGCAACGAGATCCTCAGCCGCGACGAGCAGGTCACCCCGGCCGGTGCGCAGCGGGTGGTCCTGCTGGCGGACCGGGCGGCGGTGGCCGGCTACGTCGCCGAGCGGTGGGAGTGGCTGACCGGCGGCCGGGGCCAGCGGGTCGTGGTGGAGCGGTACTTCACGGACGCGGTGCCGCTCTACGCGGAGTTCACGATCGGCGACCACGCCGCGGTGCTGTCCGGCTGCGGTGAGATGGTGATGGACCCGGTGGTGATCGGGGAGATCACCCCGCCGGTCACCCCGGACGCCGGGGCGCGGGCCGAACTGGTCGACCAGGCCGCGCGGTTGTGCGAGTCGCTGCGGGTGCTCGGATACCGGGGCACGGTCAGCGCGGACGCCTTCCTGACGCCCAAGGGCGAGCTGTACTTCAGCGAGACCAACGGCCGGCTGACCGGGTCGACGCATCTGCACGAGGCGCTGTTCGCCCGGCTGGTCGGCGACGGGCACCGCGCCTCCCGGGTGATCCTGGAGCTGGCCGGGCTCGCCGTGCCGTCCTTCCCGGAGGCCGTCGCGGCGGTGGAGCGGGCCGGGCTGGCCTTCGACCGCGCGACCCGCACGGGTGTGGTGTTCAGCGCCGACTTCGCCCCGGCCGACGGCTCGGTGATGTACTGCGTGATCGCCGAGGACGCCGAAGCGGCCCGGGCGGCGGAGCGCCGGCTGGCCGCGCTCTTCGCCGAGTGACGGCGCCGGACGGAGGGCCGCGCCCCGGGATGCGCGCGGCGGTGATCCACCGGTACGGCGGGCCCGAGGAGTTCCGGGTCGAGACCCGGCCCGAGCCGGTGGCCGGGCCGGGGCAGTGCCTGATCGACGTCACCCTGGCCGGGATCAACTACGCGGACCTGCACTGCCGTCGGGGCGAGTACCAGCGCTACCCGCTGCCCGCCGTGCTCGGCGCGGACGTGGTCGGCCGGCGGCGCGGGGACGGGCGGCGGGTCGCCGCCCTGCTGCGCTCCGGCGGCGGCTACGCCCAGGTGGCGTGTGCCGAGGCCGCGTACACCGTGGAGGTGCCGCCGGAGGTCGGTGACGAACAGGCGCTGGCGCTGCTGGAGCAGGGCGCGACGGCGTACGGCGCGCTGGCCCTGCTGGGGCGGGTGCGGGCCGGTGAGCGGGTGGCGGTGACGGCGGCGGCCGGCGGGGTCGGCCACCTGGCGGTCCAGCTGGCCCGGGAGTTGGGCGCGGGCCGGGTGGTGGGGCTGGCGTCGACGCCTGCGAAGCGGGAGTTCGTCCGCTCGCTCGGAGCCGATGCGGCGCTCGACCCGGCCGATCCCCGACTGGCCGCGCTGCTCGGCGAGTTCGGCGGGGTCGACCTGTTCGTCGACTCGCTCGGCGGCGAGGTGCTGCGGGTGGGGCTGGCCGCGCTGGCGCCGTTCGGGCGGCTGCTCAGCGTGGGGGCGCGCGGCGACGCCGAGGAGTCCTTCACGGTGGACGAGCTGGCGGACCGTTCGGTGGGGGTGCTGGCCTTCTGGCTGCAGCAGGTCCTGGACGACCGGGCGCTGTTCACCGACGTCGCCGACCGGCTCTTCCGACTCGCGGGTGACAAGCGGCTGGTGGCCAGGGTCGACCGGGTCGTCCCGCTCTCCGGGGTGGGCGGCGCGCACCGCGCGCTGGCCGCGCGGGAGACCATGGGCAAGGTGCTGGTGGACGTCCACCGGGAGGACGGCGGCGCCCGCTGAGGGTACGGGGGCGTGCCGACGGGGGGCGGGGCTGCGATGCGGCCCTGCCCCCTCGGCCTGTGCTCAGTAGCCGGTGGCCTCGTCCAGGCCGTGGCCGCGCAGTGGCACCAGGAAGCTGCGCTCGAAGACCACCACCACCTCGCCGGTCGACTTCGTCCCGGTGGTGCGGCAGCTGACGATGCCCTGCCCCTCGCGGGACTTGGAGAGCCGCTTGGCGAGCGTCTCGGTGTGCGCGTACAGGGTGTCGCCGGCGAACACCGGGTGGGTCATCCGGATGTTCTCCCACCCCAGGTTGGCGATGGTCCGCCCGCTGGTGGAGCGGGCGGTCATCCCGCCGACGATGCTGAGCGTCACCAGGCTGGAGACGATCGGCCGGCCCCAGGGGGTGTGCTCGCTGTACGCGGCGTCGATGTGCAGCGGGGCGTCGTTCATGCTCAGCATGCTCATCAGCACGTTGTCCAGCTCGGTGACCGTCCGGCCGGGGCGGTGCTCGATGACGTCGCCGACGGTGAACTCCTCGTAGTAGCGGCCGACCACCTCCCGGTAGCGCCGCTCGCCGATCCGCCGGTAGCCGGCGGGCCCGAGGTCGTCCGGAACGTCGTCCGGAACGTGGTCCGGGGTGTGCTCCGGGATCTGCTCCGGGGTGTGGTCCGTGGTGTCGTCCGGTGTCCTGTCCGTACTGCCGTGCATGCCGTGCTTCTCCCGAAGTGTCAGAGGTCGGAGGTGAGTTCCTTGACGTGCCCGGCGAACTCGGTGATCAGCCGCTCGTCCATGTCGGCGCGCATCATCAGCCGCAGTCCGGCCTCGCCCTTGGGGACGATCGGGAAGAACACCGCCGAGCTGTAGAAGCCGCGCTCGAAGAGCTGGGCGGAGAGCTTGACGGCGCGCTCGGCGTCGCCCACGTCCACCCGGCGCACCGGCAGTCCGTTGCCCGCGAAGGTGGTCGGCAGCAGCTCGTCGAAGAGGTCGATATTGCGGTTCAACCTGGCCTGGAGTTCACCGAGTTCGCCGGAGCGGTGGACGTCGGCGCTGCCCAGCGAGGCGCCGACCAGCGGCAGGGCGACGTTCTGCGACCAGCCGACCGGGCCGGCGTGGCGGTGCAGGAACTCGAACTGCTCGCGGTTGCCGAGCATCGCGATGCCGCCGCCCGTCCCGAATCCCTTGCCGAGACTGGCCACGATCACGGTCAGCGGGTTCATCTCCAGCCGGGAGCGGACGAAGCCCTCGCCGCGCTCGCCCATGATGGACAGCGAGTGGGAGTCGTCGATGTAGAGGAACAGCCCGTAGCGGTCCTGGAGTTCGAGCAGGCCGTCGAGCGCGGCCGCGCCGCCCATCGAGTACGCGCCGTCCGCCACGTAGGCGACCCGGGGGTACTTGCGACAGATGTCCTCCAGGTAGTTCAGGTCGTTGTGCGGGCAGTTGAGCACCAGCGACTCGTCCGCGCAGATCGGCTTCACGTACGCCATGCAGAAGTGGCAGAAGCGGTCGAAGACCATCACCCGGGGGCCGCCGCCGGTGCCGTCGCAGGTGCCGTCGAGGTGGCCGGAGGCGATCAGCGGCAGGATCCCGGCGGTCAGCGCGGTGCAGGAGGCGCCCGGCAGGATGTGGGCGCCGAACAGCTCGCCGAGCTCCTCCTCCAGCCGCACCAGCAGGTTGTGCCGGATCCGGGTGGTGGAGGTGACCAGCCAGGTGCTCTTGGACTCGGTGAGCGCGTCCACCGCGCCGGACGCGATCTTCGGGTGGTTGTTCAGGCCGAGGTAGGCGCAGGACACCATGTTGGCGAACTCGTGGCCGGTCTCGCGGACGATCAGCCGGTTGTTGGACTCCGAGTCGACCTTGATGCCGATCAGCCCGTTCGCACCGGCCGCCTGCCACACCGGGTCGGCGGTGGCGAGCATGGCCTCGGCGTTGCGGTACCGGCGCGGGCCCTGGATGGACTCTTCGGTCATCGTCACTTCTCTTTCCTGGTGGCTGCGGGCGGGTTGGGCGCGTCGGGCCCGACGGGAGCGCGGGGCGGTACCGGCGGGGTGCGCGGTGCCGGCGCGGTGGGCGGTACCGGCGGGCCGGGCGGGTCGAACTGCTCGATCAGGCGCTGGGATGCCTCGAAGAAGGGCATGCCGACCATCACGCCGTCCACGACGGTGACCGAGCGGCCGTTCTCGCGGCCCGCCTCGACCACCCGCCGGGCCCGCTCCAGCAGTTGCTCGTCCGGACTGAACGCCTCGTTGATCAGCCGGAGCTGCCGGGGGTGTACGGCGATCTTGCCGCTGAAGCCGAAGTCCCGGGCGAGCGCGGCCTCCCGGCGCAGCCCGTCCAGGTCGGTCACCTCGAAGAACGGCGCGTCCATCGCCTCCACCCCGGCGGCGCGGGCACTGTTGACCACCCGGCCGCGGGCGTGCACCAGGGCCTCCCAGGAGAGCCGGGCGCCGACCGCGAAGGCGTAGTCGGCCGAGCCGAAGACCAGTCCGCGCAGCCGGTGGCCGGCCGCGGCGATGGCGGGTGCGTGCTCGATGCCGAGCGGGGTCTCCACGACGGCGAGGAACTCCGTCTGCGGGCAGTCCGCGCCGAGCGCGCCGGCGGCGATCTCGATGTCCCGGGGGGACTCCGCCATCGGGATCAGGACGATGTCCGGCTTGACCCGGTAGCGGGTGAGCGCGATCAGGTCGCGCAGACCCTCCGGCCCGGACAGTGTGTTGATGCGCACCGCGCTGCGGGCCAGCTTGGTGGACGGCAGGGCGAAGAACTCCTCGGCGAGTCGGCGGGCCTCCTCCTTGTGGGTGGGCGGGACCGAGTCCTCCAGGTCGACCATGGCGATATCGGCCCCGGACTGGTGGCTCTTGGCGTACCGCTCCACCGCCATCGCGGGTGTGGACAGCAGGGAACGGCAGTACCGCGTGAACTTCATGGAAATCTCCGAAGTCAGCGAAGTCTGCGGCTCCCGGTTCTATCCCACCGGCATTGTTCGGCGCCGAGTGGCTGGACATTGAACATCAACTCGGAACAACCGGCCCGTAGGTCCCATTGTTTGACGCCAACTGCCCTGTGCATGATGAATCCCGGGGGATGGACACACGGCTGCACACCACGTCATGTCATCGGGACTCGTGTCATCGAGCACCACTTCAACGGAGAAGGGGGCTGTTGTGCCGCGTCGAGAGAGTCCACTGGACCAGGGGGACGGGCCGCTGCTGCGATTCGCGGGCGATCTGCGGGCGCTCAGGGAGCGGGCGGGCACCCCGCCGTACCGCCAACTCGCGGTACGGGCGCACTGCTCCGCCGCCAGTCTGTCGGTGGCCGCGGGCGGTCGGCGGCTGCCGAGCCTCGCCGTCACGCTCGCCTATGTACAGGCCTGCGGGGGTGACGTACGGGAGTGGCAGCACCGCTGGCAGCTGCTCGCCGCCGAACTCGCCGCCGACACCGCCGCCCGGCGGCGCGCCCAGGACGCCGGGCGGGCACCCTACCCGGGGGCCGTGGCCTTCGAAGCGGCGGACGCGGAGCGGTTCTTCGGGCGGGAGGCGCTGCTGGACCGGCTGGTGGCGCTGCTCTCCGAACGGCGGCTGGTGGTGCTCGTCGGGCCGTCCGGGGTCGGGAAGTCCTCGCTGGTCAGGGCGGGTCTGCTGGCCAGGCTGGACGGCGGCGCGGCGGGCGGGCCCCGCGAGGGACCGTCCGTCGGGTCGGCGGCCGGACCGACCGGAGGGGTGGCGGCCGGTCGGGGCGGTGGGCCGCGCGGCGGGCGGGCGAACGGGGGCGCCGCACCCGTCGCCCTGCTGACCCCGGGGGAACGGCCGATGGAGGCCTTCGCGTTGGCGTTGGCCCGGCTCGGGCAGCGAGCCGGGGAGGCGCAGCGGGGGGCCGACCCGGTGCTGGTGGTGGACCAGGCGGAGGAACTGCGCACCCGGTGCCGGGACGCGGCCGAACGGGAGAGTTTCCTGGACGCGCTGGTGGCGAGCGCCGCCGACCCGGGCGGAGGCCGTGGTGGCCAAGGGCCGTTCCGCTGCCGGGTGGTGCTGGTGGTGCGCTCCGACCAGGGCGCCGCACTGCTGGCCGAGCACCCGGCACTCACCGCGGCCTGTCGGGACGCGGTGCTGGCGGTCGGGCGTCCGGCGCCGGACGAACTGCGCCGGGCGATCACCGAACCCGCACTGCGCTCGGGCTGCACCGTCGAGGGCGCGCTGCTCGCCGTCCTGATCTCCGCCGCCGCCCAACAGCCGGGAGCGTTACCCCTGTTGTCCTCCGCCCTGTTGGAGACCTGGCGGCGACGCAGCGGAAACGCGCTGACCCTGGCCGGATTCCAGGCCACCGGCGGGTTCGAGGGGGCACTGGCCCGGACCGCCGAGGCGCTGTACGGCGGGCTGGGGGCGGAGGACCGCGAGCGGGCCAGATCGGTGTTCCTGCGGCTCAGCGGCGAGGCGGCTCCCGGCGGCGGCGAGGGTGCGCGCAAGCCCGTCGGGCGGGCCGAGTTCGACGAGCCGGGGGTACCGGCGGTGCTGGAACGGCTGGTCCGGGCGCGCCTGGTGGTACTGGACCGGGGCACCGTCGAGCTGGCGCACCACGTGCTGCCGCAGGCCTGGCCCCGGCTGCGGGACTGGCTGGCCGAGGGGCGGGAGGTGCTCGGCGACCAGCGGCGGCTCACCGAGGCCGCCCGGATCTGGGACGCGGCCGACCGGGACCCGGAACTGCTCCTGCGCGGCGCCCGGTTGGAACAGGTCCGGCGGCGGGTGACGGCCGGCGAGCTGACCCCGGCCGGGGTCGAGCGGGCCTTCCTGTCGGCGGCCGTGCGGACGGCCGCTGCGGACCGGCGCCGGGCCCGCCGGCAGAGCCTGGCGGTGGCCGGGCTCGCGGCGGCCGGCGGAGCGCTGCTCACCCTGGCGGGCGGGAGCCGGATGCGGCGGGCCTGGCGGCATTGATCA
Source organism: Kitasatospora sp. NPDC058170 (assembly GCF_042883905.1). Lineage (NCBI taxonomy): Bacteria > Bacillati > Actinomycetota > Actinomycetes > Kitasatosporales > Streptomycetaceae > Kitasatospora > Kitasatospora sp. NPDC058170. The sequence goes on from NZ_JBHVUV010000034.1 coordinate 8,248, forward strand.
GTGCCGCAGCGGCGGGAGTTGAACAATCCCGCGGTTAATCGCCGGGTAATCCGGCCGGGCCGGGATTGTCGATCACCTGCTTGCGCGGCCGTCGGCGGGCCGGGTAGCTTGGCGATCGATCCCGGCCCGTGCAGCTTGCGAATCGGCCTGCCTGGCCAGGGATTTCCCGCCGGTCCCGGTCGGCCGGTGCCGGCCGGACGGTTTCCCCGAGGCAATTCCGCCGCCGGGGAGGCCCGTTCGGTATCCGCCTGGGCGCGGTTGTGCGCGCTGCCGCCCTTCCCGCTCCTCCCGTCGCGCCTCTCGCCCACTCTTTCCGCTGTTCCCGCTGTGTTCGTGTCCTGCTGTGTTCGTGCTGCTCGCGTCGTGACGTCGTTCGCGCCCGTTCCGGCGGTTTCCGTCCTTCGCGGCGGTTCGCAGCCGTTCCCCGCCGTACTCGCTGTCCCCGCCGTACTTGCTGTCCCGCCGTACTCGCTGTCCCGCCGTCCTCGTTGTTCACGTAGTCCTCGCCATATCCCGAATCCGCGTCAAGGGGGAGTCATGTCCAATTCGGCCCGTCCGGTGCACAGCTGGGACGAGTTCACCACACTGCGCGAGGTCGTGGTCGGCACCGCCGTGGGTGCCCGGCTGCCCGAGCAGTCCGACCCGTCGTCCTGGCTGTCCTGCTTCCCGAAGACCAGTGCCGCCGACCTCGCCGCGATCCCCACCGGTGCCTACCCGCAGCAGGTGATCGAGGAGACCGAGGAGGACCTGGACGCGCTGGTCGCCACCCTGCGCGGCCTGGGCGTCACCGTCCGCCAGCCCGAAGTGATCGACCACGCGGCGGAGTTCGCGGCGCCGCGCTGGCGGGCCGAGGGAGGCTTCCACAGCTACTGCCCGCGCGACCTCACCCTGGTGGTCGGCGAGACGGTGATCGAGGTGGCGAGTCCGATGCGGGCCCGCTACTTCGAGGTGTTCGGCCTGCGCGACCTGTTCCAGGAGTACCTGAAGGGCGGCGCCAACTGGCTGTCCGCGCCCCGGCCGCGACTGGACGACGAGCTCTTCGAGTTCGACGCGGACGGGCTGCCGCTGCTCGGCGAGGCGGAGCCCGTCTTCGACGCCGCCAACGTGCTGCGGCTCGGCCGGGACGTCTTCTACCAGGTCTCCCGCAGCGGCAACGAACTCGGCCTGCGCTGGCTGGAGTCGACCCTCGGCCTGCTCGGGGACCTGCGGCTGCACCCGCTGCGCGGCATCTACGGCTACACCCACATCGACAGCACCATCGCCCTGCTGCGGCCGGGCCTGGTCCTGCTCAACCCCGAGCGGATCAGCCCGGAGACGGTGCCCGAGCCGCTGCGCGGCTGGGACATCCTCTGGTGCCCGCCGGCCGAGCCCTCGGCCGACTCGCCGGAGAACGCGCTGAGCGAGAGCTGGATCAGCATGAACCTGCTGATGGTCAGCCCCGACACCGCGATCGTGGAGTCGGGCCAGCACAGCCTGATCAAGCAGCTGGAGCACGCGGGCATCACCGTCGTTCCGCAGCGCCTGCGCCACTCGCGGGTGCTCGGCGGCGGCTTCCACTGCGTCACGCTGGACATCCGGCGGGACGGCGGGCTGGAGGACTACCTGGCGTGAGCCGGGCGGCGGGGCGGCCCCGGGCGGCCGCCCCGCGTCCGCAGGCCGCTGCCGGCCGCCCCGCGCCGACCCTCCCGCGGTGATCGACACACGGGCGGGGCTGGCATGCTTGACCGGTGACTTCTCCGTTCGACGCCCCCGTGCCCACCCCGTCCGCCGACGACCGCGACGGCCGGCCGCAGTACGTCCTGCCGCTGGTCGTGCGGCTGGAGCGGGCCACCCCGCCCGGGCGGACCGACGCGCTGGAGACCTCGGCGCGCGCGGTGCTCACCCTGCTGGCCGACCCCCGGGTCACCGAGCCCGACGGCGAGTGGGTCGAGCGGGTCGCGGCCTGGGAGGACGCCCGGATCCGCAAGGTGGTCCGGCGGGCCCGGGGCGGCGAATGGCGGCGGGCCGGCGAGCTTCCCGGGATCACGGTGGCGGGGCGGGAGGCGGAGGTGCGGGTCTTCCCGCCGATCCCGCTGGACGGCTGGCCCAAGGAGCTGGCCAAGCTCCAGGTGTCGGGGACGGACCTGGAGGAGGCCGGCCCGCTCGACGACCCGGCACCCGGTGTGCCGGTGCTCTGGCTCAACCCCGAGCTGGAGATGAGCGCCGGCAAGACGATGGCGCAGACCGGCCACGCCGCCCAGCTCGCCTGGTGGCGGCTGGACGACGCCCAGCGCAAGGAGTGGGCCGAGTCCGGCTTCGCGCTGGCCGTCCGGACCGCCTCGCCCGCGGCGTGGACGGAGCTGCTGGCGAGCGGCCTGCCGCTGGTCCGGGACGCGGGGTTCACCGAGATCGCGCCCGGGCCGACCGTCGTACTCGAAGGCGGCGAGCGCTACTGCCCCGTCGGGCGCCTGCGGCGGTCGTGAGCACACCGTTGCGCCAGCCGGAGAACCCGTACCGGGAATCAGGCCGTGACGAGCTCCTGCTCGCGGTCCGGCGTCCTGACCTTGGGCTTCCTGTTCGGCAGTGAGAGCCGGAAGACCTTGCGCCACGCGGAGAACACCTGCTTGGGCAGCGGCCCGGTGACGTACTCCAGCTCGTACTTCTCGAACAGCGCGCGCACCTTCACCGCGACTTCGGCGTACCGGTTGCTCGGCAGGTCCGGGAACAGGTGGTGCTCGATCTGGTGCGACAGGTTGCCGGTCATGAAGTGCATGGCCCTGCTGCCGCTGATGTTCGCCGAGCCCATCATCTGGCGCAGGTACCACTGGCCGCGCGTCTCGTCCTTGATCGACCGGCGCTGGAAGACCTGTACGCCCTCGGGGAAGTGCCCGCACATGATCACCGAGTGGGACCAGATGTTGCGGACCAGGTTCGCGGTGAACGTGGCGGCGAGCGTGGTGAGGAACGACGGGCCCGACAGCAGCGGGTGGATCACGTAGTCCTTGAGCACCTGCCTGCGGATCTTGCGGCCCACGGCCCTGGCCCGCGCGCGGAACTCCGGGTTCTTGCGGCGCCGCTTGTGCAGGTTCCTGCCGAGCTCCAGGTCGTACGCCGCGATGCCGTACTCGAAGAAGCAGGCGTTGACGAGGTTCCACAGCGGCTGGCCGAGGTGGAACGGGTGCCACTTCTGGTCCTCGTCGACGCGCATGATGCCGTAGCCGAGGTCGTTGTCCTTGCCGATCACGTTGGTGTACGTGTGGTGCAGCTCGTTGTGGGAGTGCTTCCACTGCTCGGACGGCGAGACGTGGTCCCACTCCCAGGTGGTGGAGTGGATCTTCGGGTCCCGCATCCAGTCCCACTGGCCGTGCAGGACGTTGTGGCCGATCTCCATGTTCTCCATGATCTTCGCCACGGACAGGCCGGCGGTGCCGAGCAGCCACGCGGGCGGGAAGATCGAGAACAGCAGCACGCCCCTGCTGGCCAGCTCGAGCTTGCGCTGCGCCGAGATGACCTTGCGGATGTAGGCGGCGTCCTTCTCGCCGCGGCCGGCGATCACCTCGTCGCGGATCGCGTCCAGCTCGCGGCCGAGCTCCTCGATCTGCTCCGTGGTCAGGTGGGCGGTGGGGTCGATGGCGGTCAAGGTGCGTCTACCGTTCGATGTCGCAGGGGCCCGCCGCGGCGGACACGCAGGTCTGGATGAGGACGCCCGGCTCGGCCTCGGTGATCTCGCCGGTGCGCAGGTCGCGGACGGCGCCCGCCTTGAGCGGCGTGACGCAGCCGAAGCAGATGCCCATGCGGCACCCGGAGGGCATCAGCACGCCGGCCTCCTCGCCGATGTCCAGCAACGGCGTGGCGCCGTCCGCGTCCACGGTCCTGCCGGTGTTGCTGAAGGTCACCTCGCCGCCGCCGTCGCCGGCGACCACGATGCCGGGGCGGAAGCGTTCGGTGTGCAGGCGCTCGTGAACGCCGTGCCCGGTCCAGTGCTCCTCTGCGGCGTCGAGCAGGCCTGCGGGCCCGCACGCCCAGGTCTCGCGCTCGGCCCAGTCGGGCACGAGTTCGTCGAGGCGGGCGATGTCGAGCCTGCCGTCCGTGTCGGTGTGCACCTCGGTGAGGCGCAGCCTCTTCTCCGCGACCAGCTCGTGCAGTTCCTCGCGGAAGATCACGTCCTGCGGCTGGGGCGCGCAGTGGATCATGACGACGTCGTCGAGCGCGTTGTCGCGCAGCATGCCCATCACGGGCGTGATGCCGCTGCCGGCCGTCAGGTAGAGCACCTTGGCGGGCTTGGCCTGCGGCAGCACGAAGTCACCGGTCGGCTGGTCGAGCCGGATCAGCGTGCCCGGTGTCGCCCTGTGGACGAGGTGGTTGCTGACCCTGCCCTCCGGGATCGCCTTCACGGTGATCGTGATGCGGCCGTCCCGGCGTTCCGTCGGCGAGGTGATGGAGTAGGCGCGCCACAGGCGCCTCCCGTCGACGTCGACCCCGATCCGCACGTACTGACCGGCTGTGTGGCCGCGCCAGCCCCGCCCCGGCCTGATCACGACGGTCGCGGCGTCCCCGGTCTCGGGGTGCACGGCCTCGATGCGCCCCCGCAGGTCGGCGCCCGCACGCAGCGGGCTGACCAGGTCGAGGTAGTCGGACGGCAGCAGCGGCGTCGTGACCATCTCCAGCAGCTTCCACGCCCTGCTGCGGAGGGCTGTACTCGTCATGAGTCCAGCTTGCTGCGCCTCAGGGCGTAAAGTCCTGACCGTAGGACGTGAATCTGGTCGGCCGAATTGTTCGCAGGGAACAAAAACGTGAGCCATGCAATCCGGAGGGCCAGCGAGCTGGTCCTGGACGAGACGACGGTCACCGCGCTTCGGGCCGCGCTGACGGCCACCGCGGACGAGGTCGTCGGGGCGATCATCGACGAGGTCCCTCCCTACGCGAACGCCCTTTCGGGCCGCATGGGCGGGACCATCCGCCGAGCCGTCCGCACCGCCCTGGGGCACTACCTGGACCTCGCGAGCGGGCACGCCGCAAGTGGCGACGCCGGTGACGCAGCCTACGAGCTGGGCCGTGGCGAGGTGCGCGACGGCCGTTCGATGGACGCCCTGCTCAGCGCCTACCGCGTCGGCGCCCGGGTGGCCTGGCGGTGCCTGGCGGCGGGTGCCGTACCCGCAGGTCTGCCCGCTGCCGAAGTCGCCAAGTTCGCCGAGCTGACCTTCGCCTACATCGACGAGCTCTCCGCTGCGAGCGCCGCGGGCCACGCCGACGAGCTGGCCGCCCGGGGCAGGGCCCACGAGCGCCACCTGGAACACCTGGCCCGCGACCTCCTCGCCGACGCGAGCCCGGACGTGCTGCTGGCCTCTGTCCAACGGGCCGGGTGGCAGACCCCCGTTTCGCTGACCGCGGTCCTGCTGCCCGCGGCCCAGGCCCGGCCCGCCTACCGCGCGCTCGACCCGGGCACCCTCGTCCTCGACGATCTGCCGGACTCCACCGGTGTGCTGCTCGTTCCCGATGCCGACCGGGCACACCTTCTGCGGCAGCTGACCGACCGCACCGCCGTGGTCGGCCCGGCACGGCCCTGGACCCGCGCCTCCGCCTCGTACGCACGAGCCGTACGCGCGCGCTCCCTCTCCTGCGACATCCGCGACACCGAGGACCACCTGCCCGAGCTGGTACTGAGCGCCGACATGGACGCGTTCGCGGACCTGCGGGCCCGAGCCCTCGCACCGTTGCGGACCCTGCCCGCCGCGACCGCACGGCGGCTGGAGGAGACGTTGAGGGCGTGGCTGCTGCACCAGGGCAGGCGGGACGAGGTGGCGGCGGCGTTGTTCGTCCACCCTCAGACGGTCCGGTACCGGATGTCGCAGCTGCGGGAGCTGTTTCCGGATCTCGCATCGCCGCACCGGGTCCTCGAACTGACCCTGGCGGTGGGTCTTCGGGGCAGCTGACGCGTACCTCGACCGTCCGCGACCGCGTCCGCGAGCGCGCCAGGAACCGTGCCTCGTTCCCGGTGTCGCGCTCCGCGTCACGCGTCCCGGCGGCGCAGGGTGCGCAGCCCGGCGTAGGCGGCGGCGGCCGCCCAGAGGGCCATGATCAGCAGTCCGGTCCAGTGCCCGTACGCGATCTCCGGGTCGTCGGCGTAGCGCAGCGCGTACTGGCCGGCCCGGTCGGGGAGGAACTGCACCGCGTACCGGACCCCGGGGACGCCGCTGAGCAGCGGGGAGAGCAGGAAGACGGTCGGCACCAGCAGGCCCATCGCGGCGGTGAGGTTGCGCAGCACGGCGGTCAGGCCGAGGCAGAGCACCACCAGCAGCACCGGGTAGAGCACCCCGGCGGTGGCGCTGCGGACGGCGGCGGGCCCGTCCCAGTCGCCGGGGACGAAGGCGGCGTACCCGGCGAAGGAGCCGGCCGTCCCGGCCAGGCCGGCGCCGAGGGCGACGAGCACCCCGAGGAGGAGCTTCCCGCCGTAGAGGCGTCCGCGCAGCGGGACGGCGGTGAGCGAGACGCCGATCATGCGGCTGCTGAACTCCTGCCCGATCAGCAGGATCCCGAAGCAGGCCAGCGCGGCCTGGCCGAAGTTGAGTCCGTAGTGGATGCCGACCCCGGGGTCCTGGACGAGGCTGTCGTCCTTGCCGCCGACCGCGGCGCCCACCGCCGTGCCGAAGCCGGCCGTGAGCAGCACCGCGATCAGCGGGGGCAGCCAGAGCGAGCGGAGGGTGGTGAACTTGATCCGCTCGGAGCGCAGGACCTGTCCGAGGGGAGCGGTCCGGGTGCTCATGCCGCCACCGCCCGGTACTCGACACTGTCGGCGGTCATCCGCATGAAGGCCTCCTCCAACGAGTCCTGTCGGACGGCGATCTCGTACAGCACCACGCCGTTCGCGGCCGCGAGCGCGGCGATCCGCTCGGGTTCGGCGCCGCTCACCTCCCAGGCGCCGCCGTCCACCGGTTCGGCCGTCACCGCCCCCGTGCCGAGGCCGGCGAGGTCGCCGCCGAGCAGGGCGGCCAGTTTCGGCGGATCCACCGCGCGGACCCGGATCCGGGTGCGGCCGTGGCGGGCGATGAAGTCCGAGGTGGCGGCGTCCGACAGCAGCCGGCCCCGGCCGATCACCACCAGGTGGTCGGCGGTGAGCGCCATCTCCGTCATCAGGTGCGAGGAGACCAGCACCGACCGGCCCTCGGCGGCCAGTTCGCGCAGCAGGGTGCGGATCCAGCGGATGCCCTCGGGGTCGAGGCCGTTGACCGGCTCGTCCAGCATCAGCGTCTGCGGGTCGCCGAGCAGTGCGGCGGCCACGCCGAGGCGCTGGCGCATGCCGAGCGAGAACCCGCGGATCCGGCGGCTCGCGGCGTCGGTCAGGCCGACCTGGGCGAGCACCTCCTCCACCCGGTGCTCCGGCAGCCCGTCGGTGGCGGCCAGCCAGCGCAGGTGTCCACGGGCGGTGCGGCCGCCGTGCACGGCATGGGCGTCGAGCAGGGCGCCGACCGCGCGCAGCGGGTGGGCGAGTTCGGCGTACGGGCGGCCGTCGACCAGGGCGCGTCCGGCGGTCGGCCGGTCCAGGCCGAGGATCATCCGCATGGTGGTGCTCTTGCCCGCGCCGTTCGGCCCGAGGAAGCCCGTCACCACGCCCGGCCGGACCTCGAAGCCGAGGTCGTCGACCACCCTCGTCCCGTCGTACTCCTTGGTGAGGCCCTGAACCTCGATCATCGCGGCGCTCCCTCGCTCGGTGTGCCCCCATTCCACCGGAGCGGACGGCCCCGGCGGATCCCGCCGGGGAGGGGATCGGCCTCCCTCCCGGGAGGGAGGCCGGGTGCGCCGCTGACCTGGCAGGATGGCGCAATGCCCAGGATCCTCGCGCCGTTCCTCAGCGCCGCCGTGTACGCGCGGTGGCTGCACCTGTGGGTCGGGTGCGTCTTCGCCGGTGTCATCCTGATGATCTATCCGGGGACGTACGGGTGGAGCCCGGCCGAAGTCCTGCTGCGGGCCGTCCCGTTGGACGCCGCGCTGCTCGTGCTCGCCGCGCTGGTACCCGCGATGCGCCGCGCGGAGGGGGTGCAGGCGCGGTTGCTGCTGCTGCCCGAGCGGGAGCAGGACATCGCGGCCGAACCCGCCCGTGGCTGGGCCGACCGGCGGCGCACCGCGGCCTGGTTGGTCGGCCGGGTGGCCCTCGGGTCGCTGGTCGGGTTGCTCACCGTGCTGACGCTCACCGCCTGCGGCGATTTGCTGACCAGGCCGGCACCGAAGGTCTACGGTGTCGGACTTCCGTCCCAGGGCGGGGCGTTGTGGTACCCACTGGCGGTGCCGGTGCTGCTGTTCGGCTACGGCTGGCTGGTGGTGTGGGCCGGTCGGCTCCAACTCGCCATGGCCGTCCGGCTGCTGGGGCCGTCCCCGGCCGAGCGGCTGGCCGCCGCCGAGCTGCGGGCCGAACGCCTGCTGGAGCGCAACCGGTTGGCCCGCGAGCTGCACGACTCCATCGGCCACGCACTGACCGTGACGGTCCTTCAGGCCGGTGCGGCCCGCGAGGTCGGCGACCAGGCGTTCGTCGCCAGGGCGCTCGAAGTGATCGAGGAGACCGGCCGCCAGGCGATGGACGACCTGGAGCGCACGCTCGTCCTGCTCCGCGAGACCCCGGACAGGGTGGCCACCGAGCACCCCGGGATCGAGCAGCTGCCCGGGCTGTTCGACACCGCGCGCTCGGCCGGCAGCCCGGTCGAGGCGTGGATCGACGTGCCCTCGGGGAAGCTGCCCGGGGTGCTCTCCCGGGAGTCCTACCGGATCGTCCAGGAGGGTGTCACCAACGCCCTCAAGTACGCGCCCGGCGAGCCGATCACCGTCCGGGTGGCCGTGCGGGACGGCCGGTTGGAGCTGCGCTGCGCCAACGCGGTCGGTACGGCGGCGCAGGCCCGGAGCGCAGCGGCCCGCGGCGCCCAGGCCCGGAACGCATCGGCCCGTACGGCGGCCCGCGGCGGGTCGAACCGGGGTGGCAAGGGGCTGCGCGGCATCCGGGAGCGGGCCGCGCTGCTCGGCGGGGAGGCCTCGGCGGGGGCCGAGTCCGGCGAGTGGGTGCTGGCGGTGCGGATGCCCCTACGCTTGGGCGCGTGATGATCGACATTCTGCTGGCGGACGACGAAGAGCTGGTCAGGGCGGGTCTGCGGGCCGTGTTGGAGGCCCAGGGGGATCTTCGGGTGGTCGGCGAGGCCGCGGACGGGGCCGAGGCGGTGGAGCTGGCCCGGACGCTGCGTCCGCACGTGGTGCTGATGGACGTCCGGATGCCGCGGATGGACGGTCTGGCGGCGACCCGGGCGCTCGTGGCGCAGCGTCCGGGCGCGAGCGATGGCGCGATCGAGGGTGCGGGTTCGGGTGACACCGGGGGTGCGGGTGACGCCGGGGGTGCGGGTGCGCGGCAGCAGCCGAAGATCCTGGTCGTCACCACCTTCGAGAACGACGACTACGTCTACCAGGCCCTGCGGGCCGGCGCCGACGGCTTCCTGCTGAAGCGCTCCCGGCCCGCCGAGATCGCCCACGCCGTCCGGTTGGTGGCGGCGGGCGAGTCACTGCTCTTCCCCACCGCGATCCGCCGCCTCGCCGCCGGCCAGGGCAACCGGGCCGCCCGCGAGGGCATGGCCCGCGCCGCCCTCACCGACCGCGAGTCCGAGGTGCTGCGCCTGGTGGCCCGCGGCCTGACCAACGGTGAGATCGCCGAGCAGCTCCACCTCGGCGTGCAGACCGTGAAGACCCACGTCAGCAGCGTGCTGGCGAAGCTCGGGGCCCGTGACCGCACACAGGCCGTGATCGCCGCCTACGAGTCCGGCTTCGTGGAGCCCTCGGAGTAGCCGGGGCGGCCCGTCGAGGCGGTCCGTCGGGGCCGTCCGCCGCAGCGGGCTCAGGCCGGGTAGACGCGGGTCTGGGCGGCCTTGACGGCGGCCCAGACGGAGCTGCCGGGGGCCAGGTCGAGCTCGGCGGCCGCCGCCGGGGTCAGGTCGGCGGCCATCGGCAGGACGCCGACGAGATCGGCGCGGACCTGGTCACCGTGCAGGTCCAGGCCCGCGACCTCCAACTCCCAGACGTTGCGCGCGCTGGACTCCGGCCGCTCCCGGTACAGCGTGACGGCCGACGGCGGAAAGGCGACGAAGGCGGGACCGGACAACTGCTCGGCGGCGGTCATCGTGAGGCCGCCCGGCAGCGTGACCAGATGCCCTTCGGCGGTGCCCTGGTAGAGGTTGAGGCCGACCAGCCGGGCGATGTAGTCGGTACGCGGGTGCCGGGAGATCTCCGCCGGGCTGCCGGACTGCACCTCGCGGCCGCCCTCGATCACCACCAGCCGGTCGGCCAGCACCATGGCGTCCAGCGGGTCGTGCGTCACCAGCACCGCGACGGCCTCGAAGTCGGCGAGGTGGCGCCGGAGTTGGGACCGGACGTCGAGCCGGGTACGGGCGTCCAGGGCGGCCAGCGGCTCGTCCAGCAGCAGCAGCCGGGGCCGGACGGCGAGCGCGCGGGCCAGCGCCACCCGCTGCGCCTGGCCGCCGGAGAGGCTGCCCGGGCGGGCGCCGGCGTGCTCGGTGAGGCCCATCCGCTCCAGCCAGCCGGCCGCCTCGGCGCGGGCCTCGCGCTTGGGACGGCCCTGGCAGCGCGGCCCGAAGGCGACGTTGTCGAGGGCGCTGAGGTGCGGGAAGAGAAGGTAGTCCTGGAACACCACACCGACCGGGCGCTCCTCGGCGGGCGTGTGCAGGCGCTCGGCCGGATCCTCCAGGACGCGGCCGTCCAGGCGCAGATGGCCGCCGGTGAGCGGCAGCAGCCCGGCGAGGGCGCGCAGCGCGGTCGACTTGCCGGCGCCGTTCGGGCCGAGCAGGGCGATCACCTCGCCGGGGGCGGCGGTGAGCGCCAGGTCGAGGCTGAAGGCGGCCCGCTCCACGCGTAGCCGGGCGTCGAGCGCGTGGGTGGCAGCAGTCATGGCGGGCGCGTCCAGGGGGAGTTCGGCGGGGCGGGGGCCGACCGGTCCGGCCCTGCGCCCCGCGGGAGGCGGCGGCGTGCTCACGGGGTCGACATCCAGCGGTCGCGCAGACCGGCCAGCACGGCGATGGAGACCACCAGCAGGACCAGCGAGAGCGCGATGGCCGCCTCCGGATCCGACTCCATGGCGAGGTACACGGCGAGCGGCATGGTCTGCGTCCGGCCGGGGAAGTTGCCGGCGAAGGTGATCGTCGCGCCGAACTCACCGAGCGCCCGCGCCCAGGCCAGCACGGCGCCGGCGCCGATGCCCGGGGCGATCAGCGGCAGCGTCACCCGGCGGAACGCCGTCAGCCGCGAGGCGCCCAGGGTGGCGGCGGCCTCCTCGTAGCGGGGATCGGCGGCCCGCAGCGCACCCTCGACGCTGATCACCAGGAACGGCATCGCCACGAAGGTCTCGGCGATCACCACGCCGGTGGTGGTGAAGGGCAGGGTGATGCCGAAGGCCGAGTCCAGCCACTGCCCGACGATGCCGCGCCGCCCGAGGACCAGCAGCAGCGCCACACCGCCGACCACCGGCGGCAGCACCAGCGGCAGGGTGACCAGCGCCCGGACGAGGCGCCGCCCCGGCAGCTCGGTGCGGGCGAGCAGCCAGGCCAGCGGCACCCCGAGCACCAGCGACACCCCCGTGGCCGCCGTGGCGCAGATCAGCGAGAGCCGCAGCGCGTCCCACACCTCGGTGCTGGTGAGCTGCTCGGGCAGGGTGCTCCAGGGCGCCCGGATCAGCAGCCCGACCAGCGGCAGGGTCAGGAACGCGAGCCCCAGCAGCGCCGGGAGCAGCAGCGCGACCGGGACGCGGCGGGCGCGCCGCCGGCGCGGCAGGCCCTTGTGCGGGGCTCGCGCGCCGGCGGCGGTGCGGGTGGTGCGAGGGCTCACGGCGCCTGGAAGCCGGCCGCGGTGAGCGCCTGCCGCGCCTCGGGCGACTGGATGTACGCGACGAAGGCCGCGGCGCCGTCCTTGTTGGGGGCCTTGGCCAGCGCGGCGATCGGGTAGTCGTTCACGGCCTTGTCGGCCTCGGGGAAGTTCACGCCGTCGATCTTCGCAGCATCGGACTTCACATCGGTCCGGTAGACCAGCGAGGCGTCCACCTCGCCCAGTTCGACCTTGGTCAGCGCGCCCTTGACGTCCTGCTCCAGGGTGACGGGCGTCAGGTTGACTCCGGCGGCCTTGAGCGCCGTCTGGGCGGCGGCGCCGCACGGCACCTCCTTGGCGCACAGCGCGACCTTCACACCGGCGGCGGTGAGGTCGTTCAGCGAGGCGATGTGCTTGGGGTTGCCCTTGGGCACGGCGATGGTGAGCGTGTTCTTCACGAAGGTCTTCGGCTCGCCGCTCGCGCCGCCCGCGTCGGTGACGGTCTTCATGGTGGCCGGGCTGGCGGCGGCGAAGACGTCGGCCGGGGCGCCGGAGTTGATGCTGGTGGCGAGCGCCGAGCTGCCGCCGAAGTTGAACTTGACGCCGGCGCCGGGGTTCGCGGCCTCGAACTTCTTGCCGAGGTCGGTGAAGCTCTCCTTGAGCGAGGCGGCGGCGAAGACGGTGATCGTGCCGGACACCTTCGGGCTCGCGGCGGTGGCGCTGCCGGAGGCGGACGCCGCCGAGGAGCCGCTCGCGGAGGACTTGCCGTCGCCGTCGCTGCCGCAGGCGGTGACCCCGAGGCTGAGGGCGAGGGCCGCTGCGGCGGCGACGGCGAGTCTGCGGGTGCCGGTCGTACTGAGGGTCATTGGTGCGTCCCTTCCTGGGCGCGCCGGAAGGGGCGCGGGGCGGTGCGTGCAGAGGTGGTGCTTGCAGGTGCGGTCCTTGTGGTGATCATAGTGCCGCAAATACAAGGGAAAAATCCCCTGTGGCATTGCACAGCGGGCGCTCGCCAGCCCGGTCTGCCCGGCTGTGGGAAGCCTCAAACCCGGTGCGGCCGGCCCGCGGCCGACGAGGCGTTCCAGGGGCGTTCCAGGGGCGTTCCCGAGGTGTGCCAGGGAGCGGGCGCGGCTCTCTGCGTGCTCTCCGCAGGCCCGGGGTGGCCGAAAACCCCTCGCGCCCGGGCGGGCCGGGGCGCAAGAGTGGCCGGTGGCCGTCCATGCCGTCGGCCGACCGGCCGGGCCGAAGGGGACCGACCGGCCGGGCCCAAGGGGGGAGTACACCCATGTCCACACTGCGCGTCACCGCCGAGCGGCTGATCATCCTCGCCCACCCGAACGCGGACGCCCTCGAACTCGCCCAGGTCGGCCTCTACCGGGCGGTGGTGGCCAAGGGCGTGTACCGGACCGGCGACCACGCCGTCTACATCCCCGAGCAGGCGGTGCTGCCCGCCCAGCTGATCGAGGAGCTGGGCCTGACCGGCCGGCTCGCCGGCAGCAGGTCGGACCGGGTCAAGGCGGTCCGGCTGCGCGGCGAGCTGTCGCAGGGCATCGTCTGCCGACCGGGCGCGCTGGCCGGCGCCGACCTGGCGTCGGCGGCCGAACGCGGCGAGGACTTCGCCGAACTGCTGGGCGTCACCAAATGGCAGCCGCCGATCCCGACCTCGATGAGCGGGGACGTGGGGCGCGCGCCGGATCTGCTGCCCTGGGTGGACATCGAGAACCTCAAGCGCTTCCCGGACGTCTTCGCGCCGGGCGAGCCGGTGGTGCTGACCGAGAAGCTGCACGGCAGCTGCTGCCTGCTCACCTTCCACGCCGCGACCGGAGAGGTGCAGGTGTCCTCCAAGGGCATCGGCGCCCAGGGCCTGGCGCTGACCGAGGACGGGCGCAACCTGTACTGGCGGGCGGTCCGGGCGCACGGCATACCGGAGGTCGCCGCGAGACTGGCGCAGCGGCTGGGCGCCGAGCGGGTCGGCATCTTCGGCGAGGTGTTCGGCGCCGGGGTGCAGGACCTCACCTACGGCGAGTCCGGCCGCAGCGAACTGCCCGGCTACGCCGCGTTCGACGTCTCGGCGGTCGTCGACGGGCAGCTGCGCTGGCTGCCGGCCGCCGAACTGCTGGACGGCGAACTGCCGTTGGTGCCCGAGCTGTGGCGCGGACCGTTCGACACGGAGACGGTGCTGGCGCTGGCCCAGGGGCGGGAGACCGTCTCCGGGCGCGAACTGCACGTACGGGAGGGCGTGGTGGTCCGTCCGCTGAGCGAGCGCTACAGCCCGGTGCTGGGCGGCCGGGCGATCGCCAAGGTGGTCGGCGACGCGTACCTGACCCGCAAGGGCGGCACCGAGTACGAGTGATCCGGCGATGTGCGCCCGGGCGGGTGTCGAGGCGCCCGCCCGGGCCCCCGGAACCGGGGGCCGGCGGCGGCACAAGACCGACCCATTCGAACACAACGCCCGCGCATCGCGGGCAGCTTTTCACATCTTCACGTGGCCAATTCCGGCCCCTCGATAGCGTCCCACGCACCCCAGACCGGAAGCGCACGTGCGGAAGGCATATGACGGGTGATCGCTCCCAGGAGGCCGGTCGTCCGTCACGCGCCGCCCCGCCGGAGTCCGCCCGGTCGAGGGAGCCCGGGCGCGGCGTGAACCGCCCCCGGGCCCGACCGGTCGACCGGAGGTCCCATGGGCACGATGAACCACTTCAGTTTCGGCTGGCTGACGCCGGGGCTGTCGTACGCGATGGCGTGCCTCGGAGCCGCGCTGGGCCTGCGCTGCACCCTGCGCGGACTCTCCGCCACCGGCGCCGCCCGCCGCAACTGGCTGCTCACCGCGGCCGCCGCGATCGGCTCCGGCATCTGGACCATGCACTTCGTGGCGATGTTCGGCTTCACCGTCGACGGCACCGAACTGCGCTACAACGTGCCGCTGACCGTGCTCAGCCTGGTGGTGGCCGTGCTGGTGACCGGGCTGGGGATGTTCGCCGTCGGCCACGGGCGGCACCGGGGCCTGGCGCTGCTGGCCGGAGGCCTCACCACCGGCCTCGGCGTCGCCGCGATGCACTACCTCGGCATGGCCGCCATCCGGCTGCACGGCGGCCTGCACTACGACCCGGCCTCGGTCGCGCTCTCCGTGCTGATCGCGGTCGGCGCCGCCACCGCCGCCCTGTGGGCCGCCGTCACCATCCGCAACGTGTACGCGGCCGGCGCCGCCTCGCTGGTCATGGGCCTCGCCGTCAGCTGTATGCACTACACCGGCATGGCCGCCGTCCACGTCCGGCTGGAGCCCGCCAGAACCGGGCTCGGCGGCGCCGCCCCGATGGAGTTCGTCTTCCCGCTCGCCGTCGGGCTCGGCTCCTTCCTGTTCCTCACCTCCGCCTTCGTCGCGCTCTCCCCGACCGCACAGGAACGGGCCGCCTACCAGGAGGCCGGCGAGCTGGCGATCGAGGAGTTCACGCCGGCCGCCGACCAGGGCCACGCCGGGCGCCAGGCCCCCCACCTGCACGGCCGCGCGGCCTGAGCCGGCCGGCCCTGGTCCGGATCGCACCCGGCTCCCGGGCCCGCCTCCCGCGCCGTTTCCCGGGCCCGCCCCCCGCACCGACCTTCCGCACCGATCCTTCCGCCGGAAAGGCTCCTCACCCATGCGCGAAAGCCGCGGTACCGCGCCCGGTCCCCGCCGGGGTGCCCACGCCGGGCCGCCTGCCAGGCCCCCTCGTTCCCCCGCCCGCCGCAGCGCGCTCGGGCTGCGTCCCCGCACCGTCCGCGCCCGCATCGTGGCGCTGCTGATGGTCCCGGTCGTCTCGGTGCTCGCGCTCTGGGCGTTCGCCACCGTCACCACCGCGCAGGACGTCTGGAACCTGCTGCGCCTGCGCGCGGCACACGCCACCGTGCTCACCCCGATCGGCGACACCGTCGCCGGGCTGCAGGCCGAACGCACCGCCGCAGGACAGCTGTTGGCCGCGCCGGGCGCAGCCCGGGAGAGCGCCCTGCGCGAGGCCGCCGCCACCACCGACCGGGCACTCGACCCGCTGCTCCTCGGCCCGCCGCCCCGCGACCGCGCCGCCGCCGAACCACTGTCCGGCGGGGAGTCCGGCGCGGCGTCCGAATCGGTGTCCGACCCGGCGTCCGGCGCGGTCGGCGCCGCCCCGGTCGCCCGCGGCGGGCAGGGCTACAACCGGGCCGACGCCGAGGGGCTCGGCCCGGACGCCGCCGCGCGGCTGGACGCGCTCGGCACCGCCGTCGCCGCACTGCCCGCGCTGCGCACCCGGATCCTGGCCCGTGCGGTCGGCTGGCCCGAGGCGTACGCCGCGTACGGCACGGCCGTCGACCGGGCGCTGGCGGTGTCCGGCGCGCTGACACCGCTCCAGGACCACCGGGTCGCCTCCGACGCCCGGGTGCTGCTGGAGTTCGCCCGCTCCCGCGAACTGCTGGCCAGGGAAGACGCGTTGCTGCGCGCGGCCCAGCTGTCCGGCGGTCTCGGCGAGGACCAGCTGCGCGAGTTCGCCGGTACCGTCCTCGCCCGCCGCCGGTTCGAGCAGGGGTCCGCCGCCGACCTGCGCCCGCAGGACCGGTCCGCACTGCTCGCCGTCACCGGCGGCCCGGACCACCGGGACCTCACCGGCTACGAGGACCGGGTCCGCACCGCCCCCGACGGCCGGGCGGCCGTCGTCGCCGTCGCGCCGGAACGCTGGTCGGTGGCCGCCGGGAACGTCGCCCGCGACCTGCGCGCGGTCGAGGACGCGGCCGGCCGCGCCGCCGCCGAGCGCGAGGACCCCTACGCGCTCGGCCTGTTCACCCCCTCGGGGATCGCGGTACTGCTCGGCCTGGCGGCCGTGCTCGCCTCGCTGGTGATCTCGGTGCGGATCGGGCGCGGTCTGGTCACCGAGCTGATCGGCCTGCGCAATTCGGCACTTGAGCTGGCCGGGCGCAAACTCCCCGCCACCATGCGGAGGTTGCGCTCCGGTGAGGAGGTCGACATCGAGAGCGAGGCTCCGCTCCCGGCGCACGGGAGCGACGAGATCGGCCAGGTGCACGGCGCGCTGGGCACCGTTCAGCGGGCGGCCGTCACGGCGGCCGTCGAACGCGCCGAGGTGCTCTCCGGGGTCTCCGGGGTCTTCGTCAACCTGGCCCGCCGCAGCCAGGTCCTGGTCCACCGCCAACTCACCCTGCTGGACACGATGGAGCGCCGTACCGAGGACCCGTCCGAACTGGCCGACCTGTTCCGGCTGGACCACCTCACCACCCGGATGCGCCGCCACGCCGAGGGCCTGATCATCCTCTCCGGCGCGGCCCCCGGGCGGGCCTGGCGCAGGCCCGTCCCGCTGCTGGACGTGGTCCGCGCCGCCGTCTCCGAGGTCGAGGAGTACGCCCGGGTCGAGGTGCACCGGCTGCCGCCCGCGGCCGTCACCGGGCAGGCCGTCGCCGACCTCACCCACCTGGTCGCCGAGCTGGTCGAGAACGCCACCGGCTTCTCGCCGCCGCACACCCGGGTCCACATCCGCGGCGAACAGGTCGGCAACGGCTACGCGGTGGAGATCGAGGACCGCGGCCTGGGCATGGGCGGCGAGGCGCTGGCCGACGCCAACCGGCGGATCGCCGCCGCCGGGCAGGCCGACCTCTTCGACAGCGACCGGCTCGGCCTGTTCGTGGTCAGCCGGTTGGCCCGGCGGCACGGGATCAGGGTGTCGCTGCAGACCTCCGCGTACGGCGGGACGACCGCCGTGGTGCTGCTGCCCACCGCCCTGCTGGCCGAGGACCGCCCGGGCGGGAGCCTCCCGGAGGGGAGTGGCCTGGAGGGGAGTGGCCCGGAGGGGAGCCGACCGGTCGAGTGGTGGGAACCGGTCGATGCGGTACCGGAGTTGGACATCGATTCGCCGCCCGACCGGCCGCCGTTCGGCGCCCGGAGCGGTGACCCCGGGGTGTTGCGCCCCACCCCGTTCCGGGCCTCCGGCGCCCGGACGGACGGCCCGGCTGTGGACGGGCCACCGGTTGCCGACCGCCGTCCGAAGCCCGGACCGGGGCCGGTCGTCCGGGCGGTCCCCGCGCCGCAACCGCTCTCCTCGCCGCAGTCCGACGTTGCCCAGCCCGCCTTCGGCCGGCGGACCGGGCAGCGAGCCGAACAGCGAGCTGAGCAGCGGCCGGAAAGGCGGCCGGAACAGCGGCCGGAACGGCTGACCGAGCCGCCGACCGAAGGCGTGACCGGACCGGACGAGCTGCCCCGCCGGATCCGCCAGGCCAGCCTGGTACCGCAGTTGCGCGAGGCGCCGCCCGCCCCGGCCCCCGGCACCCGCCGCGCCGCATCGGCGCCCGGCCGCCCCCCGGAGGCCGCCCGCGCCGCGATGTCCGCCTACCAGCAGGGCTGGGCACGCGGTGAGCGCCCGGCGGCACCCGAATCGAACCACCAACCCCAAGGCCCCGAAGGAGAGCGCCGATGATCGGCACCACCCACCGCGCGGGAGAGCTCAACTGGCTGCTCGACGAGCTCGTTTCGCGGGTCGTCGAGGTCAGGTTCGCCGTGATGCTCTCCGCCGACGGTCTGGCGATGGGCACCTCGGCCGGCCTGGACCGGGAGGACGGCGAGCACCTGGCAGCCGTCGCCTCCGGCTTCCACAGCCTGGCCAAGGGCGCCGGACGGCACTTCGACGCGGGCGAGGTCCGCCAGACCATGGTCGAGCTGGAGCGCGGCTTCCTCTGCGTGGCCGCCGCCGGCGAGGGCACCTGCCTGGCGGTGTTCTCCACCGCCGAAGCCGATCTCGGCCTGATCGCCTACGAGATGGCCCGGCTGGTGCGCCGGGTCGGCGAGCACCTCCGGTCCGCGCCGCGCAGATCGTCGGACGGGTGAGCCCGGTGCCGGAGCAGCGCCCGTACCCGCACCGCCGCACCGACCCGCCACCCCCGTCCGATCCGCCCCCGTACGATCCGCAGCCCCCGCTGCCCCCGCCGTCCCGTCGGGCCCCGGTGCCCCCGCGCAACCCGCTCGCCGCCGCCCACCGCTCGCGCTGGTACGACGACGAGGCCGGCCCGCTGGTCCGCCCGTACGCCATGACCAGGGGCCGGACCCGCCCCGCCGGGCGGGGGTTCGACCTGATCGCCCTGGTGGTCGCCGACGTCCCGGACGGCCCGGACGCCCCCGACCTGCCGGTCGGCCCCGAGCAGGGCCTGATCCTCGGCCGCTGCCGCGGCGGAGCCCTCTCGGTGGCCGAGATCGCCGCCGACCTCGACCTGCCGCTCGGCGTGGTCCGGGTGCTGCTCGGCGACCTGCTGGCGGCCGGGTACATCCGGGTCAGCCGCCCCGTCCCGCCTGCCCTGCTCCCCGACGAGCGCATCCTCCAGGAGGTCGTCCATGGACTCCGCGCACTCTGACAGCACCCGCAGCGCCGCGCCGGGCGCCGCCGACCCCGCCGTCCTCGCGCTCAAGATCCTGGTGGCGGGCGGCTTCGGCGTCGGCAAGACCACCCTGGTCGGCTCGGTCAGCGAGATCCGCCCGCTGCGTACGGAGGAACTGCTCACCGAGGCCGGGCGGGGCGTGGACGACACCGGCGGGGTGGAGCAGAAGTCCACCACCACGGTCGCGATGGACTTCGGGCGGATCACCATCCGCGAGGGCCTGGCGGTCTATCTCTTCGGGACGCCGGGGCAGGACCGGTTCTGGTTCCTCTGGGACGAGTTGGCGCAGGGCGCGCTCGGCGCCGTGGTGCTCGCCGACACCCGCCGGCTGACCGACTGCTTCCCCGCCGTCGACTTCTTCGAGCACCGGGGCATCCCGTTCGTGGTGGCCGTCAACCGCTTCGCCGGCACCCGGGAGTTTCGTCCGGACGAGGTCGCCCGCGCGCTGGACCTGGAGTCCGGTACCCCGGTGGTGGTGTGCGACGCCCGGCGCCGGGCCTCGGGCAAGGAGGTGCTGATCAACCTGGTCGAGCACGCCGGCCGGGTGCACGCCGCCCGCCTGCTGGCCCACGCGGCCCCGGTGGGCTGAACGCCCGGCGGTCCGAACGCCCGGCGGCCTGACCGCCCGGCGCGCCCGACAGCCTCAACTCCCCATCGGGCGTGGGGGAATGGACGAAGGGGTGCCACCGATCGGCGGCACCCCTTCGACGGCGGTGCCGGTGCGGGCCGATGAGGGACGGCCCGGCCCGGTGCCGGTGTCAGCCGCGGCTCTGGAAGTCGATGTGGGTCCAGCTGGAGCCCGGGCAGTTGCCCCAGACCGCCCACGGCTGCGAGCGGGCGCCGATCCACAGGCCGGTGCTGGACGTGCCGTTGGCGCAGTAGGTGATGGTGCGCAACTCGCCCGAGTAGATCCGGCAGTTGCCCTCCCAGCGCCAGCCGTAGTCGGCGGTGATGACGCAGTTGTACGAGGCGGTGACAGCCGTGGGCCAGGCGATGCCCGATCCGGCGGTGATGGTCTGGTCGGCGGCAGGTGCGCCGGCGGCCGGCAGGGTGGTCGCGCCGAGTGCGCCGAGGGCGGCCGCGGCCACCATCCCGAACTTGGCGACGTTCCTGGCGATACAGCCTGACATGGTGGTGCCTCCTTGCTCCGCGCCCGGACGACGGGCCGGGTATTCGCGCCGGCCGCTTCATCCGATGACGTAATGCACACGAACGACTGCGGTCGGTGAAACGACGCCCTAGAGTGTGATGTGGGTCACAACTGGGATTGTCGGGTGCCGAGTTCCGAGGTGGGCGGCATGGGATTCACCGGTCCGTGTTCGAATGAGTGCGCAGGGGACTTCAATCGGGCGTTCACCGCGATTCTGCCCAGGCTCCGGCGCGCCGCGGTTTCGCTCACCGGCTGCCCGAGCCGTGCCGAGGACGTCGTGCACGATGCGTACCTGAGAATCGCGCGACGCCCGGAGCGCTTTCTCCGCCATCCGCAGCCCTACGCCTACGCGTTCACGACGATGGTCAATCTGGTGCGCGACCAGTGGCGCCGTGAGCGGCGGCGGACGCTCCTCCCGGACGCGGCCGAGGAGCCGGCCGGTGCGGACCGGATCGGCGAGGTGCAGTCCTCCTGGGAGGTGCTCCGGCTGCTGCGCTGCCTGACCGTCAAGCAGGCCCGGGTGGTCCTGCTGGTCGACCTCTACGGGTACAGCCTCGACGAGGCGGCCGCGCTGCTGGGGGTGCACCGCAGCACCCTGGCGGTCACCCGCCGCCGTGCGCACGGCCGACTGCGGGCCGTCCTCGAAAGCGAACGCGCATACGAACGCGCCTGCGAGCGCCGACGTGAGGGTGAGCGCCGGCGCGAGGGCGAACACCGACGCGAGGGTGACCACCGGCGCGAGGGCGAACCCGGGAGGCGGGGCGCGGGCGAGGGGGGAGGCGGACGGGAGCGGGGCGGCGGGCCGGACCGGAATCGCCCCGACGCACCGAACTGACGCCATGTCAGCTGATGCGGCGCCCCGGCCCGTACGCTGAAAATCGTGATCACGTACGAGGACCGCAGGCTGCGCACCCTGGCCGAGGACGGCCGCTGGCCCGAGCTGCTGGGCGCCTACCGGCAGGCCCGGGCCGCCGCCGCGGCGCGCGCCGGTGAGCGATCGGCGGCGGCCGAGACGGCGTCGCTCGGCCAGCTGATCGCGTACGGCGCGCCGCCCGAGCTGTCCGTCCGGCTGTTCGACCCGGACGGCGGTCCGGGCGCCGCCGCCGGGGTCGCCGACCACGACACCGGGCCGCTCTGGGAGGTCCTCGCCACCCGGCACTCCTGGCTGCGGCTGGCCCCGCTGCTCGGGCCCCCGGTGGTCCGCCGGCTGGTCGCGCACACCCGGGTGCTGATGGGGGAGGACCTCGCCTACGGGGCCGAGCCCGACCCGGAGGGCGTGCCGCTGCTGCTGGAGCCCTGGGAGGCGGCGGGCTGGGGCGACGGCCCCCGGGTGCGGGAGTACCTGCCGGGCGGTGGTTCGCGCAGTGCGCTGCTGGCGCTGCCCGCCTGCCGCGAGGGCCTGGGCCCGGTGCTGCTGCCGGAGCCGGTGGCGCGGCTGACCGGACAGCGGGCCACCCGGGCGCTGGCCGCCCTGGCGGGCTGGGTGGAGGTGGCCTGCGTCCGGGGCCCGGCGCCGCAGGCGGCCGCCCGGCTGGCACCCGACCTGCGGGTCACCGGCGGGTACCTGCCGCTCGCCGCCGCCTATCCGGCGCTGGTGCAGGCCGGGGCGGGGGACCGGGCGCACGGTTCGGCGCTCGGGCGGCTGGCGCTCTGGCGGGCGCTCGCCGCGATGGCCGGCGCCGATCGGCCCGACCGGGCCGAGGTGAACGCGCTGGTGGCCCGGATGCGCTGCTTCACCTGGTGCGACCCGGCGGACGAGCTGCGCCATCTGCACCTCGCCCTGGAGGATCCGGCGACCGGTCTGAGCTGGGCGATCAGCGGCTCCGAAGAGGCCTGAGCGGTCCGGCCGGACCCGGAGGAGGGTCCGAACGCACGGGACCCCCGGCCCGGCGCCGCTCGGGGGGTTGGGCGAGGCGCCGGACCGGGGGAGTCAGGGGATGCGGTGGGGCTCAGACGGCCGCGGACTGCGCACTCGGCGCGCCGCTCTGGACGGGGACGCCGTCCGGACGGCCTTCCACGGGGGAGCCCTCCGTGGTGGAGCCCTCGACAGGGGAGCCCTCCGCGGGGGAGGCGGAAACGTCCTCGGGTGCGCCGGCGTGGTCGTCGACCAGCGTCCGCTCGTCGAAGGGCACCTCGCCGGCCAGCACCCGCCGGGCCCGCTCACGGTCCAGCTCACCCGTCCAGTGGCCGATCAGCACGGTCGCGACGGCGTTGCCCGCGAAGTTGGTCAGCGCCCGGGCCTCCGACATGAAGCGGTCGATGCCGACGATCAGGCCGACCCCGTCGACCAGGGCGGGCTTGTGCGACTGGAGCCCGCCCGCCAGGGTGGCCAGCCCGGCGCCGGTGACCCCGGCCGCGCCCTTGCTGGCGATCACCATGAAGACCAGCAGCGACAGCTGCTCGCCGAGCGACATCGGCTTGTCCATCGCCTCGGAGATGAAGATCGAGGCCATGGTCAGGTAGATCGCGGTGCCGTCCAGGTTGAAGCTGTAGCCGGTCGGCACGGTGATCCCGACCACCGGGCGGCTGACGCCCAGGTGCTCCATCTTGGCGATCAGCCGGGGCAGCGCGCTCTCCGAGGAGGAGGTCGAGAGGATCAGCAGGAACTCGCGGCCGAGGTAGCGCAGCAGCGTGAACACGTTGACCCCGGCGACCAGCCGCAGCAGCAGGCCGAGCACCACGACCACGAACAGCGCGCAGGTGACGTAGAAGCCGATCATGATCACGGCGAGGCTCTTCAGCGCGGAGGTGCCGGTCGCCCCGACCACCGCCGCCATCGCCCCGAAGGCGCCGACCGGCGCCAGCCACATGATCATCGACATGACCCGGAACACCAGCCGCTGCACGTGCCCGATCCCGCGCAGCACGGGTGCGCCCGCCGGCCCCATCGCCTGGAGCGCGAAACCGGTCAGCAGCGCGACCAGCAGGGTCTGCAGCACCTTGCCCTCGGTGAGGGCCGAGAGCATGGTGGTCGGGATCATCCCGAGCAGGAAGTCGGTGGTGGACTGCGCGGCCCCGGCGGTGGCCTGGGCGTGTCCGGCCTTGGCCAGGGCCTGGGTGAGGTGCAGGCCGGAGCCGGGCTCCAGCAGGTTGCCGACGGCCAGGCCGATGCCCAGCGCCACCGTCGACATGGTGAGGAAGTAGCCGAGGGCGAGCCCGCCGACCTTGCCGACCTTCGCGGCCTTGGCCACCGAGCCGATGCCCAGCACGATGGTGCAGAAGATCACCGGGCTGATCATCATCTTGATGAGGTTGACGAAGCCCGTCCCGATCGGCTTCAGCTCCACGGCGAAGCCGGGCGCGGCCAGCCCGACCGCGACGCCGGCGACGACCGCCGCGATCACCGCCAGGTAGAGGTAATGGGTGCGGTCCTTCCGTCTGACCCCCGCCTGTGGTCCTGCTCCGGTGATCGACATCTGCGGCTCCTTCGCCCTGCAGTCCTGGCGGCCCCGGGTGGTGGGCCGCTCCGACTATGGGCCGCGCCGTGACGGAGGTCACGTTTGCGTTCATAGAGTTCACGACGGGCCCCACCGGGAGGCCGCGCGGGATCCGCCGGGGGAGGCCGCGCTGGATGCGCCGGGGGCTGCCGGGAGCTGCCGGGAGGCGCCGCCGGCTCCGGCGGGGCCGCCCCGGGCGTGGTGCACACTGTCAGGCATGTCCGTGCGCACCCTCCCCCCGCCGCGCCGGCTGGTGCGCAGCCTGGCCGGACAGCTCTTCGTCGTCCAGGTGGTGATCGTCGCCGCCGTGGTGGCGGGCGGCGCCGTGCTGGCCTACCTGTTCACCGCCGACCGCACCGAGGGCGCGGCCCGCAGCCAGGTGACCGCCGTGGCCCGCGCGGTCGCCGACTCGCCGTCCGTCCGGGCCGCCGTCGCCGGACCCGACCCGTCGGCCGTGCTCCAGCCCTACGCCGAGCAGGTCCGGGCGGACACCGGGGTCTCCTTCATCACCGTGATGGACACGGCCGGCGTGCGCTGGACCCATCCGCTGCCGGAGCAGATCGGCAAGACCTTCCTCGGGCACATCGACTGGGCGCTCGCCGGGGAGACCCGCAGCGAGACGTACACCGGCACGCTCGGTCCGTCCGTGCGGGTGGTCACCCCGGTGCTGGACGAGCGGCGGCAGGTGATCGCCCTGGTCAGCGCGGGCATCACGGTGCGGTCCATCACCGACCAGCTGCGCGGGCCGCTGCTCGCGCTGGCCGGTGTCGCGGTCGCCGCACTGGCGGTCGGCGGGCTCGGCACCTACCTCGCCAACTCCCGGCTGCGGCGGCACACCCACGGCATGGGGCCGGCCGAGCTCAGCCACCTCTACGAGTACCACCAGGCCACGCTGCACTCGGTACGGGAGGGTCTGGTGCTGCTCGACCGAACGCACCGGGTGGTGCTCTGCAATGACGCCGCCCGGGAACTGCTCGGCCTGAGCGGCGAGTTGGAGGGGCGCCCGGTGGACGGGCTGGGACTGCCGGAGGCCCTGGTGGCGGCCGTGCTGGGCGAGGTGCCGGTCCGGGACGAGGTCCACCTCACCGCCGAGCGGGTGGTGGTGCTCAACACCTCGACCATCGGCACCGGCCTCGGCCGCGCCGTCACCCTCCGGGACCACACCGAACTCCAGTCCCTCAGCGGTGAACTGGACTCGGTGAAGTCCTTCACCGAGGCGCTCGGCGCACAGGCCCACGAGGCCGCCAACCGGCTGCACGCCGTCGTGTCGCTGATCGAACTCGGCCGCCACGAACAGGCGGTGGAGTTCGCCACCGCCGAACTCGCGCTCGCCCAGCAGCTCACCGACCGGGTGGTCGCGGCCGTCGGCGAGCCGGTGCTCGCCGCGCTGATGCTCGGCAAGGCCGCCCAGGCCGCCGAGCGGGGCGTGGAGTTGACGCTCACCGAGGACAGCCGGATCGACGACGGCGTGCTGCCGCCCGGACTGCCCGCCCGCGACCTGATCACCGTGCTCGGCAACCTGGTCGACAACGCGGTGGACGCGGCCATCGCCGGCGCCGCCGACTGGCCCGGCCAGCCGGAGGTCACCGTCACCGCCCGGATCGACGACGGGGACCTGCTGCTGCGGGTCGCCGACACCGGTGCCGGGATCGAACCGGGCGCGGTGGAGGACGTGTTCCGGCGCGGCTGGAGCACCAAGCAGGACGGCCGCGGGCACGGCCTCGGGCTCGCCCTGGTCGCCCAGGCCGCCCGGCGCAACGGCGGCACGGTGGAGGTCGGGCGCGAGCGCGGCGCGGTGCTCACCGTCCGGCTGCCGCTGCAACGGGCGGAGGTGGCGCGGTGATCTCCGTCCTGGTGGTCGAGGACGACCCGGTGGCCGCCGCCGCCCACACCCTGTACGTCGAGCGCGAACCGGGCTTCCGGGCCGTCGGCACCGTGCACAGCTGCGCCGACGCCCTGCGCTTCCTGGACCGCGCCCGTGCGGCGGGCACTCCCGTGGACCTCACCCTGCTCGACCTCTACCTGCCCGACGGTCACGGGCTGCAGCTCTGCCGCACCCTGCGCGCGGCCGGGCACGGCACCGACGTCATCGCCGTCACCTCCGCCCGCGACCTCACCATGGTCCGCCAGGCCGTCTCGGCGGGCGTCGTGCAGTACCTGCTGAAGCCGTTCAGCGGCGCGGCCCTGCACGACCGGCTGGAGCGCTACGCCCGCTACCGCGACACCCTGGGCCGCACCGGCGAGGCCACCGGCCAGGACGAGGTCGACCAGGCGTTCGCCCTGCTCCGCACGCCCGAGCGCACCGCGCTCCCGAAGGGGCTCAGCGCCCCGACCCTGGACACCGTCGCCACCGTGCTGCGGGAGTCCGCCGCCGGTCTCTCCGCGGCCGCCGCGGGTGTGGCGGCCGGGGTCTCCCGGATCACCGCTCGCCGCTACCTGGAGCACCTGGTCGACACCGGGCGTGCCGTGCGCGAGCCGCAGTACGGCCAGGTGGGCCGCCCGGAGCTCTGCTACCGCTGGCGGGAGCGGGAGCGGGAGCGGTGAGGCGCGGCTCGGGTCCGGGGTTCGGGTCCGGGGTTCGGGTCCGGGGTTCGGGTCCGGGGGTTGGGTCCGGGGGTTGGGTCCGGGGGTTGGGGGCCCGTCGTCCAGGGCCGGTGTGCGTGCGGCCGTTCGTCGTTTCGGGCCCGCCCGTGACCTCCCGGGCGGGCGCTCGTTGGAGGGGAGGGTGCGCCGTCACCCGCTCGGGTGGTTCTCGCCGTCCCGGGGCCATGCGAGCAGGTCAGGCCAGTAAAGTTAGGCTTACCTAACTTTATTGGGAGTTCGCCTTGACGCTCGCCGCTGAGTCCGCCACCGGGCCCGCCGTCCCCGCCCAGGCCCCAGGGGATGCCATCCTGCGCCGCCAGCGCGTCCGCGAGTCCGCCGCCCGCACCTACGCCCGCTCCTTCCCGATCGTCCCGGTCCGCGCCAACGGCATGACCGTCGAGGGCGCGGACGGCCGCCGCTACCTGGACTGCCTCTCCGGCGCAGGCAGCCTCGCGCTCGGCCACAACCACCCGGTGGTGCTGGAGGCGATCCGCCGCACCCTGGACAGCGGGGCGCCGCTGCACCTGCTCGACCTCGCCACCGCCGAGAAGGACGACTTCACCACCGCCCTGTTCGAGAGCCTGCCCAGGGAGTTCGGCGAACGCGCCCGGGTGCACTTCTGCGGCCCCGCCGGGACGGACGCCGTCGAGGCCGCCCTCAAGCTGATGCAGACCGCCACCGGCCGCAGCGGTGCGCTCGCCTTCACCGGCGCCTACCACGGCATGACGGCCGGCGCCCTCGCGCTGACCGGGAGCGTCGCCGTCAAGGAGCCGCTGCCCGGCGGCGGCGAGGTCGTCCGGCTGCCCTACCCGTACGGCTACCGCTGCCCGTTCGGCGTCGGCGGAGACGCCGGGGCCGATCTGGCCGCCACCTACGTCGAGCGGCTGCTGGACGACCCCTCGGGCGGGGTGGTCAAACCGGCCGCGATGATCCTGGAGGCCGTCCAGGGCGAGGGCGGGGTCGTCCCCGCCCCCGACGGCTGGCTGCGCGAGATGCGCCGGATCACCGCCCAACGCGGCATCCCGCTGATCGTCGACGAGGTACAGACCGGCGTCGGCCGCACCGGCGCCATGTGGGCGGTCGAGCACAGCGGGATCGTCCCGGACGCCATGGTGCTCTCCAAGGCGATCGGAGGCAGCCTCCCGCTGGCCGTCGTCGTCTACCGCGAGGACTACGACGGCTGGCGGCCCGGCGCGCACACCGGCACCTTCCGCGGGAACACCCTCGCCATGGCGGCCGGCGCGGCCACCCTGCGGTACGTCGCCGCCAACGGCCTGGCCGAGCGGGCCGCCCTGGTCGGCGCCCGGATGACCGAGCGGCTGCGGGCGCTGCGCGAGGAGCTGCCGGTGGTCGGGGACGTCCGCGGACGCGGGCTGATGATCGGGGTCGAACTGGTCGACCCCGGCGCCGAACCGGACGCCTGCGGGGCTCGCCCGGCCGCGCCCGCGCTCGCCGTCAAGGTCCGCGAGGCCTGCCTGGCCCGCGGCCTGATCGTCGAACTCGGCGGTCGCCACGACGCCGTGCTGCGCCTGCTGCCGCCGCTCACCATGACCGACGAACAGGCCGCGGCCGTGTTCGACCGGCTGGCCGACGCGATCTCCTCGGCCGGCGCGGGGGCGCTCACGGGTGCGCCGGTCGATGCCGCGCCCGCCGTCGCCGCGCCTGCTGTCGCCGCACCCGCCAGGGCGGCGCGGTCCGGTGCGACACCCGCCCAGGCTGTCCGGTCCGGTGTGGCCCGGTCGGAGGCGGCGCTGTGACCGTCCCCGACCCCTCGGGCGAGGACCCGGGCATGCCCGACGAGCCCATCCCGCTCGACGCCCTCGCCGGGGGCGTCGACGGCCCCGGCGCACTCGGCCCGCTGCTGGCCACCGTGCTGGACGCGCTGGACGCCGGCACCGGCCTGCGCGGCGGCCCGCTCCCGGCCGGCACCCCCGCCGAGATCGCCGGACTGGTCGCCGAGGGCCTGCGCGGCGCCCACGGCCGCGGCGCCCTCGCCCGCCTCACCGAACTGCTCGCCTACGGCGCCGCCGACCCCGCCGACCCGGCCTGCGCCGCCCATCTGCACTGCCCCCCGCTCGCCGTCGCGGCCGCCGCCGACCTCGCCGTCAGCGCACTCAACCCCTCGCAGGACTCCTGGGACCAGGCCCCCGCCGCCACCGCCCTGGAGACGGAGCTGCTCGCCGAACTCGCCGGCCTGGTCGGCTACGACCCGGCCCGGGCGGCCGGCGTGCTCACCTCCGGCGGCACCGAGTCCAACCTGATGGGCCTGATGCTGGCGCGCGACCAGAAGCTCGACGGCATCGTCGAACTGGACGGCCTCCCGGCCGGCGGGACCCCTCGGATCATCGCCTCGCACGCCGCGCACTTCTCCGTCCAGCGCGCCGCCGCCCTGCTCGGCCTCGGCGAACGCGCCGTCGTCCCCGTCCCGGTCGACCGCCGGCTGCGGATGGACCCGGCCGCCCTGGAGCGCGTCCTGGCCGAGGTCACCTGGGCCGGACAGACCCCGATCGCCCTGGTCGCCACCGCCGGCACCACCGACACCGGCGCCATCGACCCGCTGCACGCCGCCGCCGACCTCGCCGCCCGCTACGGCGCCTGGCTGCACGTGGACGCCGCGTACGGCGGCGGCGCCCTGCTCTCCGACCGGCTGGCCCCGCTGCTGGACGGCATCGAGCGCGCCGACTCCGTCTCCCTGGACTGGCACAAGCTCGGCTGGCAGCCCGCCGCCGCCGGGGTCTTCCTGGTCCGCCACGCCGAGAGCTACGTCTCGCTCGCCCGCCGCGCCGAGTACCTCAACCCGGCCGACGACGAACACGCCGGCTACCCCAGCCTGTTGGGCCGCTCGCTGCGCACCACCCGGCGGGCCGACGCCTTCAAACTCGCCGTCACCCTGCGCACCCTCGGCCGCAGCGGCCTCGGCCGACTGGTCGACGCCTGCCACGAACTCGCCCTCGGCGCCGCCAAGGCCGTCCGGGGCGAGCCCGAACTGGAGCTGTACTGCGAACCCGTGCTGACCACCGTGGTGTTCCGCTACCGGCCCCCGGGATCGAGCCATGACCCGGCCGTCCTGGACGAGGTCAACGGCACGCTGCGCCGACTGCTGCTGCGCTCCGGCCGGGCCGTGGTCGGCCGCACCGAACTGCCCGGCGAGGGGCCCGGCCGGGTCCGGCTGAAGCTGACACTGCTCAACCCGCACACCACCCCCACGGAGGTCGGCGCGCTGCTCCACGAGGTGGTGCGGGCCGGGCGGGAGACAAAACCCTCGTAGGTCGCGGCGTGCGGTTCGTGGCCCGCGGTTCGTGGCCCGCGGTTCGTGGTCCGTAGTCCGCGGGTCCGTAGTCCGCGGGCCCGCAATCCGCCGGGCGCGGCCGGTGGCCCGCGACTCCAAAGGAAAAAGCAACGCCTTTTTCCGGCAGGGATGTTGGAGGAAGGCACACTGGTGTGCCAGGGTATCCGGGGGATATTCACCCGCCCCCGGAAAGCCTCCGTGGACATACCGTTGGGCACTCGTACAGGCTGATTCCGGCCGCCCGGTGATCGAATTCCGCCAACCCCCGGACAGGGCTTGCGGAGATCCCGAAGCGCGGCGGTAACTTCATGTGGTCGCCGATGCACCAAGCGCACACGGCTTCCCGGGGAAAGGCCGTCTGACCAGGTGCGCGCCACCCCGCATGCGGTGAACTCACCCTCACAAGCCGGTGAACTCTGCGTACCCGCATTGCATTTCAGTGAATCCCGGTAAAGCCACATGAACCCCAGTCCTGTGACGCGGAGGCAAAGGCATGCGCGAAACCACCCTGAGTACCACCACGCCGGGTCCCGGCAGCGCCCCGGCGGATACCGCCCCCGCCGTGTTCGAGGCGCTGCCGTTCTCCGCCCGCTGCCGGGAGATCTGGCAGCGCGGGGACCACCTGCTCATCGGCGTCAGCCCGGGGAACAGCTATTTCAGCCACCGCCGGATCGCCGAACTCATCGGGTGGGGGCGGGAGTTCTTCGACCGAATCGACATCGTCTACGCCGACCTGCACGTCGGGACCCAGTACGAGACCTTCGGCTACACCCCCGAACACGCCCACCGCCGGGCCGCCAAGGAGGTCAAGGCCACCGCCCGCCGGATCGAGCGCGGCATCGAGGAGGCCGGCCGGCGCGAGGGCGTCCGGGTGCACCCGCTCTCCGCGTTCACCGGCCATCCCGCGTACCGCCGACTGCACCGCCGGGTGATGGACGCGCTGGGATCCGACCGCGAGTTCCACGCCGCCGCCGAGGGCATGGCGCGCGGCTTCCTGGCCGCCCGGCTGGACGAGGGACTCGCCCCGGACGAACGCCAACTGGCGGCCGGGCTGCAGTACATAGCCGCCGAGCTGCCGTTCTTCCTGGACACCCCGGCACTGCTCGGCGTGCCCAGCTCGGTCAGCTGCTACCACTTCGAACTTCCGCTCACGCGCGTCCTGTTCGGCCGCGAGCAGGGCCTGCGGGCGGAGCCAGGACAGGCCTACGCCGTGGTCCGCCCGGCCGCACCGGTCAGCTCGGCGCCGTCGGCGCAAGCCGCCTGAACAACCCGCCCGAACAGCCCGCCTGAACAAGCCGCCCGAACAAGCCGCCTGAACAGCCCGCCACCAGCCCACTTCTCCCACGCTCCAGGAGCACCCTCATGACCGACCTGACCTTCCCGCTCTCCCGCAGAGGCGACGTCCTGCCCGAGGAGGCGCGGCGGCTGTGCGAGGAACAGCCCGTCGCCCGGGTCCGCACCATGACCGGCGACCCCGCCTGGCTGGTCAGCAGCCACGCGCTCGCCAAGCAGGTGCTGGAGGACGAGCGGTTCAGCCTCAAGGACACCGCCAACCCCGGCGTGCCCCGCCAGTACGCGCTGACCATCCCGCCGGAGGTGGTCGACAACATGGGCAACATCAACAGCGCCGGCCTGCGCAACGCCGTGATGAAGACCCTCACACCGCGTGCCGACAAGGAGTTGGACGGCTGGCTGCAGGCCGAGGCCCACCGGCTGATCGACACCCTGGTCGAGCAGGGCGCTCCGGGCGAGCTCCGGGACGGGTTCACCGAGCCGTACTCCGCGGCCCTGCACTGCCGGCTGCTCGGCATACCCGTCGACGACTGGCGACGGCTGATGGCCGGCATCGACGTCGCCTTCCTCACCAGCCCGCAGCCGTTCGAGGGCTCCACGCCCAACTGGTACAAGGACCTCGGCTACATGATGGAGCGGCTCAACGCCGACCCGGAGCCCAAGGACGGCCTGCTCGGCCGGTTCGTCGAGCTGCGCCGCTCGCCGGACGTCTCCGAACGGGTCGGCGACGAACTGCTGGCCACCGTCGCGCTGTCGCTGTTCGGGGCGGGCGCCGTCTCCACCTCGTCCTTCCTGCTGCACGCCGTCATCTACCTCGCCCGGCAGCCCGAGCTGGCCGAGCGGCTGCGCCGGGAGCCCGCGCTGATCGGCCGCGCGGTCGACGAGCTGCTGCGGGTCAACCTGTCGATCGGGGACGCCCTGCCCCGGATCGCGCTGGCGGACGTGCAGGTCGGCGAGGTGCTGGTGAAGGAGGGCGAGCTGGTGCTGGTGCTGGTCGAGGGCGCCAACTACGACCCGGCCGTCTTCCCGGACCCGGAGCGGATCGACTTCGACCGGAGCAGCAACCCGCACCTCGCCTTCGGCGCCGGACGCCACTTCTGCCCGGCCTCGGCGCTCGGCCGCACCCATGCGGAGATCGCTGTGACGGCCCTGGTCGAGCGGCTGCCGGGCCTGCGGCTGGCCCTGCCGGCCGAGCAGCTGGCCTGGCGGCCCGGGTTCATCAAGCGCCTGCCGGAGCGGCTGCCGGTGGTCTGGTAGCCCGCGCGGGGCACCCGACCGGGAGTGGTCCTCGGCCGGACAGGTCCTAGTCGGCGAGCAGGACGGCGCGGACGTGCTCCCAGGTCTCCCGGTCGGCGGCGACCAGTAGGCCGTCCTCGCCGCCCGGCGCCTCCGGGCGGTAGGTGCTGCCGTCGAGCCGCGCCGAGACGCCGCCCGCCTCGGTGACCAGCAGGGAGCCGGGCGCGTGGTCCCAGGGCAGGGTGCGCCAGTAGAGGATGAAGTCCAGCTCGCCGTCGGCGATGTCCGGGTACTCGATCCCGGCCGCGTGCCGGCCCGCGGTGACCTCGCCGAACGCCGCGTGGGAGTTGCGCTGCATCCGCTCGTGGTCGGCCGGGGCGAGGAAGCGGCTCTTCACCACACCGCGCCACTTGGCCGGTCCGGCGGGGGCCGGGGGGCGGGTCAGCCGGTGGCCGTCGCGCCAGGCGCCGGAGCCCAACTCGGCGGTGTAGCAGGTGGCGGTGACCGGCTGCCAGATCCAGGCGGCGACGGTCTGTCCGGCCCGGACGAGCGAGGCCATCACGGCGAACTCGGGGCGGCCGGCGATGAAGTTCGAGGTGCCGTCGACCGGGTCGACCAGCCAGACGGCGGGCTCGGAGTGCAGTGCCCGGGCGAGTGCCGGGTCGGCTGCCACGGCCTCCTCGCCGACCACCGGGACGGGCAGCAGCTCGCGCAGCCGCCGCGCGATGATCACCTCGGCCTCGCGGTCGGCCACGGTCACCACCTCGCCGGGGGCCTTCTCCATCACCTCGCCCGCGGCCAGCGCCCGGAACCGCGGCTCGACCACCTCGGCCGACGCCTCGGCGAGGATCTCCGCCACCTTGTCCATCAGCACGTGCCCGCTCCCTTCGCTGGCTACCACTCTCGCACGTCTGTGCGGTGGTGACCTGCGGCGGCCCCTCGCCGGGGGCGCGGAGGCGGTGCCGTTCACCTGGTACGGGGTGGGGGTTCGGCTCGGCGTCCCGGTGCCGTTCACCCCGGCACCGGCCGCCGGGCCGGGGTCGGGGTTGGGGAGGCGGGCGGGCTGTCTCCGGCTCTGTGTACCGGTTCCGTGGTCGTTGGCTGGCCCGTTGCCTGGTCCGTTGCGCGGGCCGTTACGCGGCCCGGGGCGGCGTCCGCGGTCGGGCGCCCCGGGCGGTGCCCCGCCCGGGGCCTGCGGTGCAGGTCAGCCGCCCGGGGAGGCCTCTCCGGGCAGCTCCCCGCCCGGCTCCGCGACTGCTTCTCCGCCCGGCTCCTCGACCGGTTCCTCGGCGCCGAGGTGGTGGAAGCCCGGGCGAGGATGCATCAGGAACTCGTGGTGCGAGATGTTCCACGCGTAGGCGCCGGCCATCGAGAACAGCACCCGGTCCGCAGTCCGCAGACCCCCGGCCGCCGGGGCGGCGTGGGCGAGGACGTCCTTCGGGGTGCAGAGCTGACCGGCCAGGCTCGCCCGCCCGGTCCGTACGGCGGGCCGCGGCCACGGATACGGCCACTCCTCGACCGCCAGCACCGAGAACGGCTGGTCGTGCCCCCGGGTGGCCGGGGTGCGCAGGTGGTGGGTGCCGCCGCGGACCACGGCGAAGTCCTCGCCGTGGCTGTGCTTCACGTCCAGCACCTCGGTCGCGTACCAGCCGCAGTAGGCGGTCAGCGCCCGGCCCGGCTCGATCCGCAGGGTCAGGCCGGGGTGGCGGTCCAGCAGCTCGGCCAGCCCCTCGCCGAAGGCCGTCCAGTCGAAGCGGGCAGCCGGATCGGCGTAGTCGACGGCCATGCCGCCGCCCACGTTGACCTCCTCCAGCGCGAACCCGTGCCGGTCGGCCAGCCCGGCCGACCAGTCGACGATCTGCCCGGCGACGGCCAGCTGCTCCGCCGCCGCCAGCCCGCTGGCCAGGTGGGCGTGCACCCCGCGCAGCCGCAGCCGGTGCCCGAGCGGCCCGGACAGCAGCCGGACGCACTCCTCGGCGCGGTCCGGGTCCAGCCCGAACGGCGCCGGGCGCCCGCCCATGGCGAGGGCGACCGAGTCCAGCGCGCCCGCCGCCACCGGGAGGTTCACCCGCAGCAGCACGTCCACCACGGTCGGTGGCCGACCGGCCAGCTCGGCGGCCAGTCGACGCAGCTCCTGCTCGCTCTCGACGTGCCAGCGGTGCACCCCGGCATCGACCGCGGCCGCGATCTCGGCGGGCGTCTTGCCGGGACCGCCGAAGGCCAGCGGCGCGTCCGGCACGGACTGCCGCACATGTGCCAACTCGCCGCCGCTCGACACCTCGTACCCGTCCACCGACGCGCGCAGCGCGGCCAGCACGGGTGCCTCCGGATTGGCCTTGGCGGCGTAGTACAGCTCGACCCGCCGGGGCAGCGCCGCCCGGATCCCGGCGGCGTGCGCGCGCAGGGCGGCGAGGTCGTAGACGTACGCGGGCAGCGCCTCCGGCGCGAGGCCGGCGACGTGCCGGCGGACCGGTTCGGTGGCGGTCATCGGGGGCTCCGGGTGAAGGGGTGCGGGGTGGGGGCTGCAGGGGCAGGGGCGGTGGCGTACCGGGCGGTGGGCGGGCTCGGCGGCCGGGTGGTCCGGGTGGTCCGGGTGGTCCGGGCGGTCCGGGCGGTCATCGGGGGCTCCCGGCCGGGGTGAGCGGGCGGACCGGCTGGACCGGCAGGTGGGCGGCCTCCGCGAGCACGGAGCTGGCCAGCGGCGACGGCAGCCGGACGTACCCGGCCGCCCGGTCGGCCTTGCGCTCCCAGCGGGTGAGCAGGTTGGCCTTGGCGGGCAGCGGCACCCCGGCGAGCAGCGCGCGCAGCCGCGGCGGCCGGCCGTGGGCGTCCGCGTACGCCTCCAGGGTGTGCCGGACGGCCTCCCAGAGCGCGCCCTCGGCGGCGGGGTGGCGGTCGGCGAGGGCGGCGAGCAGCTCGGCGACGTGGTTGACCAGCAGGCAGTACACCACCCGGTCCCAGCCGCGTTCCGCGTCGTACGCCATCGGGCCGGCCACCTCGGGCGGCAGCGCGGCCAGCACGGCGGCGTTCTGCTCGGGGAGGAGCTTGGTGCCCTCCAGGTCGCGGAAGAAGACCTGGGCCGGCCGCCCGGCCGCGTCCACCCCGATCAGCACGTTCTGCAGGTGCGGCTCCAGGACCACGCCGTGGTCGAAGTAGGCGGCGAGCACCGGCGGGACGAGCAGCCGCAGATAGGCGGTCCACCAGTCGAGGGCCTGCCGGGCGTCCGCGTCCGCGCCGAGCAGCCGCCCGATCTGGGCGGAGCTGGTCGGGTGCTCGTCCGCCACGGCTGCCGCCAGCAGCGGGGTGACGCCGGGCCGCAGCACGTCCGTGAAGCCGTCGCGGACGATCAGGCCGAAGCCCTCGTACAGCGCGGCGTCCGGGCGGCCGTCGGCGCCGGGCAGGGCGAGGGTGCGGAAGGCCGGTTCGCGCAGCATCGCGGCGGCCGGGAACCGGGCGGCCAGGTCGGCCAGCACCGGGTCCAGCAGCCGGGTGAGCGCGACCGCGCCGGTCAGCTCGTAGGAGGCGTTCTTGCGCAGGCAGTTGGTGATGCGGACGTTGAGGCTGAACTTCAGGAAGGCGCCGGCGCCGTGCAGGGTGCGCACCGAGGCGGTGGCGGTGAACGGCTCGCCGCCGGGCCCGAGGTCCAGGACGTCCCCGCGGGCCAGGGCTCCGCGCAACAGCGGGTGTTCGTCGAGGAGTTGGTACTGCCAGGGGTGCGCGGGCAGCAGCCGGTAGCCGGCGGGCACTTCGCGCAGCCCGTCCAGCAGCGCGGTGGCGGAGGGGTCCAGGGACTCCCCGGCGACCAGCTCCTCCCGCACGGCGAGATGGCGCAGCCGGAACGCGGCCCGGGACTCCGGCGCGTACGACCGCCAGTCGCCGCGCTCGGCGGAGCGCGACTTCGGTGCGGGGTGGAAGCGGTGGCCGAACAGCAGGGCCTGCTCGGACTCCAGGTAGCGGTCCGGCCCGGGGTCCGGTCGGGCGGTCAGCCCGGCCAGCACTCCCGCATGGCTCGACGCCAGCTGGTCGAGGAACTCCTCGTTCGCCGTGCCGGTGCGCAGCTCCAGCTCGTCCTGGACGTACCCGGCGAGCTCACGCCAGGCCAACTCGGCCCAACCGTCCGGGCGTTCCTCCTCGATCGGGCCGGTGAACCGGTGGGCGCCCAGCAGCGAGGTGCGGCGCAGCGCGACCCGCAGCAGGGCGCCGCGGCGGGGCAGCCGGACCAGCAGCCGGCCGTCGGTGACGGCGGTCTGGCGCTCGGGCCCGGAGACCTCGCGCAGCAGGCAGTTGAGCAGGGTGTGCGCCACCGCCAGGTCGGCGGAGGGCAACCCGGCAGCGTGCGGCTGCGCGGAGTGCGGCCCCTCGGAAGGTCGGCCCGTGGGCGACGGTTCGGCGAGTGTCGCCTCGCCGCGGGTCACCTCGGTACGGGTCGCTTCGGTACGGGTCACTTCGGTGTGGACCGCTTCGGTGTGGATCGCTTGGGTGAGCGGGTCGCGGGTCGTCGACTCGTGGGTGGTCGGCTGGCGGGTCATCGGCGACTCCAACGCTGGCGGGACGCGGAAGGGGAAGGCTAATGCGGTGGCCGCGAGTGCGGCCAGGAGTGCGGCGGCGGTGCCGACCAGCACGGGGGCGGTGGCCCCGAAGCGGCCGTTGGCCAGCGCCGCGACGGCTCCGGCGGCCACGGCGCCGCCCTTGGAGACGAATTCGAGGGTGCCGAACATCCGCCCCGGCGCCCGGCCGCGCGCGGCCTCGGCCGCCAGGACGGAGAGGCAGACCAGTCCCAGCGTGAGCCCGGCACCGAGCAGCAGCCGGACCAGGACGAACACCGGCAGGGAGTACGCGACGGCGTGCCCGGCCAGGCCGAGCGCGACGAAGCCGAAGCCGAGCGCGATCCCGGAGTGCGGGCGGTCGAGGAAGGCGGTGTGGGTGCGGGCGGCGAACGCCAGGTAGCACAGGTGCGGCAGGGCGAACAGCACGCCGGTCGTGGTGTCGGAGACCCCGGGGAGGCGTTGCCCGGCCAGGGATATCAGATAGGGGAAGGAGCTGATGGTGGCGAAGACGAAGGCGAACTCCAGGGCGAGCAAAGCCCGCAGGGGCATCGCCTCGGCGGCTTCGGGCAGCTCCGGCGCCTGCGCGTCGGGCACCGCCGGACCGCCCGGTTCCGGCAGCAGCGCGAGCAGGCCGGCGGCGGCCAGCGGCAGTGCGGCCATCACCAGGTACTGCCGGTGCGGGTCGATCCACGGCGACAGTGCGCCGACCAGGATCGGTGCCGCCACCAGCGCCGCCCGGGCGCTGCCCTGCATCAGCGTGAGCGCACGGGACAGCCGGGAGCCGTCGAGGGCGGCCGCGAGATAGCCGTTGGTGGCGGCGAAGGTGCCGCCGAGGAAGCCCTGGAGGACCAGGGCGAGGGTGAAGGCGGGCAGGCTGTCGGCGGCGCCGGCCAGCAGGAAGGAGACGGTGAGTCCGAGTTGGGCGCGCAACAGCAGCCGCTTGCGGCCGAACCGGTCGGCGAGGCGCCCCCAGAGCGGCGCGCCGAGGGCGCTGAACACCGTCGGCACGATGTAGAGCACGCCCGCCCAGCGGCCCTGCGGATCGCCGAGCGCGGGCAGGATGGCGGTCAGGTAGGGCGGGAGGCCGAGCGCGGCGAAGGAGGCCACGAAGTAGCAGGCCGCGACGGCGTGCACCTGGCGGCGGCCGAGCCCGCCGGAGCGGGCGGTGTCGCGGCCGGAGGGCTGCGCCAGGGCGTTCACGGTCACCTGGTGAGCCCCGTCGGACCCTTCGGCAGCAGGTAGTTGGGCCCGCTGGTGTAGTGCTTGTTGATGTCGGCCGCGCCCGAGCGCTGCTTGCTGAGCAGGGTGCCGGCGGTGACCATCGCCTTGACCGGGAGCCGTTCGGCGTCCAGCAGCCCGGTTCGCAGCGGTTCGCCCGCCGGGCCGATCCGGTCGACGGCCTCGGTCAGCCGCTTGCGCAACAGGGCCAGGGTGTCGGCGAGTTCGGCCCGCCCGTGCTCGGCGAGGCCGAACGCCAGGGCGCCGGTGCAGAGATGGCCGGTGATGGTAGTGAAGAGGTCGGTCAGCGGCCGGTCCTCCTCGCCGGTGATCCGGGCGTCGTCGAACGCGTCCGGCTCGGGGGCGAGTTCACCCAGCCTGGCGGCGAGCCGCGCGGTGTGCACCCGCGGCCCGTCGTCGTCCTTGTAGAGCAGCCGCAGGCCGCCGTCCTCGTCCAGCACGAGCGAGGTGTTCTGCTGGTGGGACTCCAGCGCGATGCCGTACCCGAACAGCGTGGCCTGCCAGTCGAGCAGCAGCTCCAGCAGGGTGTCGTACAGGGCGAACGCGTCCCCGCCGTGGAACCGGTCGGCGAGGTGGTCGAGGACGAGGCGGCCGCCGGGTGCGGGGGCCAGCAGGGCCGCCAGCGGGACGGTGACCGCCCGGTCCAGGCCGGCGGGCTGGCGGCGGAGCAGGACGGCGAGCAGCTCGTGGCCGGCGTGCGCCCAGCTCTGTTCGTCGGCGTGCAGGATCCGGTCGGCGAAGCGCGGCTCGCGGGCCAGTACGGCCTCGATCAGCCGCTGTCCGGCCGCGCCGTCGCGCAGCGTGCCGGGCTTGATGGTGCGGCGGTTGAGCCGGCCCAGGGTGGCGGTGGCGAGCGGGAGTTTGAGGTGGCAGGTGGGGTCGTCGGCGACCGCGACTGTGCGCATCGAGAGGGTGGGGACGACGGTCAGGTACGGCCGGTCGGCGAGTACGGCGCGTCCCGCCAGACCGGTCGCGTGCAGAGCCTCGGCCAACGGGGAGCCGGGCGGCGGGGAGCCGGCCCGGGGGGAGCCGGCCTGGGGGGCGCCGGTGGCCGTGCGGGACTCGGCTGCCGTGTGCGGTTCGGCCGGGCGGGGAGCGGCCGGTGGCGCCGCCAGGGTGAGCGGGTGGATCGGCAGGGTGGCCCAGGCGGCGTCGCCGCCCTCCAGGTCGAGGCCGAGCCAGCTCGGGGTGGGCCACCAGCTGGGCAGCGGCCGCTCGCCGTGCCGGGTCACCGAACCGGCCGGGACGGCGAGCCAGCGCAGTTCGAAGGCCGGGTGGAACTCGGGCGCGTGGCTGCGCAGTTGCGTCTCGGTGAGGCCGGATCGGCCGCGCGCGGTGGGGTAGACAGGGTGGTCGAGGTAGGCGGCGAGGGTGTCGTGGCCGAGGGCGGCGGCGGGGCCGGTCCAGTGGGCCGGGTCCGGGCCGTACAGGTCGGTGAGCGCGGTGTGCACCTGTCCGCGGACGCGGTCGTGCAGCTCCATGGTGGCGAGGGTCTGCCGGCACTCCTCGGTGAAGGCGCTCCAGCCGGGCCGGTCCTCGGGGTCGGCGAGGCCGCCGAGGGCCGCCAGGATGTCGTCGAGACCGGTGACCCGGCGGCCGGACAGCTCCAGCAGCGGCAGACGGGCGGCGTACTCGCTCTGGAAGCCCTCCTCCGCGACGGGCAGCGCGAGGGTGGCACCGGCGGCCGGGTCGAGGACGATCCAGCGGCCGTCCGCGCGCTCGTCGAGGCGGCCGCGGGTGCGCAGTCCGAGCACGTCCTCGCGCAGCAGCGCGGAGAGGACCCTGAGCGTCAACTGCTCGGCGGTGCTCACGGGGTGATCTCCCAGGTGTTGGCGGCGGTGAAGCGGGCGACGGAGGCGTCCACGGCGGACTGGTCGGTGCCGACGGCCCAGATCACGCCGAGGTAGTCCCGGTTGGTGCGGTAGTGCTCGTGCCGTTCGCCGACCGGACGCAGCGGGCGGTAGGCGAGCCTCACCCCGTCGCGCTGCTCGTCGTACGGGCCGGGGGCGGCGGTGAGCGTGCCGGCGCGGTCGGCGCAGACCGCCTCGTTGCGGGCCCGGCGGCCGGCCGCGGCGCAGCGTTCGGTGAGGTCCTCGGGCAGCGGGTGGCCGAGGTGGACGGCGAGGATGTGCTCGAACAGCGGGATGCCGAGGACCTCGGCCAGCATCAGGTCGCACTGGTCGCCGATGACGCGGTAGTTGACCTCGATCAGGCGGGCCCGGCCGTCCGGCTGGACGACGAACTCGGTGTGGCAGGCCCCGAGTCCGACGCCGACCGCGTCGAGCTGGCCGAGGACCTGGTCGAGGACGGCCTGCGGGTGGCCGGGGAGGAACTCCAGGGCCTCCTCGATGAAGTGCGGGGGAGGGGAGACCGTGGTCCGGAACCCGCCGAGGACATGGCGGCGGCGGGAGTCGCCGAGCGTCTCCAGGGTGTACAGCTGCCCGTCCAGGAACTCCTCGACGACCAGGGTCGCGCCGGCCCGGCGGTGCTGGATCTCCCGGCAGCGCAGCCCCAGTTCCGCGGCGTCGGCGACCAGCGTGACGTCCTCGCTGGCGACGCCCTCGCGCGGCTTGACGACGCAGGGGAACGGCGGGTCCAGCTCGGCCGGGTCCTGCCCGGGTGCCAGCTCGGCGGACCAGACGGCGTCCAGGCCGGCCGCGGCGAGGTGACGGCGGAGCTGGCCCTTGTCCTTCGCCCGCAGCGCGGCCTTCCAGTCCTTGGCCGGCAGCCCGAAGTACTCGGCGGCCAGGGCGGTCTGGGTCTGGAGGTGGTCGCTGTTGCTGAACACCGCGTCGGGGGCGTGGTGGCGGGAGACCAGGCTGACGACCTCGCGGAAGTCCCGCACCTCGCAATCCAGCACCTCGGGCGCGAACTCCGTCCCCGCGTAGGCGCGTCGATGGGCTTCCGGACAGTCGGTGAGCACGGTGACATCGAGGCCGAGACGGGCGGCCGCGGGCAGGAAGCCGTCGGTGACCGAGTCGGTGGGGTTCAGGGCGAGCAGGTACAGCCGCATGGTGGTGTCCTCATGTGAGGTGGGACGGGGGACCGGGGGCGGGCAGGGGCCGCGGGGCCGCGGGGGCCGCGGCGGCCGAGGGGCCGCGATGCCCACCCCCCTTCCGCTGACGACTACTTGGGCGCGTCGACGCCCGCGGCCTTGGCGATGTCGCCGAGCATCGCCTCGGCGGCCTGCACACCGATGCCGGACATCCAGGTCTCGTCCGGCACGTTGAAGACCCTGTTGTTCCGGACGGCGTTCAGGCCCTGCCAGACCGAGGTGCCCTGGACCTCGCTCTGCTTGGTCTTGGTCGGGTCGTCGGCCACGGTGACGAACACCAGGTCGGCGTCGGCCTGGTTGATCTGTTCGGCGCTGACCTCCAGCATCGACTGGTCGACGTCCTGCGAGGCCGGGCGGCCCAGGCCGACATCCTTCAGCACGACACCGCTGAACGACTGCTTCTGGTAGAGCCGGGTCGGGCCGGCCACGAAGCGGACCACCGAGGCGGTCGGCTCGGTGCCGCCGTTCTTCGCCCTGATCGCCTCGCCGAGCCTGGCCGCGCGGGCCTCGTAGTCGGCCAGCGCCTTCCCGGCCTCGGCCTCCTTGCCCAGGGCCTTGGCGTAGAGCGCGAGGTTCTCCTTCCACGGGAAACCGGTGGTCTCGGCGAGCACGGTCGGTGCGATGGCGTTGAGCTTGTCGTAGACCTTGGCGTGCCGGACCTTGGAGGACAGGATCAGGTCGGGCTTGAGGGAGGCGATCAGCTCCAGGTTCGGCTCGTTCATCGGGCCGACGTCCTTGGTGTCCTTGATCCTGTCCTTGAGGTAGTTCGGGAACCCGCCCTCGGTCTTCATGTGCGGAGACACCGCGCCGAGGGGGGTGATGCCCAGCAGGGTGACATCGTCCAGCTCGCCGCTGTCCAGGACGACGACGCGCTTGGGCTGGGCCTTGATCTCGGCGGTGCCCGCGGCGTGGGCGACGCTGCGCGGGAACCCGGCGGCGGACCCGGCGGCGGACCTGGCCGCCCCGGCGGAGGCGGCGGAGTCGTCGGCGTGCTTGGCGGCGTCCGTGGTGTCGCCGCTGCTGCCGCAGGCGGCCAGCAGCGTGGTGGAGACGGCGACGGCGAGCAGGGCGACGGGGATTCTGCGGGCGCGGGCGGAGCGGGTCATGACGGGTTCCTTGTCTCGGGTGGGGGAGCCGCCACCGGGTGAGCGGGGCTGCACGGTGCCGGGGTGAGCGGGGGGACGGGTGGACGGGGGGCAGGTGAACCGGGGGAGGGCTGGACGGACGGGGGAGGAGGACGGCCGGGGTCAGGCGCCGGCGTGCCGTCCCGTCCGGGCTCTCGGGACGACCAGCGGCGTGCCGGTCTCCGGGTCGGGCACGACCAGGCAGGGCACCTGGAAGACGGCCTCCACCAGCTCGGCCGTCAGCACCTCGGCGGGCGGTCCGGCGGCGGCCAGGCGGCCGTCCTTGAGGACGACCAGGTGGTCGGCGTAGCGGGCGGCCTGGCCGAGGTCGTGCAGCACCATCACGACCGTGCGCCCGGCCTCGGCGTGCAGGTCGGCGACCAGGTCCAGGACGTCCAGCTGGTGGCGGAGGTCCAGGAAGGTGGTCGGCTCGTCGAGCAGCAGCAGCTCGGTGTCCTGGGCGAGTGCCAGCGCGATCCAGGCGCGCTGGCGCTGGCCGCCGGAGAGCCGGTCCACCTGCTGGTCGCGCAGCTCGGCGGTGCCGGTGCGGGCCAGCGCGTCCTCGACGGCGGCCTGGTCGGCCTTCGACCACGGGCTGAGCATCCGCTGGTGGGGGAAGCGGCCGAGCCGGACGAGTGACTCGACGGTGATCGCCTCGGGTGTGACCGGCTGCTGGGGCAGCAGGCCCATCCGCTTGGCGAGGGCCCGGGCGGGCATCCGGTGGATGTCGGAGCCGTCCAGGGTGACGGTGCCGGCGGCCGGGCCGAGCAACCGGACCAGGCCGCGCAGCAGGGTGGACTTGCCGCAGGCGTTGGGCCCGACGATCGCGGT
Source organism: Kitasatospora sp. NPDC058170 (assembly GCF_042883905.1). Classification (NCBI taxonomy): domain Bacteria; kingdom Bacillati; phylum Actinomycetota; class Actinomycetes; order Kitasatosporales; family Streptomycetaceae; genus Kitasatospora; species Kitasatospora sp. NPDC058170. The sequence goes on from NZ_JBHVUV010000034.1 coordinate 51,229, forward strand.
GACGGCGCTCCCGGGCAGCTCCAGGTCCAGGCCGTCCACGACCACCCGGTTGCCGTAGCGCAGGTCCAGGCCGTGGGCGGCGAGGCGGTTGCCCGCCGGTGCGGCGGAAGGGGCGGTCATCGGTTGCTCCTCTGGGGCAGCCGGCCCTGGCGGATCATCAGCACCAGGAGCCAGGGCGCGCCGAGGGTGGCGGTGACGGCACCGACCGGCAGCCCGTGGACGGGGATCACATGGAGGACGAGCAGGTCGGAGGAGAGCAGCAGCACGGCTCCGGTGAGCGCGGTGAGACCGAGCGTGCCGAGGGTGGGCGGGCCGGCCAGCAGCCGCACCAGGTGCGGTACGGCGAGCGCCACGAAGGCGACCGGTCCGGTGAGCGCGGCGGCCAGTGAGGCGAGGGTGATGGTGAGCAGCAGCAGCCCGAGCCGGTCGCGGCCGGGGTTCAGACCGAGCCCGCCGGCGGAGTCGTCGCCGAGGTCGAGCACGGCGATCCGGCGCTGGCAGAGCAGTACGGCCACCATGGCGGTCCCGATGGCGGCGCCGCCGATCCAGACCTCGGTCCAGTTCCGCCCGTACAGCGAGCCGGTGGTCCACTGCATCGCGGAGGAGGCCAGCTCGGCCGGGAACCGGACGATCATCAGGTTCACGGCCGCCGCCAGGCCCTGCTGGACCGCCAGGCCGACCAGTACCAGGCGGGTGACGGCCATCCGGGAGCGCCAGGCGAAGCCGCCGAGCAGCAGGGCGGCCAGCAGTCCGCCGCCGAGTGCGGCGAGCGGGATGAGCTCCTGGGAGGCGCCGGTGGCGAGCATCAGCACCGCGCCGAAGGACGCGCCGCCGGTGACGCCGATGGTGTCGGGGGAGGCCAGCGGGTTGCGGAAGAGCCGCTGGAGCATCGAGCCGGCCACCGCCAGGCCCGCGCCCGCGATCAGCGCCGAGACCACGCGGGGCGCCCGGAACTCCTGGACGACGAGGACGTTCCCGGTGTCGCCGAGGCCGGCCAGGGCGCGCAGTGCGTCCCAGGTGGACATCCGGACCTGGCCGGTGCCGAGCGCCAGGCCGGTCAGTAGCACGAGCAGGGCGGCGGCGGCCAGCGACCAGAGCGCGGTCCGGGCCCGGCGGCTGGTCCGGGTCGGGGTGTTGGCGGTGCCGGTGCCGGTGCCGGTGCGGGTGTCGGCGCGGGTGTCGGCGCGGGTGTCGGCGCGGGTGTCGGCGCGGGTGCTGGTGTCGGTGATGATCGGGGCTGTCGCGGTGGACGGGCCGGTGGCGTCGGTGGAGCTCATCGGGCCACCCTCCGGGCCAGCACCGCGAGCAGCGGCGCGCCGAGGAAGGCCGTCACGATGCCGACCTCGATCTCGGAGGGCCGGGCCACCACGCGGCCGAGGACGTCGGCGGCGAGCAGCAGCAGCGGACCGGCGATCAGACAGCCTGGCAGCAGCCAGCGGTGGTCGTTGCCGAGCAGCGGACGGACCAGGTGGGGGGCGGCCAGCCCGATGAAGGCGACCGGTCCGGCGACGGCGACGGCGCTGCCCGCCAGCAGGACGACGGCCAGCCCGCCGACCACCCGGATCCGGGCCACCGGCACGCCGAGCGACTGCGCGGCCTCGTCGCCGAGCGCCAGCGCGTTGAGCGAGGGCGAGACGGTGAAGGCGGCGAGCAGCCCGAGCACCAGGAACGGCAGCACCGGTGCGAGCGTGTCCAGGTGGCGCCCGGCGATCGATCCGGCCAGCCAGAACCGGGCCTCGTCCAGGGTGCGGTGACTGGCCAGCATCAGCGCGGACGTCCAGGAGGTGAGCACCACCGTCAGGACGGTGCCGCCGAGCGCCAGCCGGACCGGGTCGAGGTCGCCGCCGCTCCGGGACATCGCGTACGCCGCCACCGCCGTGACACTCGCTCCGGCCATGGCGAACCAGATGTACTCGACCGGACGGGTGAGCCCGAAGGTGTAGATCGCCGCGACCACCGCGAAGCTCGCGCCCGCGTTGATGCCCAGGGTGACCGGCGAGGCCAGCGGGTTGCGGGTGACGCCCTGGGCGACCGCCCCGGCGACCCCGAGCGCCGCCCCGATCGCGACGCCGATGATTGTCCGCGGGACTCGAAGGCCCGTCACCACATTTGCGTCTCCGTGGTGTTCGGTACCGGCCAGGGCGTGGACCACCGTGGACAGCGGGATGGATCGGGATCCGAGCGCAAGGCTCAGTGCGGCGAACAGCACCAGGGCGCAGACCCCGAAGGCTAGCAGCGCAGGCTGCCGTACCGACGAGGGTCGGAGCGCCGCCGGGGCCGTGGAGGCCGGCGGTTCGATTCTCAGCACGGGGTGAGATATTAGGTTAGGCAATCCTTACCTAGTCAAGTCCGGGCGCGCTTGGTCCGGACCACCCGTTGACGGCCTATAAGGTGAGCCTCACCTTATTCGATCTCGGGAGTGCCGATGATCTCGGGAGTACCCCTGCCCGCGCCGCCCACGCAGGCGCTGCCGTGTCCGGCGGAGTCCGTCCGTGCCGACTACGAGCAGCTGTTCGGCCGCTGCCCGGTGCTCCAGGTGAGACTCCTCGGCGATCACGACCCGGATCCGTCCGGCCATCAGGGCTGGTACTCCGCAGCCGAGTTGGCCCACCGGCCCGAGGCGCTGGACGCCGCCCTCGCCGGCGAGGCCGCCCGGATCGCCGCCGAGCACGGCAGGGAACCGCGTCCGCACGTCAGCGCCTCCCGCCTGCTGCACCACTACCTCTGGACCGCCTGCGTCCTCCTCGCTGGCCCCTGGTTCCTGGCCGGCCGCGTCCCGGTGATCGACCCCGCCGACATCTGGCTGCACGCTCCGACGGGCGACTTCGCCCTGCGCCCGCGCGGCCATGTCTCGCTGCCCGGGCACGTCCCGCTGTCCGGTGAGGACGAGCTCCGGGCCGAACTGCGCACCGCCGTCGTCGGCCATGCCGAACCGCTGCTCGCCGCGTTCGCCGCCGCCACCCGGCGCGGCACCCGGGCGCTGTGGGGCATGGTGACGGACGATCTGGCCTCCGCCATCTGGTACCTCGGCCGGATGTTGGGCGAGGAGGACGCGTCGGTGGCCGCCGCCGAGGCCGTCCTCCCCGGCGGCACCCTCCCGCTCCCCGGCTCCGCCGACTTCCGCCGCCTCACCGGCTCCGACGGCAGCAGCCACCACACCCGCACCCGCCTCGGCTGCTGCCTGTACTACGCGATCCGCCCGGACTCCGCCTGCCTCACGTGCCCGCGGACCTCCGACGAGGAGCGCCTGCTCCGCCTGGAGCAGACGGCGGGCTGACGGCGGGCTGACGGCGGGGGTGACGGCCGGAACGGCGGTGGGGGTGGCGGTGGGGGTTGTCTGGCCTGGCGGGGGTTGGCCTGGCAGGGGTCTCCGGGCGCCCGGCCCCGCACGGCTACTCGGATCCGATCGCGGCCAGGACGTCCAGCCCCGCTGCCCGCCGGGCCGGCCACAGCGCCGCGGCCATGCCTACCAGCGCGGCGAGCACCAGCATCAGCATCAGCTCGCCGTACGGGAGTACCGGAGTGACGTCCTCGCCCTTGACGAGCAGGGTGCGGATCGAGGCCCAGGCCAGCAGGCTGCCGAGCGCCATGCCCGTGGCCGCCCCGAAGAGCGAGACCACGACCGACTCCAGCCGGACCATCTGCCGGATGCCGCCGCGCTCCAGCCCGACCGCTCGCAGCATCCCGATCTCCCGCCGCCGCTCGAACACCGCCATGGTCAGCGTGTTGACCACACCCAGGGCGGCGATCACCAGCGCCACCCCCAGCAGCGCGTAGAGGATCTTCAGGGCAACGCTGATGGTGTCGTTGAAGCCGTCCCGTAGATCCTGCTTGCTCTGTATCTCCAGCACCGGGTTGTTCCCGGTCGCATCCCTGATGGACTGCCGGAGCGCCGCGGTGGCACCGTCGACACCCTTCACCAGGATGTGGTTGATGTACGCCTCCGGTTGGTGCCGCGCGATCTCCGCATTCGACAGCAGCAGTGATTCGAGCATTCGGCTCGTCTCGAAGACACCACCCACCGTGACTGGGACGGTGGGCCCGCCGGGGCGGCCCACCTGCAGGTCGGAGCCGACCGACACCCCTTCGTCCGCCGCGTACTCGGCGCTCACCAGGATCTGCCCCCGCCTCAGCGCCTCCGTGGAACCGCTGAGCATGGTGAGCTGGACCAGCCGGTCGACGGTGTCCGGATCGAAGCCCTGGACCGTCTCGGGGCCGCCGTCGACCTGCCAGTACACACTGCTCACGGCGCCGGCGGCAGCCACCCCCGGCGCCGCGGAGATCCGGTCGACGAGCTGGGGCGAGAGGCTGTTGTTGTTCATCCGGACGGCGTAGTCGGCCTTCATGTCGGCAGTGACCGCCTCGTCCAGTGCCGTTGCCACCGACGAGCCCAGCACCGTCAAGCCGGTGATCAAGGTCAGTCCGATGGTGAGCGCCGCGGCGGTGGCGGCGGTACGCCGGGGACTGCGCAGGACGTTGAGTGCGGCAAGCCTGCCGGGAGTGCCGAACAGCCGGGCCAGCACCGGGCGGGCCAGCGCGACGACCGGGCGGGACAGCAACGGGAGCAGCAACAGCACGCCGACCGTCGCCGGCAGCGCACCCAGGTCCACCCAGAACTGCGACGGCATGCCCTTGCCGCCGGCACCCCGCAGGACCAGGGCGGCACCCGCCAGGGTGCTCAGCACCCCGAGGGCGTTGCGCAGCCGCAGACTTCGCCCGGCCTCCGGCTGCGCCCCGCTGCCCATCGCCGCAACCGGTGCGATCCGGGCCGCGCGCAGGGCGGGAAGCAGCGCGGACAGCATGGTCGTCAGAGTGCCCACCGCCACTGCGGCGGCGGCCGAACTCGCAGTGATCACGAGTGGACCGGTCGGCAGATCCGGGTACAGCGAGGCGAACAGAGCGCGCAGCCCCGCGCCGATGCCGACACCGGCCAGCAGCCCGATCGCCGAGGAGCCGCCGCCGATCACCAGCGCCTCGGCCAGCACCGACCCGGTGACCTGCCAGCGGCCCGCACCGACCGCCCGCATCAGTGCCAGCTCCCGGGTGCGCTGGGCGATCAGCATGGTGAAGGTGTTGGCGATGATGAAGGCGCCGACGAAGAGCGAGATGCCGGCGAAGGAGAGCAGCACCGTGCGCGTCCCTTGGGTGCCCTCGGCGAGTCGGGTGGCCTGATCGTCGCTCAACTCCTGGGCGGTGTCGGCGGAGAACTGCTTTTCGGCGGGTACGAGGGGCTTCACCTGGGAGAGCAGCGAGTCCTCGGAGACGCCCGCGCGGGCGGTCACCTCGATACCGCTGTACTGGCCGGGGGCCAGCAGAGTCCGCTGCGCCTCGGCCGTCTCCAGCAGCACCAGGGTGCCGCCGGCGGACACCACCGGGTCGTCCGTGCTGAACACGCCCACCAGCCGGGCCTCGAAGACCGGCCCGCCGGCCGAGAGGCGGACGGTGTCACCGACCCGGTAGCCGCCCTTCCAGGCGGCCGCGCGATCGAGCGCGATCTCGCCCGCACCCTGTGGGCCGCGCCCCTCGACGATCGGATAGCGGTCGTCCCTGCCGTCCGGTCCCGGAAGGAAGTTGGTACCCCGGGCCAGCTCTGCCTCGCCGAGCAGGTCGCCGTCGCGATCGGCGACGGCCGTGAAGCTGGTGACCACTGGCCGGACCCGTGCGGTGCCCGGTAGCGCCGCGAGTTGTCGGACGGTGGTGTCTGTCAGAGCTGTCGAGCCTCGCTCGCTCTTCTGACGGGGGCTGACGAAAGCGCCCGCGGCTTGGTCCGTGACCAGGACGGACAGTTGGGAGTAGTCGGTGGAGCGGCTGTTCTCGGCGGCCCGGCGGGCGGTGTCGGAGAAGATCAGCGTCCCCGCAAGGAAGGCGGTGCCGATGATGACGGAGCAGGCCGTCATCAGCAGCCTGCCTCGATGGGCCAGTACATTGCGCAGTGCGGCGCGGAGCATGAGGTGTCCCGGATGGTGGTGGAGGGGCGGTCGGCGGTTCGTTGGCCGTTCGGTTCGTCGGCCGTTCGGTTCGTCGGCGGGTGAGGTCGCGGGTGGGGCGGCTGTCGGTGGGTCAGGTCGTGCGCCTGGTCGTCCGCCCGGCGGGTTCAAGGCGGCGCATGCGATCCAGGACGGTGTCGGCGGTGGGCAGACGGAACTCGTCCACGACCCGGCCGTCGGCGAGGAAGACCACCCGGTCGGCGTAGCCCGCGGCCACCGGGTCGTGCGTCACCATCACGACGGTCTGGCCGAGTTCGTCTACGGAGGTGCGCAGGAAGCCGAGGATCTCCGCACCGGTGCGGGAGTCCAGATTGCCGGTCGGCTCGTCCGCGAAGACGATGCCGGGCTTCGAGGCCAGCGCCCGGGCGCAGGCCACCCGTTGCTGCTGGCCGCCGGAGAGCTGGGACGGGCGGTGCGCGAGACGGCCCGCGAGCCCGACCGCGTCGATCACCCGGGCGATCCACTGTTCGTCGGGACGCCGCCCGGCGATGTCCAGCGGCAGGGTGATGTTCTCCAGGGCGCTGAGCGTGGGGAGGAGGTTGAAGGCCTGGAAGACGAAGCCGATCCGCTCCCGGCGCAGACGGGTGAGCTGCCTGTCGCGGAGCCCGACGAGCTCGGTGTCGCCGATCGTCACCGAGCCGGAAGTGGCGGTGTCCAGCCCCGCGAGACAGTGCATCAGCGTCGACTTGCCCGAACCCGAGGGCCCCATGATGGCGGTGAACTCGCCCTGGCCGAAGACGACGTTGACATCGTCCAGTGCCACGACACGGGTCTCGCCCTCGCCGTGGACCTTGCTCAACCCGGTGGCACGGGCGGCGGTGCCGGCCCCGGCCCTGCCTGTGGCCGTGGATGCGGTGGTGACGTTCATGGGAGGTTCTCCTCGCTCTCGGTGGTCCACCGCAAAGCTGCCGCAGCCGGAGTGGTCACGTCGTCTGGCTGTGGGCAGAACTCCTCCTGGCCCTCGTCTGCCTCTGGGCGTATCCCGCCAGGCAGACGCGTGTGCACGAACCGCCTGGCTACGATCGCCGCATGAAAGAAGCGATGCCGCGTCCGCCGTTGCTCGGACGGATCCCACCGCGCGCCTGGCCGATGCTCGGCTGGTGCGCGGCGACGGTGTTCGCCCTGATGTTCCACGACAGCAGGCCGCACGACCCGCTGCCCGGCAACTCGTGGCTGGGCTGGGCGGTGCACCTCGACGTCGGGCTCTGGGCGGTGCTCAGCGTCCTGGCTGCGCTGCCGATCCTCCTGTGGCGTCGCAGGCCGCAGCTCGCCCTCGGCCTGATGCTGGCCGAGTCGGTGCTGTTCATGGGAGTCGGCCGGTCCTGGCTGCTGCTTCTGCTGGCGACGGACACTCTCGTGCTCTATCTGGCGGCGGGCGCTCCTCGACCACCGGTCCCGGGCGGCCGCGCCGGCGGCAGCCCAGCCGGAGGCCCCGGCCCGGCAGCGGGTGTCGAGGCGCAGGGCCAGGGAGACGGTGGTGCCGGCGCCGACCCCGAGCCCTCCCGCCGGGCCGCCGCCGGCGCGGCCGCCGTCACACTCGCCGCCCAGCTCGCCGAGTGGCGTGCCACCAACGGCAGTTGGGCGCACGGCCTGTTGGCCGCCGCGGTCCCGATCGCCGCGGGCGTCGTCATCGCCTGGCTGGTCGGCCACTCCGTCCGTCAGCGCCGTCACTATGCCGAGAGCCTGCGCATCCAGGCCGCCGCACAGGCCGCAGAGCGGGCCGTCCAGGCCGAACGACTCAGGATCGCACGAGAGTTGCACGACATGGTCGCCCACAGTATCGGGGTGATCGCGTTCCAGGCCGGTGCGGCCGGCCGGGTCTTCGACACCCAGCCCGAGGGCGCCCGCCAGGCGCTCACCGCCATCGAACTCACCAGCCGGGAGACGCTGGCAGGCCTTCGCCGCATGCTCGGAGTGCTGCGCCGCGCCGACGCCGACTGGCACGGGGAGCACGGGGAGCACGGGCGCGGAAGCGGGTACGGACACGGCAGAGCGGGACAGGAGGAGTATGCCGGCGCCGGCCCGGGCAGCCCGGCGGCGGGCCTCGCCGACCTCGAACGGTTGACGGCCACGACAGCCGCGGCCGGAGTCGACATCGACGTGAGAACGCTTGGGCAGCCGCGCCCGCTGCGCCCCGAGATCGACCTGTCCGCGTTCCGTATCATCCAGGAGTCGGTGACCAACGTGGTGCGGCATGCAGCTGCCCGGCGCTGCCGGGTCCTCGTCGAGTACCGGAGCGAGGAGCTTGCCATCGAGATCACCGACGACGGGCCCGACGACGGGCCCGTCGGCCGATCAGTCGCCCCGACCTCTTCGGCCCCCTCGGCTGGCCAGGCCGGCCGGCGGCTGGGCAGTGGCTACGGAATCGCCGGTATGCGGGAGCGGGTCGGCCTGTTGAACGGCCGGTTCAGTGCGGGCCCGCGCCCCGAGGGCGGTTTCCGGGTGATGGCGAGGCTGCCGGGATGACGATTCGCGTCGTGCTTGCCGACGATCAGCCCCTGATCCGTGCAGGGTTGAGCATGGTCATCGCCGACACCCCCGATATCGAGATCGTCGGCGAGGCCGGGACGGGTGCGGAGGCAGTCCGGCTGGTCCGCGAACTCGGGCCGGACGTCGCCCTGATGGACATCCGGATGCCCGGCATGGACGGCATCGAGGCGACCCGCCTGATCACCTCGGACCAGGCCGTCACCACCCGGGTACTCGTCCTCACCACCTTCGACGACGATGACAACGTCTACGCCGCCCTCCGAGCCGGCGCCTCCGGATTCCTGGTCAAGGACATGGCCCTGGACGACATCCTCGCCGCGACCCGCGTGGTCGCCGCCGGCGATGCCCTGATCGCCCCGAGCGTCACCCGGCGCCTCATCGCGGAGTTCGCCGACCGCCCCGAACCAGCCGCCCCCGCTGCCCTCGCCGCCCCGACGGCCCCCACCACCCCCACGGCCCTCGCTACCCCTACTGCCCCCACCGCGCCTCCGATCCCCGGCCTGGAGAGCGTCACCGAACGCGAACGCGAGGTCCTCACCCTGGTCGGCCGCGGCCTCTCCAATGCGGAGATCGCAGCCAGACTCTTCATCGGTCCGGGCACGGCCAAGACCCACGTGGCCCGGCTGCTGACCAAACTCGACGCCCGCGACCGCGTCCAACTCGTCATCACCGCCTATGAGGCCGGCCTGGTCTCGCCGAGCCGGTGAGGTTACGCTCCCCAGCATGATCAATTCGACGATGCGGGTGCGGATCGCGCGCCCCTCCCGGGACCTCGCCGCCGCCGAGCGGTTCTACGTCGAGGGCCTGGAGTTGGACATCCTCTGGCGCACCACCGAGCGCGTCTCCGGTGAGCACGACCTGCTCATGGTCGGTCCGCCCGGCGGGGCATGGCACTTCGAGCTCACCCACGACCCGGAGCTGCCGCTGGAGCCCACGCCGACGGTCGACGACCTCTTCGTGGTCTACCTGGGCACCCCCGTCGACGACGCCCTGGTCGAGCGCCTGGTGGCGGCCGGCGGCGCCCGGGTGGCGGCGCACAACCCGTACTGGGACGAACACGGCGTCACCGTCGCCGATCCGGACGGGTACCGTCTGGTGCTGTGCAGTCGCACCTGGGGTGCCTGAGGCGGCGGTCCACCGGTGTGGCGGGCGGCCGGGCCTTCTCACGGCCGGCTCCCTGACGTACTGTCACTCACTGCCGGTGCGCCGAGTCCCCCGTCGGACGGCGTCCACACCGGGAATCCCTGAGCCTGCGAGCACACCCGAACCGGGGTGCGCGTCCCGACCGGCGGCGCGCGCCCAGCTGTTCCAGGCGGCCACCACCACAGGAGAAGAGAGACGGCCATGACCACCGTGCGCGGAACATCCGTGGACATCCCCACGCCGGACGGCACCGCCGACGCCTACCTGGCCCACCCGGACGACGGCGGCCGGTACCCCGGCGTCCTGCTGTACATGAACGCGTTCGGACTGCGCCCTTCGCTGGAGGCGGCGGTCCGGCGGATCGCGGCGGCCGGCTACACGGTGCTGGCGCCCAACGTGCTGTACCGCCACGGGCGCGCGCCGTTGATCGAGCTGCCCGGGTTCGTCAATCCCGCCGCGGACCCGACGATCTTCGAGCGCCTCGGCCCGATGATGGACGCGCTCACCCCCGAGCTCGCGATGCGTGACGCGGGCGCCTACCTCCGCTGGCTGGCCGACTCCCCGCTGGCCACCGAGGGCCCGGTGGGCATCACCGGCTACTGCCTCGGCGCAGGCCTGGCCCTGCGTACGGCGGGCACCTACCCGGACCGGGTCGCCGCCGCGGCCGGTTTCCACGGCAGCGCCCTGGCGAGCGAGGAGGCGGACAGCCCGCACCTGCTCGCGGACCGGATCACCGCCGAGCTGTACTTCGGTCACGCCGACCAGGACCGGTCGATGCCTCAGGAGCAGATCGACCGCCTGGACAAGGCGCTCACCGGGGCGGGCGTGCGCCACACCTGCGAGGTCTACGAAGGGGCCCGGCACGGCTTCACCCAGACCGACACCGCACCGTACGACGAGGCGGCGACCGACCGGCACTGGGAGGCGCTGATGGCGCTGCTGAAGCGCGCGCTCTAGGCGCACACCGGAAAAGGGCAGGACATCTGACTGGGCTGGGGCGGCAGGCTCGCCGGGGCGCCGCTGCCCGAGACCGACGAACTGATCGTCAGACCGGGCCTCAACCTCCGTCACCCCGGCCGCCCGCCAATCAGCCGCAGGGGCGTGTACCCGCGGTGCGGCGGGACTTCTATGCTGCCGTGATGATCAAACCGATTGAGCTGGTGATATTCGACTGCGACGGCGTGCTGGTCGACAGCGAACGCATCGCGGCACGCGTCCAGGTCGCGCTGGGAGCAGAGTTGGGCTGGCCGCTGACCGAGAGCGAGGTCGTCGAGCGGTTCATCGGGCGGTCCACCGCCTCCATCGCCGAACAGGTCGCCACCCGGCTGGGTGCCGAGACGGCGGCGCTCTGGGGGAAGCGGTTCGAACAGCTCCACCGTGAAGCGGTCGACGTGGGGCTGCGCCCCGTGGAGGGCCTGCCGGAGGCGCTCGCCGGGATCGCCCTGCCGACCTGCGTGGCGTCCAGCGGATCCCACGAGAAGATGCGCCACACGCTCGGGCGCACCGGGCTTTACGGGCACTTCGAGGGCCGCATCTTCAGCGCCACGGAGGTCGACCGCGGCAAGCCGGCGCCGGATCTGTTCCTGTACGCCGCCGAGCGGATGGGCGTCGACCCGGCCGCGTGCGCGGTGGTGGAGGACAGCCGCCCGGGAGTGCAGGCCGCCCGGGCCGCCGGGATGCGGGCCTTCGGCTATGCCGGAGGGCTGACCCCGGCCGAGCGGCTCGAAGGGCCCGCCACCGTCGTCTTCCACGACATGCGTGAACTGCCCGCGCTCATCGGCGGGTCGGGGCGGTAGGGGCGGTCGAGGTAGCGGGGACGGTAGGGCATGCTGCGCCGAGAAAATGCCGTGCCCGCTGTCACGCCCCCGCGCTACGTTGCCGCCCATGACGGAATTCGTACTAGTAGCAGGTGCCTGGCTCGGATCGTGGGCATGGGACGAGGTGGTGCCCGAGCTGCGGGCGGCCGGCCACGGCGTCCACGCACTGACGCTCTCTGGCCTCGCGGAGCGGCAGGGGCTGCCGGCCGGCCAGCAGACCCATGTCCAAGACATCGTCGACGAGATAGAGCGCCTCGACCTGCGCGACGTCGTGCTGGTCGGGCACAGCTACTCGGGCATCCCGGTGGGGCAGGCCGCCGAGCGGATCGGTGACCGGCTGCGCCGCGTGGTGTTCGTGGACTCCAACGTCCCGGCCGACGGCGAGTCCTTCGTCTCGGCCTGGCCGGAGGGCCGGTCGATGGTGGAGGGGTCGATCGCCGCGAACGGGGGCTTCTGGGCACCCCTGACCGCCGCCGACTACGCCGGACACGGTCTCACCGACGAGCAGATCGACCGGATCACGGCCGGCGCGACGCCCCACCCGGGCGCCACGCTGACCGAGCCGTCCGTCCTGCGGCGCCCGCTCGGCGAGCTCCCGGCGACGTACCTCAAGTGCGTGCTCGACGGCCCGGAGCCGATGGAGGCGGTCGCCGAGCTGCTGAAGAGCGAGCACTGGGAGCTGGCCGAACTGGGCACCGGTCACTGGCCGATGTTCTCCGAGCCGCAGGAGCTGGCCCGGATCCTGCTCCGGTCGGCCGCCGCATCCTGAGCGGCTGAGCGGCCGACCCGGGCCGATCTGAGCCGACCCGGCAGACTCGGCCGACCCGGCCACGAGGGCCCCGGCGTCCACCGGCGTCCCTCGGGGCGGGGGTCGCAGAGGCCTCGTGCCGTCGTTCCGGGCTGCGGTCAGGGCGGGTGTGCGGGCCTGCCGCTCACGGGTGCCGCGTGCCCGTCGAGGTCGGGGCCGAGCCCCGGCGTCCGGCCGACCACTCCTCCCGGAGCAGCCCGAACAGCACCCGGTCATAGCGCTCGCCGTCCACCAGCACGGCCGACCGGCGCCGCCCCTCCTCGTGGAACCCCAACCGGGTGAAGGCGCGCACGGCACGTTCGTTGCCGCTCCAGGTGTCCAGCTCCAGGCGGTTCAGCCCGTACGCGCCGAACAGGTGGTCCATGATCAGCCGGACGGCCTCCGAGCCGTGCCCCCGGCCCCAGAACTCCCGCTCCCCGATGGTGACTCCCAGCGTCGCGACCCCGGCGTAGGGGTCGAGGTCCCGGTATTCGGCCATGCCGATGACGCGGCCGTCCGTCAGGTCCTCGACCGTGAACACGGCCGCCTCCCGGGGGACCAGCCGCAGCATGGTGTCGAATCCGATCCCGATCGCCTCGGCGGTGACCGGCCCGAAGCACGGGTCCCCGGCCGAGGCCCAGCGCACCACCTCCGGGTCGTTCCGCCACCGGAGGTGGTGCTCCGCGTCCTCCGCGCGCAACGCACGCAGCTTCACCAGGGTGCCTTTGATCATGGTCGGATCATAGAACCGCCCGATCCGCGGTGTGATCGGGATCGGCATCCCGGCCGGTGCCAGTGCCAGTGCCAGCGTCAGTGCCGGTGCCGGTGCCGGTCCCGTGCCGGCTCCGACCGCGCCCGTCCTGCCGCTGCGCCCGCCTCGCCAGGGATAAACCACGTGCCGGGGAGCACGGGTGCCGCGTAGCCTGCCTGGTTGTGGACAAGGTGCGCGCCGAGCGGCAACTCCGTCTGATCGCCGAGGCCGTGGAGGTCGCCGGAGCCCTCGGGGCGGCGGTGTGGCTCCGCGGGGGGTGGGCGATGGACTTCTACCTCGGCGGGACCACACGCGACCATGCCGACATCGACTGGTTCCTCTGGGCGGACGACGCCGCAGGTGTGGCGGACGGACTGCTGCGGCGCGGCTACCGACCGGTGCCGGGGCCGCCGGCCGATCTTCAGCTCGACTTCGCCAAGCACGGGCTGGACAGCAGTTTCACGCTTCTGAAGCGGGATGAGGCCGGCCGTCCGGTGGTCGCGGGAGGCCCCTGGGCCGGTGCGCGCTGGCCCGAGGGAATGCTCGACGCCGGGCCCGGCCGGATCGGTGGTCTGCAGTGCGCGATCGTCAGTCCGCAGGCCCAGATCGAGATCAAGCGGATGATGCCAGTCTGGGATCCCGCCCGCCCGCGGCGGGCCAAGGACGCCGAGGACATCGTCCGGCTGGAGGAGGCCCTCCGGGCCCGGGGTGCAACGGTCTGAGGGCGGCCGCCGGACGTCGACGGCAGCGGCCCTGCCGACGGTCGGCGCGCAAGGAGCGCCTCCCGTCGACAGGGCCCACCGTCGGCTGCTGCGGCCACGAACCCGGCCCGGCCCGGTCGGCCGCCGGATCGCCGGTCTGTCGGCCCGCCAGCCCGCCGGCCCGTCAGCCCGTCGGCCCGTCAGCCCACCCGGACCCGGACCTCCTTCACCGCCAGCGCCTTGCAGGACGGCGAGCCGCCCGTCTGACGGCAGGTGGCGCGGTCGACGTAGTTCCAGGTGAGCGTGGTGGTGCCGACCGCCGTGGCGGTCCAGGTCTGGCGGACGGTGTGGCCGCACCCGACGGAGCCGGGCGGGCAGCTGGTCAACGCGACGTCCTCGCCGCGCCGGACCACCGCGGCGTCACCCGCACCCACCAGCTCCCAGCCGTGCGGGAGCGGGGCCGAGCGCAGCGCGACGCCCACCGAGCCGCCGACGCGCAGCTGGACGTCGGCGGGGTCGAAGGGGGGAAGCCGGCCGCCGCCGACCGCTTCCGCGTCGCCGTCGGCGGGGAGCGTGACGACGGCGTCCGGGTCCTTGGCCGCCGAGGCGGACGGTGAGGACGAGCAACCCGCCAGCGGTACCAGCACCGCGAGCAGCGCGCAGGCGACCGCGCCCCGGGCGGAGGGGCGAGCCGTCATGCGCCCAGCTCCCGGAGGTCGCGCCGCAGCGCGAGGAGCGCCGAGACCTCCGCCAGCCAGCGCGCGAACAGGTGCTCGCGCCCCAGGTCGGCGCCGCTCGCCGCGGCGGCCTGCAGCCAGCTGCGGACCAGCGTGCGGCCGGTCTGGCCGATCACCGGTTCGGGCAGGTCGAGGGCGGCCGCGAAGCCGCCGGCCCGGACGTGCTGGGCGAGGAAGCTCAACGGGTACGGGCCCACGCCCGCGGCCTCGGCGTGGTGGGTCGCGGCGATCGCGGCCTCGGTGAACAGGGCCTGGCGCGGGCCGCCGGCGAGCAGCAGGCCCCGGGTGATGGCCGTGGGGACATCGAGGTCCGCCAGTTCGGCGTCCGGCCGGACGGTGGTCATTTCGGCAGCTCCAGGGCGGTCGACTTGTTCAGGGGGTGTTCACCGGGGGTCAGTCCGCCGAGCTGGCTGTTGACGAACTGCTCCTCGGTCACCCAGGAGGTGAAGCCCCAGGGGTTGTAGACCTGCAGCTTGTCACCGTCGCGTCCGATGATCATCATCTGGTGGCCGGAGTCGTTGTTGCGCACGGTGATCGGTACCGGAAGGCCCTCGTCGACCGACTTCTCGATCCGCGCCAGCGCGGCCCGGCGGTCGTCGTCGCTCTTCAGCTCGACGTGCTCGTAGTCGGCGCCGGTGGCCTTGCCGAGGTCCTTGTCGGCCAGGTAGGTCTGGGCCTTGCTGCCGAGGCCCTTGTCCTCCTCCGGGTAGGTCTTCCTCCCGTCGGCCTTCTGCCCCTGGATGTACTCGTCGATGTAGGTCTTCTGCAGCCGCTGCTCGAAGTTCTGCGGGGAGTCGGCACCGGGCACGTCCGGCGTCCCGCCGGTGGTGAGCTGGAACATCAGCAGCGGGTCCAGCTTGGCCTGGGCGATCACGGTGGACGCGGCGACGCAGTCGCTGACGTCGCGCTGCGAGTAGACGCCGTACCCGTCGATGTTGACCTGCTGGCCCTGGTACGTGACGTCGATGTTGTCCGAGGACTCCCGGCCGGTGTCCCCGGTGGTCGTCGCGGGCACCAGGTGCTGGGCGAGCCAGGCCGGGTCGTCGCCGTGCGGGTGGATCGCGGCGTCGAACTTCTGGATGTCCGCCACCGAGTGGCCGGCGGCCAGCGCCTTCCAGAGGTACGCGGCCTCCTCGGGCGACTTGGCGCCGGACAGCAGGGCGCGGAACGCCGCCTGGTCCGCGCCGGTCATCACACCGAGGGTCTGGGTGGCGCGGTCGAGCTGGTTGGGCGTGAGGATGTAGCCGCCGTCCTCGCCCACGCCCGGGTTCTTCTCGGTGGCCAGGACCACGGCCGCCAGCGGGTCGATCGACCCCTGGCCGGCGCGCTCGGCGCGGGCCATCGAGGCGAGCTGGTTCAGCCGGCTGGCGGTGCTGGTGGCGCAGCTCTCGGCCCGCCGGGCCGCGGCCAGGCGGGCGCCGACACCGGCCATCGCGGTCTGCATCGCGCCCTGGTCGAAGCCGCCCAGGTCGTCCTTGATCTTGTCCCCGGCGGACTTCAGCTGCCGGCAGCCGTCCGAGTCGGTCTTCTGCGCCCACTCCAGGTCGTTGGCCCAGGCCTCCAGCAGCGTGGCGGCCGAGGCGAGGGTCTCCTTGGAGGTGGTGGTCTCCGCCGACATCGCCTGCACCGCCTGGGTGGCGTGCTCGGCCACCGAACCGGTCCAGACCGCGGGCAGCTGGTTGGTGGCGATGCCGGAGAGGTCCTGTGCGGCGCTCGCGAAGGAGGCGGACGCCTGCGCGTAGTCCTTGGCGCGGGCCCGCACGGCGCCAGGATCGCCGACCGGCGGAGGTACCGCCAAGGCCTCGTTGATGCCCTGCAGCAGGTGCAGGTTGGGGAGCATGAACTGCGGTTGCTCGATGTTGTGCTGAGCGTGCTCCAGATCCTTGACCTTGCTCACCGGCCGCCACCCGCCGTCACCAGGGAGGCGGTCACGGCCTTTTCGGCGTTGCGGTAGTTGGTCGTGGTGGTCGCCATCTTCTGCGACAGCTCGTCAAGGGCGCGCTGGGTGACCGATATCTCCTTCGACCAGGCGACGTCGAAGCTCGACCAGGCCTTGTCCATGCCGAACTCGCCGAACGCCGTCGACGCGTAGCAGGCCGAGCCGGCGAACGCCGTCTTGGCCGCCGCGATGTCGGTCGCCGTTTTGTTCAGCTGCTCGGTCACGCCGTTCAGGCCCGCCACGTTGACGCGGTATCCGTCCGATCCGCCGCTGGCGCCCGGCGCTGCTCCGCCGCTCATGGTTCCCCCGTTGTGTCAGGTACGTCCCGTCCGCAATGACTCCGGTGCCCGCGCAACTGGAGGCGTGGACACCGGAGGCAAGAGCCTAACGCGTGCCGGGGGCGCCCCGGACGACGAGGTTCGCCGCTCGGCAGTGGCGGAGCCGGGGTGGACCGGGCTGCCATCGGCGGGTGGTGAAGGACTGGTGACGAACGGTCGGGAGCTGGTGGTGGAGGGGTCGGTTTCTTGCGCCCGGCGCCATCGAATATGTAGACCGGTCTACTGGTCTACTGGTCTATCGGTCTACTGGTCCTCGGGCCCGCGGTCCGCCGGCTCGGTTCCCCTGGAAATAGGTAGACCGGTCTACCGGCTGGCCAGCCCCGTGCGTACACGCCCCTCGGAATATGTAGACCGATCTACCTTTACCGCGCTAATCGACCGATCGGTCTACATACTTGGCCACCTGCCCGGCACGCGATTCTGTTGACCGGTCTACCTACTGGCAGAATCTACTGACCGGTCTACATATTTCTTCTCAAGCGCCTCCGAACGCGCCGTCGCGCGGCGGCGGTAGCGGCGGTCGGTGGCGGTGCACCCGGCGAGCAGCAGGGCCGCGGCCGCGGCGGCGACGGTGATCCGGAAGGGTGCGGTCGGCGCGAAGTGGTCCGCGGACCAGCCGCCGAGGAAGGTGCCGGCGGACTGGGCCAGGATGATGGCGCTGACCAGGGCGGCCATGGCCTCGCCGAGCCGGGCCGGCGGGACGGTCCGCTCCACCAGGCCGAACATGGTGATCATCTGCGGCGCCACGGCCACCCCCAGGCAGCCGATGGCAGCGGCCAGGACGCCGATGCCGCCGCCCGAGAACAGCAGCAGCACGGACGTGCTGAAGAGCAGCACCGTCCCGACCCGCAGCCGCAGCGGCAGCTCCCAACGGGCCGGGAGGGCGGCCGTGGCGATCCCGGCGAACGCGCTGGTGAAACCCATGAAGCCGTAGAGCACCCCGGCGGCTCCCGGACGCCCGAGCGCATCCGTGGTGGCCGTCACCCCGACCTGTACGGAGCCGAAGCAGGCACCCAGCAGCGCCATCCCGGCCAGCAGCAGCACATACGGCGTGGTCAACAGCCGTTCGGCCGACCGGATCCGGCGCCCGCCCGCCCCCGGAGCGGCCGTCGGGTGCAGGGCGAAGAGCGTCGCGCAGACGCCGACCAGCGCCGCCGCCGTGAGGAGTCCGGCGGCCGGCGAGGCCAGCGTGGCGAGCACGCCGACGACGGCCGGGCCGGTGGTGAAGCTGACCTCGTCCACGATGCCGTCCAGCGAGAGCATCGAGGACGTCAACTCGCCGTCCCCGCGCGCCAACCGGACCCAGCGGCTGCGCGACAGCGGCCCGACCAGCGGGACGGAGAGGCCGATCAGCGCGGCCGGCGCGATCTGCCAGACCAGCGGGAGACCGCCCTCCGAGGCGCCGACCAGCGCGAGGATCGCCAGCGCGTTGACGGCCGCAGCGACCAGGCCGACCGTCCGCTGCCCGCGCCGGTCGGCGAGTCGGCCGATCAACGGTCCGCCGACCGCCTGGCCGACGGCCAGCGCCCCGGCCACCAGCGAACCGAGCCAGACGCTGTCGGTGTTGCGGGTGACCAGGAGCAGCGTGCCGATCGGGCACATCGCGTTCGGCAGCCGCCCCAACAGCGACCAGAGCAGCACCCGGCCGCCCGTCACCCGCGCCACCGCGCGGAACTTTCCGACCACGGACACCATGACGACCCCCACACGGAGCCGGCGCGGGCGCCCGCCTCCCACCACCGGCCCGACCAGGTGAAAGGGGACCTGCGGGTGAGCTTCGACCGTATGGTTCGGACGAACTCGCGGGTAACCGTGCGATCACCCAGTGGAGTCGACCGGCCGTCGCGGACGGGGTTGGAGGACCACCCAAGCCGGGGGCCGCCCAAGCCGGGGGCCGCCGAAGTCGGGGACGTCGCACCACAGTCATCAACACTTTCTTCGACCCGGCCGACACGATCGTCATCGTTCGCAGCCCGATCCGTCGGGCATGGACCACCCACCGCTGGGACGCCCGACCCCGACGCCGCCCGACCCCGACGCCGTCCGTGACCACCCGTCCGTGACCACCCGTCCGTGACCACCCGTCCGTGACCACCCGCCTATGACCACCCGCCTGTCCGCGCCGCCTACTGTCCGTCGGAGGCTTTGGCTGCTACGGTCAAGGACTTCTCGTAGCACACCGACAGCGGATCCTGCTCATGCGGCAGGTAGTTCGCGATCATTCGATATCCGGACCGCTCGTACAGGCGGATCGCAGCCGGCTGTCGGACGCCCGTCTCCAATCGCATCCACCGGCCGCCGAGTTCCCGGGCAAGCTGCTCGGCCGCTGTCAGTAGCGCACCGGCGGCGCCCCTTCCCCGGACGGCTGGGGACACGAACATCCGTTTCAGCTCGCAGGTCTCCAGCGAGATCGGCTGCACCGCACAACATCCGACCGCCTGGTCCTCCCGACGGACCAGCAGGTAGCGGGCCTCCGGAGACAGCGGAGTGGGACGGGCATCAGCGGCTAGCCCATAGACCGGGATCAACTCTGCCGTCATCGCGGCCATCAGGGAGCAGAGAGCCTGGTCGTCGGCGGCACAGGGAGAGACGAAAAACACGCGATCATCGTCGCAGCACGTTCCGCCGTCCCGCCGGCACCAGACCACGGTTTTCGGCCAGGCGGACAGCGCCCAAGCCGAGCCGCGACCCGACCCGACCCGCCCTGACCCGACCCGCCCTGACCCGACCCCGCCCGATCCGGGCGGACCGGGTCAGCCCACCAGGTCCTTCCGGATCTGGGCGAGGATCAGCCCGGCCCCGGTGTAGCCGATGCCGAGCATCCACAGGTTGTCGTCCACCTGGTAGACCCGCCCGTTCCGCACCGCGTCGAGGCTGCGCCAGAGCGCGCCCTCGGTGATCCGTCCGTGGTCGGACTTCGCCGCGTCGCCGTACACCGAGTAGAAGATGACGTCGGCGGCCGCCTGGTCCACCTGCTCGGGGCTGATCTCCAGCGAGAAGCCGGGCTTGTCCTGGTTGGCGGGCCGACCGACGCCGAGGTCCCTGAAGACCGAGCCGACGAAGGTGTCGTTGAGGTAAAGCCGGGTCGGGGCGCCGGCCAGGAAGCGGGCCATCCCGACGCGGGTGGCGGCCGTCTTCTCGGGCCCGCCGAGCGCCGTGACCAGCGCCCTCACCTTCCCCTGGTACTCCGCCTCCACCGCTGCGGCCTCCGTCTGGCGGCCCAGCGCCTCGGCGTGCAGCCGGAAGTTCTCCTTCCAGGCGGGGCCGGTGGTCTTGGTCAGGACGGTCGGCGCGATCTTCGACAGCTCGTCGTAGCGCTTGTCGTCGCGGACCTGGTTGCTGAGGATCAGGTCGGGCCGAAGGGCGGCGATCGACTCCAGACCCGGCTGGCCGATGACGCCGACGGGTTTGGTCCCGGCGAACCGCGCGGCCGGCAGATAGGCGGAGAACGGCGCGCCGTCGCTCACAGTCGTCGCGCCGACCGGGGTGATGCCCAGCGTCACGACCGAGTCCAGCGCGTCGGTGTCGAGGACGACCACCCGGACCGCGCGCTGCGGGACGGTGCTCTCGCCGCGCGCGTGCCGGACGGTACGGGTGCCGCCGGACGAGGCCCCACCGGAACCGGCCCCACCGGAACCCGCTCCACCCGACCCGGCCCCGTCCGAACCGGCACCGGAGGAGTCGGAGCCGGAGGAGTCGGAGCCGGAGGAGTCGGAGCCGCTCGAACCGCAGGCCGCGAGGAGGAGACCGGACCCCGCGGCGGCAAGGGCGGAGAGCGCGGCGCGGCGTGTGAACAGTTGGGGCATCGGGCGGCTCCAGAGGGTCCGGCGACAGGGCCGACCGCATTCCTGCCCGTCTGCCGGCGCGGCTACGCCTGGTCGCCCGGGCCGGTCTCCAGCCTTCGCTGGCGCAGCAGTTCGCCGTACTCGGCGTGCACCCGCCGGTCCATGGCGAGCGCGAACTGGGCGTCCGCCACCGTCCGGGCGAGCGGGCGTACGCGCTGGATCCGCTCGGTCAGCCGGGCGGCCTCGCCGGCGGGCAGCGGGGCGTCGGCGGCGAGGGCGCCGAGGATCTGCTCGCGGACCAGCACGGTGAAGATCTCGGCGATCGCGTCCGCGTGCTCCTGGGTCCGGCGGCTCGCCTCCAGCACGACCGACAGCGGCACGCCCTCGGCGACCAGGGCCGTGGTGGAGTCCATCAGCCGCCGGCTGACGTGGGTGATGCCGTCCTCCTGGACGGTGACGTAGCCCTGGGCGATGGACTCGGCGGTGTTCTCCTCGGTGAGCTGGTCGCCGAAGGCGTCCTTCAGCTCGTCCCAGTCCAGGTGTACCGGCGACTCGTCCGACCAGGGGGCGACGATCGCGGCCTCCAGTCCGATCAGCTCGGCGACGTCCCGGCCGCTCTCCCCGGCGCCGATGAGCTCGGCGATGCCGCCGAGGGTGTGGCCGCGCTCCAGGAGTTCGGCGATGACCCGCAGCCGGGCCAGGTGGGCCTCGCCGTACCAGGCGATCCGGCCGTCCTTGCGCGGCGGCTGGAGCAGCTTGCGTTCGCGGTAGAACCGCAGCGTACGGGTGGTGATGCCGGCCGCTTTGGCCAGTTCCTCCACCCGGTACTCGCGTTGTCTGTCGCCCGCAGCTGCTCTGACCTTGTCCACGGCGCTCAGCATAGGACTGGCGGTCGTCGAGGTACTGCGATCACGGCAACGCGGCGGCGACGGCACCGGGCGGTCGCCGAAACGACGCGGCTCGGCTTCTTCCATCGACTGTCAGCAAGGGCTACCCTGCCAATCATGCCAGTGATTGCTGGCGCGATTGGCGGGGTAGTTCCCCGAACAGGAGTTCCCCGAACCAGGACGCCCGGGATGCACGCGCGGACCGCCTGCCGCACACCACCCACGGCGCGTCGCACACCGCACACCGCACACCGCACACGGCACACCGCACACGGCGCGCCACGCCACGCACGCCACGCACGGCACGCCACACACCGCAGTGCGTACCTCACGCCCCCACCCTCAGGAGGACGCCGCATGGCATCCAGCACCAAGCGCCCCCGGCCCGCCGCCCCCGGCCAGGGCTCGCCGGCCGCCGTCCCACACGTCCGGGTGGCGGTCATCGGCTCCGGCTTCGGCGGCCTCGGCGCCGGCGTCCGGCTGCGCCGCGCCGGGATCACGGACTTCGTCGTCCTGGAGCGCGCCGACTCGGTCGGCGGCACCTGGCGTGACAACAGCTACCCCGGCTGTGCCTGCGACGTGCCCTCGCACCTCTACTCCTTCTCCTTCGCGCCGAACCCCGACTGGCCGCGCAGCTTCTCCGGCCAGCCCGACATCCGTGCCTATCTGGAGAAGGTCGCCGACGTCTTCGGGCTCCGCCCCCACCTGCGCTTCAACACCGAGGTGACCGAGGCCCGCTGGGAGGCCGAGCAGACCCGTTGGCGGATCACCACCACCGCCGGTCAGTGGACCGCCGACGCGATCGTCTCCGCCGCCGGTCCGCTCGCGGACCCGCAGGTACCCGACCTGCCGGGCCTGGACACCTTCCCCGGCAAGGTGTTCCACTCCTCCCGCTGGGACCACGACTTCGACCTCGCCGGCAAGCGCGTCGCGATGGTCGGCACCGGCGCCTCCGCCGCCCAGATCATCCCGTCCATCCAGCCCCGGGTGGGCAGGCTGACCGTCTTCCAGCGCACACCGGCCTGGGTCCTGCCGCGCCGCGACCGCGAGATCACCGCCGCCGAGAAGTGGCTGCACGGACGGCTGCCCGTCACCACCAAGATCCGCCGAGGGGCGCTCTTCGCGCTGCGCGAGCTCCAGGTGGACGCCTTCGTCCGGCGGCCCGGCGCGCTGCGGCTGGTCCAGCAGCTCGCCGAGCGGCACATCGCGCAGGGCGTCGCCGACCCGGCGCTGCGGGCCAGGCTCACCCCCGACTACCGGATCGGCTGCAAGCGCATCCTGCTCAGCAACACCTACTACCCGGCGCTGGCCGCCGCCAACACCGAGGTGGTCCCCGCCGGTCTCGCCGAGGTGCGCGGCTCGACCCTGGTCGCGGCCGACGGCAGCGAGCACGAGGCGGACGCGATTGTCTTCGGGACCGGCTTCCACGTCACCGACATGCCCATCGGGTCGCGGGTGTTCGGCGTCGACGGCCGGAGCCTCGCCGAGGAGTGGAAGGGCGGCATGGAGGCGCTGCGCGGCTCCACCGTGCACGGCTTCCCCAACCTCTTCTTCGTCATCGGGCCCAACACCGGCCTCGGCAACAGCTCGATGATCCTGATGATCGAGTCCCAGCTGAACTACCTGGTCGACGCGCTCACCACGCTCACGTCCGTGGGCGCGACGGCGATGCAGCCCACCGCCCGGGCGCAGCGGCGCTGGAACCTCGAACTCCAGCACCGGATGGACCGCACGGTCTGGACCACCGGCGGCTGCCGCAGCTGGTACCTGGACGGCAGCGGCAAGAACACCGTGCTCTGGCCCGCCTCCACCACCGCGTTCCGCCGCGCCACCCGCCGGGTGGACCTCGCCGAGTACGAGCTGATCATGCGCTCCCGGTCCACACCCGGCGCACCCGCTGCCGCCACCGGGCCCGGCGCGACGGCCGCAGCCACGGCCACCGAGCCGCCCGGCGCGGCCGCGGCAGAGGAGGCCCTGGCATGAGCCCCGTCGTCCCCGCCGACTGCGTACCACCCGTCCCGGCCGAGGAGTTGCGGGTCCGCTCGGCCGACGGCCTCCTGCTGCACGTGGAGATCCACGGGCGGCCGGACGCCCCGACCGTCGTCCTCGCCCACGGCTGGACCTGCTCGACCGCCTTCTGGGCCCCGGTGATCCGCCAACTCGCCGACCGCTACCGTGTGGTGGCGTACGACCAGCGCGGCCACGGCCGCAGCGAGGTCCCGCCGAGCCGGGCGCGCTACTCCACCCGGGCGCTCGCCGACGACCTCGAAGCCGTGGTCGTCCGGACCGTCCCGGCGGGGGAGCGGGCCGTCCTCGCCGGGCACAGCATGGGCGGCATGACCATCATGGCCGGCGCCGACCGCCCCGCCGTCGCCGACCGCACCGGCGCCGCACTGCTGGTCTCCACCGGCCCGGACCGCCTGCTCGCCGAACTGCGGGTCCTGCCGGACGGGTTGCGCCACCCGGGGCTGCGCCGCCTGCTGCACCGACGGGTACTGCGCTCCCGGCTGCCGCTCGGTCCGGTCGGGCCGGTCAGCCGGGCCGCGCTCAAGTACGCCACCATGGGCTCCGGTTCACCGGCGGGTCGGGTCCACGCGGCGGCCCGGGTCGTGCACGCCTGCCCGACCGTGGTCCGGGCCGAGTGGGCCGGCGTGCTGGACACCCTCGACGTCACCGCGGGACTCGGGCGGCTCGTCGCGCCGACCGCCGTGATCGTCGGTACCGACGACCGGCTGACCCCGCCGGTGCACGCCCACCGGATCGTCGCGGCGCTGCCTGACCCGCAGGGGCTGCTCCTGCTGCCCGGGGTCGGCCACATGGCGCCGTTCGAGCGGCCCACCGAGGTCGCCGCCGAGATCCACCGCCTCGCGGCCGCCCACCTGGCCGCCGCCCAGCTGCCCGCTGCCGACCTGGCCGCCGCCGACCGTCCCGAGGTCCATCTCCCCACCGCCCGGAGCCAGAGCCCGATCCAACACCCGACCCGGACCCAGGGCCCGACCCAAACCCAGGGCCAGAGCCAGCACCCGACCCAGACCCAGAGCCAGAGGAGTGTCACCGCATGAGCGCCACCCCGCCGCTATCCGAGCAGGTCGTCGTCATCACCGGTGCCGCCCGCGGCGTCGGCGCCGCGCTCGCCCGCAAGCTCAGCCTGCGCGGCGCCAGGGTCGCCCTGGTCGGCCTGGAGCCGGCCGAGCTCAAGGTCGTGGCCGCGCTCTGCGGGCCGGCCGCCACCGCCTGGGAGGTCGATGTCACCGACATCGAGGCACTCGGCGAGGCCGCCCGGCAGATCCGGGAGCACTACGGCCGGATCGACACGGTGATCGCCAACGCGGGCATCGCGATCGGCGGACCGCTGCTGGACAGCGACCACCGGGCGTTCACCCGGGTGATCGAGGTCAACCTGCTCGGCAGCGTCGCCACCGCGCGGGCCTTCCTCCCGGCCCTCACCGAGAGCGGCGGCTATCTGCTCCAGATCGCCTCGTTGGCCGCGATGACGCCCGCGCCGCTGATGAGCGCCTACTGCGCCAGCAAGTCGGGCGTCGAGGCCTTCGCTCACTCGCTGCGCGCCGAGGTCGCCTACCAGGGGGTCAAGGTCGGTGTGGGCTACCTGAGTTGGACCGACACCGACATGGTGCGCGGCGCCGACCAGGACGCCGTCCTCAGGCAGATGCGGGCGCGCCTGCCCTGGCCGGCCAGCAAGACGTACCCGCTGGAGCCGGCGGTGGACCGGCTCGTCGCGGGTGTCGCCCGCCGCTCGGCGCACGTCTACGCCCAGGCCTGGCTGCGCGGCATGCAGCCGATGCGCTGGCTGCTGCCGACCCTCATCGCCAAGGCCGGCGCCCGCGATGTCGCCAAGCTGGCCCCGGAGATCAAGGCCACCGCCGCGACCCGGCTGCGACCGGTGGGCGCCGGCGGCGCGGCCGACAGCGCCGCGCGCTCCGAGAAGCCCTGACCGTACGGCCGACGCCCGCGGGCCGGTCACGTCGATCGTCGACGTGACCGGCCAGCGGGCGTCGCGGCCGGGGTCCTGCTGCCGGGCCCCGCGCGTGGAGTTTCAGGACTCCGGCTGGGAGAGCGATTTCAGGGCGTCGTAGGCCTGTTGGACGAACCGGCCGTCCAGCGAGGGGCCGCAGTTGGCCAGGGCGCCGACCGCGGTGGCGGTCTGCGGGCAGAGACCGACGAAGGCGGTGAAGCCCCGGGTGGCACCGGAGTGGAAGAGCAGGTCGCGGCCGGCGACGTGGCGGTGGTTCCAGACCAGGCCGAGCCGGTCGGTGGACCGCGGCAAGCGCAGCCGGAGCTGCTGGACGTCCAGCAGAGCGCTGCCCAACGCGCTTTCCCGGGGCTGGAGATGGGCCAGCAGGTAGCGCAGCAGGTCGGCTCCGGATGTGCGGACGGCGCCCGCGCCGGGCAGGCCGGGGATGCGCCAGGGCGGGAGCGGGTGGCCGCGCCGGTGACCGACGGCCTGGTCGGGCGCGTCGGGTCCGCCGGCGGTGCCAGGTCCGCCGGCGGTGCCAGGTCCGCCGGCGGTGCCGGGTTCGCAGGTGGTGGAGCGCAGGCCGAGCGGTCGGCCGACCCGGTCGGCGAGCAGGTCGGCGTAGTCGGCGCTCCCGGCCTCGGCAAGCAGTCGGCCGAGCAGCCCCACACCGAAGTTGGAGTAGGCGAACCGGCTGCCCGGGCGGTGCCGCACGGTGGTGCGTGCCAGTCCGGCCCGCAACTCCTCGTCGCCGTAGGCGGCGTAGGGGTTGCTGAAGAAGGTCGGGAGCGCCGACGACACCAGGCCGGGCGGGAGGCGGGGGAGGCCGGAGGTGTGGGTGGCCAGGTGCAGCAGGGTGACGGGCGGCCCGTCGGCGGGGACCGCGGGGGGCCGCCAGTGCCGGGGGAGGTGGCTCTCGATCGGGTCGGCCGGGGCGAGTTCGCCGCGCGCGGCCATCGTGGCGAGCAGCAGGGCGGTGAACGTCTTGGTGACGGAGCCGAGTTCGAAGACGGTGTCCGGGGTGCAGGGGGCGGCGGTGTCGTGGCCGAGCCGGCCGTGGCAGTGGACGGCCCGCCGGTCGCCGCGCGCCACCGCCAGGGTCACGGCGGTGGCGTACGGCGCGGCGGCCCGGACGAGTGCGGTGGACTCCCGGGCACCGACGGCGGCGGGAGTGGCGACCGGGCCGGCGGGGGCGGTGCACACGCCCCTCGCCGTCCGGCCGGACGCCCTGCCGGACATCGGGTCGGCCGTCTCGGCCGTCTCCGCCGGATCGGTCGGGCCGGTGGGGCCGGTCGGGCCGGTGGGGCCCGTCGCCGTCATGCCGCCACGGCCGCGCCGCCGAGCGCGCGCGAGAGGGTGACGGTGCCGGCCACCACCGCGACCACGGCGGTGTGCTCGTGGTCCTGGAAGGCCTGGGCCGTGTCCTCGGCGACCGGCTCGGAGTTGTCGCGCGGGATCAGCCCGTCCTCGCGCTGGACGGCGGCCAGCGCCTCCCAGCCCTGCAGGCCGGTGACCGGTTCGCCGATGCAGGAGTCCACCACCAGCAGCTCGCCGACGAG
Source organism: Kitasatospora sp. NPDC058170 (assembly GCF_042883905.1). NCBI lineage: Bacteria > Bacillati > Actinomycetota > Actinomycetes > Kitasatosporales > Streptomycetaceae > Kitasatospora > Kitasatospora sp. NPDC058170. The sequence goes on from NZ_JBHVUV010000034.1 coordinate 78,123, forward strand.
GTCCCACTGGCCGACCTCCAGCCAGATATCCACCCAGGCGGGCAGCCAGGCGCGCACGTAGTCGCGCATCGGCTCCGGCAGGTTCTCCGGACGGGCGCCCCAGTCGGTGAGGTGGAAGACCGTGTGGGTGATGTCGTAGCCGGTCATCCAGTCGACCGCCCACGGCTCGGGCGTGGCGCCGAGCCACGTCCCGGCGGCGAGCGCGGCCCAGTCGTCCGGCTGGTTCCGCAGACCGACCACCCGGCGGGCGTTGGCGACGGCGAGCCGGCGGCTGGGCAGGATCTCGGCGGCCCGGACGGCGCGCAGCTTGCCGAGCGACTCCAGCAGCTCGTCCATGGCCGGGTGGCGGTAGCCGGCCCGGGCGAAGTGGACGTACGTCTCCAGCGGGTCGGTCATCACCAGGTGGCGCAACTGTCGCTCGTAGAGCAGGTTCCCCTCGCGCAGCTGGGCCCAGCCGAAGTCGAGGAGCTCGCGCGCGATCCGGGCGTCGTGCGGGCCGGTGACGCCGTCGCGAAGGACGAGCGAGGCGGCCAGCGCGCATTCGCCGAGCGGCTTGTAGGCGTTGTTCGGGTCGGCCAGGTCGATGGTGATGTTGTCCGAGAGCCGGCCGAATCCCTGTTCGTGCGAGGCGTGCAGCCAGGCCATCGCACGCGAGCCGAGCTGCTGGGCGGTGGCGAGGAGGTGGTGGTCCGTCATGGCCGGGCTCCGTTCCCGTCCGTGGCCAGCAGTGCGGCACCGATGGCGAGTTCGAGGGCGGTGCGGGCGCTGCCGTCGCCGACGACCTGGATCCGCTCCAGGACCGGTTCGACCTCCAGGGGCAGCGGCAGGCCCTGGGCCTGCGTCCAGCAGAGCCAGCGGGCGAGCCGGGCGGCCACCCGGTGGTCGCGGCGCAGCATCGAGCGGACGGTTCCGCGGGCCAGCGCCAGGGTGTTGGCCCGGGCGGCCTCGTGCACCGGTCCGTCGAGGTCGGGCAGGGCGAGCGCGGAGAGCTGCGCCATCCGGACCGACCAGCCCTGCCAGGCGTGCGGCCGCAGGTGCGGGGCGTGCTCGGGTTGCGGGGCGGCCAGGTCGAGGGCGGTGAAACCCTGCGCGGTGACGGAGCGCAGCGTCCGGGTCAGCAGGACACCGGTCGCCCAGTCCCGCCAGGCGGCGATCAGCGCCGCCCCGGCAGGCCCGTCCTCGTCGACGGAGGGTGACGGGGCGCCGGGAGCCGTCGGGGCGTTCGTCGCGGGCGCGGTGACGGCGGGTGACGGGAAGGCGTGCTGGGCCTCGGCCAGCAGCAGGGCGGTCTGCTCGTCCGGGGCGGCGCCGCCGAGCAGCTGCGGTGCGAACAGGTCCGGCCCGAGCACCCGGGCGGCGGCCAGCAACGGCCTGGGTGCGGCGGCGGTGCCGGGATCGGCGAGCGCGGCCGCACCCCCGACGCCCCGGAGGGTGTCGAGGGTGCGGCCCGCCAGCCGCTCGACCGCTGCGGCGTACTCGTCGCGGAGCGAGATATCGGCGGTTGGCATGGTTGCGTGGTCCTCCTTGACGGGGGTTTCACGAAGGCTCACGGGGGTCCGTGACGGGAAGGCCCAAGGTGCGGGGGCTTCTCGGCGGCGACCGGGTGGATCCTTCGCGAGGGGCCCGGGTGTCGTCTCCGACTACCGGGTCTTCTCCTTGGGCTGCTTCGGGGAAAGCAGCAGAGCCAGCCCCACCAGCAGCAGCGCAGCGGCTTCGGGGCGGTACGTGGGCGCGTCGCTCACGGCGGCCTCGTCCTCCACCATCAGCGCGCCGAGCGCATCGAGTTCGGCCCGGGTCGCGAGCGGCGCCGGGGCCCTTCCGGTCGTGTACTGAGTAAGCATCAGATATGCCTCCTCAACAGGATCTTCACCGCCTGGTCCGGCGATGCCCCTGACCGACCTTACGAGCACGAACGATCGCCCGCATCCGCACTGCTCTGATCTGCGAAGTTACCGGTGCGTTGGGTGAGTGGCGCCCGGGGTCGGTACGGTCAGGGGCATGACCACTGCCTTGATCACCGGCGCGACCGCCGGCATCGGAGCCGCCTTCGCGCGACGGCTCGCCCGGAGCGGCTACCGGCTCGTCCTGGTGGCCCGGGACACCGAGCGGCTGGAGCGTTCCGCCGCCGACCTGAAGGCCACGTTCGGCATCGACACCGAGGTGCTGACCGCCGACCTGGCCACGGAGGACGGCATCGCCGCCGTCGAGGCCCGACTGGCCGACGGCGACCGCCCGGTGGACCTGCTGGTGAACAACGCCGGCTTCGGCAACAAGGGTGCCTTCCTGACCGTCCCGCTCCAGGACGAGCTGGACATGCTGAAGGTGCACGTGGAGGCGATCCTGCGGCTGACCACGGCCGCCCTGCCGGGGATGCGCGAGCGCAGGCGCGGCGCGATCGTCAACGTGGCCTCGGTGGCGGCCTTCCTGCCGCGCGGTACGTACGGCGCCAGCAAGGCGTGGGTGGTGAGCTTCACCCAGGGCGTGCAGCGGGACCTCGGCGGCAGTGGGGTGCGGCTGATGGCGCTCTGCCCGGGGTTCACCCGCACCGAGTTCCACGCGCGGGCGGGCATGGGCACGGGCAACATCCCGTCCTGGGGCTGGCTGTCCGCGGAGCGGGTGGTCGGCGAGGCGATGCGCGACCTGGCTCGCGGCCGCTCGGTGTCCGTCCCGGGCCGGCGCTACAAGATCGCCGTGGCGATCGCCCGACTGCTGCCCTCGGGCAAGCTCGGCAAGGTCTCCTCCAAGGCGGCGCGGACCTACCGGACGAACTGACCGGACCGACTGACCGTACGCACGCCCGGGGCGCCGCGTCGCACTCCCGCAAGGGGGCGGCGCGGCGCCCTGCGCGTGGGGCGCTCCGGGTGTCCGGGCGCACCCGCGCGTGGCCGGGGTGCAGCGGCCCGTCGGCCCGGCGGTACGGGAATAGAGTGAGCCTCACTATTAGCTTCGCTAACTATGAGCTATTCTCGCTATGCTGGTGGAGGCCCGACCGGGATACCTGCCACGCCTGCGACGCCTGCGGTGCGCCTCGTGCCGGCCATGACTGCCATGACTGCCATGCCAGCCAAGCGCGCCAAGGCCGCCACGTGCGCCACGACCGCCGCGCCGCCGGCCACGCCCGCTCCACCCGCCACACCCGCCGCGCCACCGCGCGCCCGACCGAGGGAGGCCCGCCCTTGAGGCCCGACGGCATCCGATGGACCCCGCCCGCCCGCGCCGAGGGCGAGCCCCGCCCGCCCGCCCAGTGGCGGCGCATCCTCGCGCTGTTCCGCCCGTACACGGGCCGCCTCACCGCCGTCGGGCTGCTGGTGGCGGCCTCCGCCGTGGTCTCGGTGGTGTCGCCGTTCCTGCTGCGGGCCGTCCTGGACACCGCCATCCCGCAGGGCCGGACCGGGCTGCTGAGCCTCCTCGTGCTCGGCATGATCGCCGCTGCCGTGGTCAACAGCGTCTTCAGCGTGGTGCAGACCCTGATCTCCACCACCGTCGGCCAGCGCGTCATGCACGACCTGCGCACGGCCGTCTACACCCACCTCCAGCGGATGTCCCTGGCGTTCTTCACCCGCACCCGCACCGGCGAGGTGCAGTCCCGGATCGCCAACGACATCGGCGGCATGCAGTCCACGGTGACCTCCACCGCCACCTCGCTGGTCTCCAACTTCACCAGCGTGATCGCCTCCGTGGTCGCCATGGTCGCGCTGGACTGGCGCCTCACCGTGGTCTCGCTGCTGCTCCTGCCGCTGTTCGTCTGGATCAGCCGCCGGGTCGGCAGCGAGCGCAAGAAGATCACCACCGAGCGGCAGAAGCAGCTGGCCGCGATGAGCTCGGCCGTCCAGGAGTCGCTCTCGGTCAGCGGCATCCTGCTGGGCCGCACCATGGGCCGCTCCGGCTCGCTCTCCAAGGAGTTCACCGAGCAGTCCGACCAGCTCGCCGAGCTGGAGGTGCGCTCCAGCATGGCGGGGCGCTGGCGGATGAACACCATCCAGATCGTGATGGCCGCGATGCCCGCGGTGATCTACTGGGCGGCCGGCCTGGCCGCGGCCGGCGGCTCCCCGATCGTCTCGATCGGCACCCTGGTCGCCTTCGTCTCGCTCCAGCAGGGACTGTTCCGCCCGACCGTCAGCCTGCTCTCCACCGGCGTCCAGGTGCAGACCTCGCTGGCACTGTTCCAGCGCATCTTCGAGTACCTCGACCTGCCGGTGGAGATCGCCGAGCCCGAGCGGCCGGTCACCCTGGAACGGATCCGGGGCGAGGTCCGCTTCGAGGGCGTCGACTTCCGCTACGACCCGGAGCAGGAGAAGCCCACCCTGTCCGGCGTCGACCTGAAGGTCCCGGCCGGCGGCTCGCTCGCGGTGGTCGGCGAGACCGGCTCCGGCAAGACCACGCTCAGCTATCTCGTCCCCCGCCTGTACGACGTGACCGGGGGGCGGGTGACCATCGACGGCGTCGACGTCCGGGAGCTCTCCTTCGACACCCTCGCCCGGGCGGTCGGCGTGGTCTCCCAGGAGACCTACCTCTTCCACGCCTCGGTCGCCGACAACCTGCGCTTCGCCAAACCGGACGCCACCGACGCGGAACTGGTCGCCGCCGCCGAGGCCGCGCAGATCCACGGGACCATCGCCGGGCTGCCGGACGGCTACGACACGCTGGTCGGGGAGCGCGGCTACCGCTTCTCGGGAGGGGAGAAGCAGCGGCTCGCGCTCGCCCGGACCATCCTGCGCAACCCGCCGGTGCTGATCCTGGACGAGGCCACCAGTGCGCTGGACAACCGCACCGAGCTCGCCGTCCAGCAGGCGATCGACACCCTGGCGGCGGGTCGGACCACCATCACCATCGCCCACCGGCTCTCGACCGTCCGCTCCGCCGACCAGATCGTGGTCCTGGACCGGGGCGAGGTGGCCGAGCTGGGCACCCACGACGGGCTGGTCGAGGCGAACGGCCGCTACGCGGCGCTGCTGCGCCGGGACGCGCCGGTCGCCGCCGCACCCGTGTAGGGCGCCGCACCCGGGCGAGGTGCCGCAGCCGCGGAGGGCGCGGTAGCCGTCGGGGAGGCGCGGGTCAGGCGGCCTTGGGGAGCTCGTTGTAGCTCTCCACGAACTCCTGGCCGGAGAGCTGCTGGATCGCCCGCATCACCTCGTCGGTGACGTGCCGCCGGGCCTTGAGCGAGCGGGCCTGCCCGTGCAGCTCGTCGAAGTGCAGCGGCTCGCCGAAGCGGACCGTCACCTTGCGGATCCGCGGCACGCGCTTGCCGATCGGCAGGATCTGCTCGGGCCCCTCCAGCGCCACCGGGACCACCGGGACGCCGGCGGTCAGCGCCAGCCAGGCCACGCCGGTCTTGCCGCGGTAGAGCCGGCCGTCGAGCGAGCGGGTGCCCTCCGGGTAGATGCCGAAGGCCTTGCCGTCCTCCAGGATCTCCAGCGCCGACTCCAGCGAGGCCTGAGCGGAACGGTAGGTGCCGCGCTCGACCGGCACCGCGCCGATCGACTCGAAGAAGCCCTTGGAGAGCGCGCCCTTGAGCCCGGTGCCGGTGAAGTACTCGGCCTTGGCGAGGAAGTGCACCCGGCGCGGCGCCGTCAGCGGGATCACCACGCTGTCGATGAAGGAGAGGTGGTTGCTGGCCAGGATCACCCCGCCCTTGCGCGGCACGTTCTCCAGACCCTGGATGTCCGGCCGCCAGATGCCCCGTGAGACGGGTTTCAGCACCAGCTTGGTGAAAAGGTCGAGCACGGTCCCTCCCTGGACGAACGCGCCCGGGAGGCGCCCGGGCCTGAACATGCGGCAATCGGTGGTCGGTTCCCGGCCGGGCCGAGATCAGACCCGCAGACTACGACACCCACCCGGGAGGCCGTCCACTCCCGCCAGCCGTGGTGCTCGCCACGGCCGGGTAGGGTACGGCCGTCGGAAACGCACATCAGCAGTTCTTCAGTTCCTCAGGAGGGGCAACCCATGGCAGACGTCGACACGATCCGCGCGGCCTTCGACAAGTACGACGTGAACGGCGACGGCCGGATCACCGCCGCCGAGTACGCCACGGTCGCGCGTGAGCTCGGCGACCTGACCACGTCGATCGCCGTGGCCGAGGCCATCATCAACCGGATGGACACCAACCACGACGGCGAGCTGACCTTCGACGAGTTCCTGGCCGCGCGCCAGAGCTGACCCGGTTCGCCGCTGCGGGGCCCCTGTCGTCGGCAGGGGCCCCGCAGTGATGTCCCGGCCCGTGGGCCCGCTCAGGCCCCGGCGGGGGGCACCGGGAACACCCGGCGGACCACCCGCTCCGCCGCCCCGCCGTCGTCCCACGGGCAGAACCGCTCCCGGAAGGCCGCCCGCGCCGCCGGCGCCGGATCCCCGGCCAGCAGCGCCGCCGCCAGCCCGTCGGCGTCCACCGTGACCGCGCCCGGCGGCTGCGCGAACAGGTCGAAGTAGACCCCCCGCACCCGCTGGTACTGCTCCCAGTCCGGGGCGAAGACCACCACCGGCCGGTCCAGCACCGCGTAGTCGAACATCATCGACGAGTAGTCCGTGACCAGCACGTCGGCCGCCAGGTACAGGTCCTCCACGGTCGGGTGCGCCGAGACGTCCACGATCTCCGCGGCCCCCTCGCCCGTCGCCAGGTCGCCCGGGCCGCCGGTGTGGAAGTAGTGCGTGCGCACCAGGAGCGTGAACCCCGGCCCGAGCCGCCGCGCCAGCTCCCGGACGTCCACCAGCGGCACGTACCCGCCCTGGCCCTCGCGGTGCGTCGGCGCGTACAGCACCGCCGTCCGGCCCGGCGCCAGCCCGAACCGCTCGCGCATCGCGGCCACTTCGGCGGGCGTGGTGTTCGCCAGCCGGTCGTTGCGCGGGTAGCCGGTGTCCAGCATCTCGTACCGGCCGGGGAAGGCCCGGGCGAAGTGCTCGCTGGTGTGCGGGTTGGAGGAGACCAGGAAGTCCCAGCGGTCGACGGCCTCCTGGAGGCGCGCGAAGTCCATCCCGTCGGCCGCGACCGGGTGGTCCCTGAGGTCCATGCCCATCGCCTTCAGCGGCGTGCCGTGCTGGGTCTGGACGTGCACCGTACCGGGCCGCTTCACCATGGTCCGCGGGAAGTTGACGTTGTTGACGAAGTACTTGGCGGTCGCCATCGCCTTCAGGTACGCGGGCGTGTTGACGATCACGTACGGCACTCCGGCCGGCAGCGTGGCCGCCTGGGTGCGGTTCTCCACCACCCAGACGCCCCGGACGGCGGGCGCCAGCTCCCTGGCCTTCTCGTAGATCGCGGCCGGGCTGCAGGCGTAACCCCGGTGCCAGTAGGCCGCGTAGACCGCCAGGTGCTCGTCCAGCGGCAGCCGGCGGAAGGCGTTGTACGCGGTGAAGCGGGCACTGCTGCGCACCCCGCGCTTCACCGCCGGTGCGACCGCCCGCGCCCCGCGCTTCAGTTCGCGCGGCAGCCGCCCGGTGCGGCGCAGCTCCGCGTAGGCGATCCGCGAACCGCGCGCCGCCAGCCGGTACTGCACTCCGCGCAGACCGCCGGGGAAGCGGTAGCCGGCCGGGCGGTGGCGGGCGAAGTGCTCGGCGATCCGGCGGAAGAAGTCCTTGCGCAGCTCGGGCGGGACCAGCCCCGGGGTGTCGTGGACGGTCAGTGCCTGCTGCACGGTGCGCTCGAAGACGAGGGTGCGCAGGGTGTCGGGGACGGGGCGCCCGGTGCGGTCCAGGAAGGCGAAGATCGCGTCGTACTGGGCGAAGGCGTCGGCGTGCTTGGGGGAGGCGGTGCTGGTGATCGCGCCGGCCCGGCCGCGCCGGTAGAAGTAGCAGGGGCGGTCCAGGTAGCGCAGCCGTCCGGCGGCCAGCAGCGCCGGGTAGGTGACGGAGATGTCCTCGTAGAAGCCGCGTCCGAAGGAGACGCCGAGGCCGAGCAGGAACTCGCGGCGGAACACCTTGTTCCAGACCGACATCACGGTCCGGAACAGTGCGGGGTGCTCGGCGACGGTGCAGCCCTGCTCCAGGGGGGAGCCGGCCAGCACGTGGCGCCACGGGTTGGGCTCGGTCCCGCCGTCCGGGTAGACGTGGGTGAAGCCGGTCAGCAGGACGTCGGCGGGGGCCTCCCCCTCCTTCTCCCGGGCCCGCTCCCGCTCCAGCTCGTCGAGGACCGCCGCGACGGTGCCCTCCGGGAGCCAGTCGTCGCTGTCCACGAACCAGACGTACTCGCCGCGCACCTCGGGCAGCGCGGCGGTGCGGGCGCCGCCCAGGCCCTGGTTCTCGGTGAGGTGCAGCACCCGCAGCCGGGGGTCGCGGGCCGCGTACTCGTCGAGGATCTCGCCGCAGCGGTCGGGGGAGAGGTCGTCGACCGCGATCACCTCGAAGCGCGGCTCCTCGGCGGGGGAGGCTTCGCGGGGCTCACCGGCCGGACCGGATTCGAGGATCGAGTCGAGGCAGCGGGGCAGGAAGCGCTCCACGCCGTGGACGGGGAGCACGATGCTGAGGAGGACTGGCACGCTGGCCGAGTCTACCGAGCGCGGCGTGATCCGGAACCGCCGGTGCCGCGCCCTGTGGAGGGCGGCACCGGCAGCCGGGTGGCGGCCCGGCCGACCCTCTACGGCCGACCGCCGGTCCGAGCACCCCCCGAGCCTGGCCACCGCAGCGTCGAGGCGGCCGGGCAGTGGCTCGGGTGAGCCGGAATCCTTCAATGCTCTTCATCAGTCGAACACACTCATGAGCGTGTCTCGTACTGGTGTCGCCGAAAGAGATATTGCTTGGAGGTTTCCCCCGAGTCAATCCCTCGAATGTGTTCACTTCCTGAACAGATGGTCACGGTGCGGAGCGCCGCAGCCGGGGCTGTCCTCTCTACCGTCCGCTCCGGTGGGAGTGCGCCCCCGGGCCCCGGCTCCCCGCCGTCTGTGTCCGCCCGCGGCTCCCTGTGGCGACCCTGTGCGCCCGGCGTGTGCCTCCTGCGCGAGCGCCGGGTCCGTGCCTCCGGTCCCCGCTGACCTCCGGCCGGTCGTGCACCATCATTGATGCCTAGTCGTGACCGCCCGCTCTGCCCCTGGTGCACCGTCAGTTGACGTCGCACGGTACGGTGGCAGAACACCAGGACGGTTGCGCGAAGGCCGTCTGTCACGGATAGTCTTCGCCTCACGGCCCTGGCGCCTCGTAGGGGTGGGAAAACTGATGGAACACATGCAAGCGCGGACTCGGGCCCGCGTGCCGGCTATCCAGTGCGGTGTCGGTACGACCGGCCGCAGGATCGAACGGCACCTGGCTGTGCTCGGCGCGCCCGCGCTCCCGGCGGTGGACACCGCCGAGGCGCTCGGGTTGATAAGGGAGCTGACGCCGCGTGGCGCCGGCGCCCCCACCGCGCCGCGCCGCCACGTGCGGGTGTCGCTTCTGGCGCCGCTGCGCCGGCTGCGGCGAAGCCTCTTCGGCGGACGCGGCTGAAGCGGGGGCCTGTCCGGCCCCGGGGGCCTCGCGGCCCCTCCGGGCCGTCCCGGCTCCCGCGCACACCGGCACCGACCCGATGGACCTGAGGGCCCATCGGGTCTTTGGCGTACCCGGGACACCCCTCGCGCGGGCACGGAGCTCCCACCCTACGCCGCCGAGCCGCTCCGGTACAGGGAGTCGGTGAGGCGGTTCGGCGCACCCCCCGGCGTGGGTGAGGATGGCGCCATGGCGGACAGCAACCACTCCAGCTCCAGCAGCTCCCAGGCCCCCTCCCCCCAGGCCTCCTCCCTTCCGGCCCCCTCCTTCCAGACCACCACCTTCGAGATCACCACGGGCAGCCGCGAGGTCGCGCTCGACATCACCGGCCGCTGCACCGCGTTCCTCGACGAGCGCGCCGCCGGGCGCGACGGCCTGCTCAACGTCTTCGTCCCGCACGCCACGGCCGGCATCGCCGTGCTGGAGACCGGCTCGGGCAGCGACGACGACTTCCTCGCCACGCTGCGTGAGCTGCTCCCGGCCGACGACCGCTGGCGGCACCGGCACGGCAGCCCGGGCCACGGCCGCGACCACGTGGTGCCCGGCCTGGTCGCGCCGCATGCCACGCTGCCGGTGATCGGCGGCCAACTGGCGCTCGGGATCTGGCAGTCCGTGGTCCTGGTCGACACCAACGGGGACAACCCGCGGCGGACGGTCCGGCTGTCCTTCCTGGGCTGAGACGACCCGGGGGCTGCCGCGGCGGGACCGCTCGGCGGGGGCGGGACTGCGGCGCGGGCGGGACAGCCGGGCGCGGGCGGTACCGCGGCGCGGGGCGCCTCCGCCCGCCGCTACCGGACCGCGGCCGCCACGGCGGTGAGGTAGCGCTCGATCGCCAGGTACTGGCAGAGCACGGCCACCGGGCGGCCGAGCCGCGCGTACCAGGCGGAGAGCCGGGAGAACGCGGTCACCTCGAACCAGACCTCGCCGGTGCCGTCCATGGTCACCAGGAACGCCTCCTCGCCGCACTCCGGGTGCCCCGGCAGGGTCCCGTAGGCGAAGCCGATCCGGTCCGGCTCGTCCACCGTCCACACCACCCGGCAGGGGATCACCAGCCTCGGGCGGCGCGTGCCGGGCAGGCTCAGCCGGATCAGCACCGTCGCGCCCGGCTCGGCCGGGGCGTGCGGATGGACCGCGAAGCCGGTGCCGAGCTGGCTGCCCCATCCGAGGACGTAGCGGCCGGCCCGCTCCAGTACCCCGGGCCCGTGCCCGAGGTGGATCCGCCGCCGAAGGTGCGCGTAGCCCGCCGGGAGACGGGCGTCCCGGGTGGCGCCGACCTCCGGATAGCTGGGCGAGGCGGACCGGGCGGCGAGCAGTCGCCGGTCGAGGGTGGTGGGCATGGCGCCACCGTACCGGGGGGTGCCGACCGGCCCGGTACCGGGCCGGTGCCCTGTCCGGTCGGTCCGTGCGCGGATTGGTCGGCCAGGGCCCTGCCTGCTGCGCGGAGCGGACCGGCCTTGCGACCCGGTGGGGCGGCGGAGTAGGAAGGCGGCATGAGTGAAGCAGCGAACGGCGTCGACGCGGTGGACAGCGGTGCGGACGACGCGGGCCCGGTCTGCGCCGTGGCCCCGGCCGGGACGGTGGCGGCACTGACGCACGACCCGGGGCTGACCGGGCCGCGGGCCGACTGCGTGCTGTGCGGCGAGCCGACCGAGCTGCCCGCGGACCAGCCGGGGACGACGCTCTGCCCGGTCTGTGCCTGGCAGCAGGCCCAGCGGATCGCCTGCTCCGGCTGACGCCGGGACGGGCGGGCGTGTACCGCCCGGCGCCCACCCGCTGCCCGGTCCCCGCTACCCGGTCCCCGCTGCTCCCGTCCGGGGCCCCGCCGTCAGACGTCCTCCCGTCAGACGTCCTCCCGGCGGGCCAGCGCGAGGGTGGAACCGCTGCGGCCCTTGCGGACCAGCAGCTGCGCCGGGATCCGGGTGCGCAGGTCCGCGACGTGGCTGACGATGCCCACCGCGCGGTCCCGCTCCCGCAGGCCGTCCAGGACGTCCATCACCTCTTCCAGCGCCTGTTCGTCCAGCGTGCCGAAGCCCTCGTCGATGAACAGGGTGTCCAGCGGCATCCCGCCCGCCTCGTCCGTGACCACGTCGGCCAGGCCCAGCGCCAGCGCGAGCGAGGCGAAGAAGCTCTCGCCGCCGGAGAGCGTCGCGGTGTCCCGCTCGGTGCCCGTCCAGGCGTCGACCACCCGCAGGGCCAGGCCGGAGCGCCGGTTGCCGGTACCCCGGTCGTCGCTGTGCACGAGGGTGTAGCGGCCGCCGGACATCCGCACCAGCCGGTCGCTCGCCGCGGCGGCCACCTGCTCCAGGCGGGCCGCCAGCACGTACGACTCCAGGCGCATCCGCAGCCGGTTCTCCGTGGAGGTGCCCGCAGCGAGCGAGGCGAGCCGGTTGATCCGGGCGAACCGGACCAGTGCCGGGGCCAGCGAGGCGGCCAGCGCGGCCAGCTGTCGGCCGATCCCGGCCAGCTCCTCGCAGCGCCGACGGGCCGCGTCCTGCGCCGCGTGCGCCCGGCGCAGCCGGTCGGTGGCGCCCTGGAGCCGGGCCTGGGTGCCCGGAAGGTCCGCCGCCGGACAGGCCGCGGCCGCCACCAGTTCGGGCTCGGCGAGCAGCCGCTCCACCGCCGCCCGCGCCGAGCGGTGCCGCTCCAGCCGGGCCGCCAGCCGCTCCCGCTCGGAGGCCGGCAGGAGGACCGCCCTGGCCTCCTCGGCGTTCGGGAACCCGGCCGAGACCGCGGCCGCGGCCAGCTCGCCGTCCGCGTCCTTCAGCCGGGCCGCCGCCTCCGCACAGGCCCGGGCGGCACCCGCCAGGGCCGTGACCCGATCGGCGAGCCGGGCCAGTGACGCCGACCGGTCGGCCACCGACGGCGCGTCGCCCCGGGCGGCCGAGACCTTCGCGGCCAGCTCCTCCTGCTCGCCGTGCAGGGTCTGGATCCGGGCGGTGAGCGCCGCGCTGCGCTCGCCCGCGTCCCTGAGCGCGGCGAGCCGGGCCGTCTGCTCCTGGGCGAGGCGCTCGATCCGCTGGGTCAGCGGGCCGAGGTGCTCGGCCACCCTGGAGGCCTCGCGGTGCTCGCGCTCCAGCGCGGCGAGCGCCTCCGCGAGGGCCTCGGCGCCGTCCGGCCCGGCCGCACCGGCGGCGGCCGCCTCGCGGACCCGGAGGTCCGCCAGCTCCCGCTCGGCGGTGTCCGCCGCCTGCTCGGCCACCGTCTGCGCCGCCCGGGCGCGGTCCTCGTCCGCCGCGCCGACCTGGCCGCCGGCCGGCCTGGCCGGTGCCGGGTGCTCCGGCGAGCCGCAGACCCGGCAGGCCTCGCCCGCGCGCAGCCGGGCCGCCAGCTCGGCGGCCATGCCCGCGAGCCGGCGCTCGCGCAGGTCCTGGCTGTGCTCACGGGCGTCCAGCGCCTCGGCACGCAGCCCGAGCGCCCGCGGTCCGGCGTCCGCGATCTCCGCGCGCAGGCCGTCCCGGCGGCGGGCGGCGGCCAGCCGCTGCGTCACCTCACCGCGCCGTGCGTCCAACTGCTCGACCCGGGCGCCGGCCGCCCGGGTGGCCGTCTGCTCCTCCTGCAGCGCGGCCAGCCGCTCCTCGAAGTCCTCCAGCCACTCGCGGGCGTCCTCGGCGAGCTCCTCGGCCCTGCGGCGCTCGGCGTCCGCCGTCCGCTGCTCGCGGGCGAGCGCAGTGCAGCGCCGCTCGTCCTCCTGAGCCGCCTCCAGCCGGACCACCTCGGCCCGCAGCCGGCGCTCGGCCCGGGCCAGCTCCGGCTCCTCGGCCCGGGCCAGCCCGGGGCCGTCCGCGCCGTCCGCCCGGGCGAGCGCCTCGCGGTGGCGGCGCTCCTCCTCGCGGGCCGCCCGGTGGGCGCCGTCGGCCGACTCGCGCAGCCGCAGCACCGACTCCACCCCGACCGCGGCCTGTGCGGCCGCCAGCCGGCGGCCGTCCCGCTCCGTCGCGGGCTCGTCCTCGGCGAGCCGGGCCGCCTGGAGCGCCGACTCGCGGTGCCGCCGCTGCCGACCGGCCAGCTCCTCGGCGGCGGCCCGGGCCCGCCCGGCCTCCTCGTGGGCGCACTCCGCGCCGGCCAGGGCGGCGTCGGCGACCGCGAGCTGTTCGGCGGCGCCGCTGCGCAGCATCGCGGCCCAGCCGAGCACCGCGCCGGTGAGGTCGGCGGCGGCCGGGTGCGCGGTCTCGTCCTCGCCGGGCACCCAGTCGGCGGCGGGCTCGGCCGCCGGCCCGGCAGCCTGCTCGGCCTTGTCGGCCAGGGCCCGCAGCCGCCGCTGGTCGGTCTGGACGGCGGCCTCCTGGGCGCGCCTGCGCTCGGCGAGCCAGGACTCCACCTGCTGGAACCGCTCGGTGTCGAACAGCCGGCGCAGCAGCTTGCCGCGCTCCTCGGAGTCGGCCCGCAGGAACCGCGCGAAGTCGCCCTGCGGCAGCAGCACCACCTGGCAGAACTGCTCGCGGCTCATCCCGATCAGCCGCTGGATCTCCTCCCCGGCCTCCTGGTGCGACTTACTGACCGGCCGCCAGCCGGGTGCGCCGTCCCCGGCGTCGGCGGCCCACTCGCGCAGCAGCGTCTGGGCCCGCTCGGTCGTCCAGCCGGTGCCCTTCTTCTTGGGCCGCTGCTGCTCGGGGAGCCGGATGATCTCCAGCCGCCGCCCCCCGAGCGTCAGCTCCAGCCGCACCTCGGTCAGCCGCAGCGGATCGGCGTGGTCGCTGCGCAGCCGGTTGGCCCGGCGGGCGCCGGGCACGTCCCCGTAGAGGGCGAAGCAGACGGCGTCCAGCACGCTGCTCTTGCCCGCGCCGGTGGCGCCGCGCAGCAGGAAGAGGCCGCCGGCGGCGAGCGCGTCGAAGTCGACCGCCTCGGTGCCCGCGAACGGGCCGAAGGCGGCGACCGTCAGCCGGTGGAGTCTCATCGGGGCAGCTCGGCCTTCCGGTCGGTGGTCTCCCGGACGCTCTCGAAGCCCTCGCGCAGCCAGTCGAGCTCGTCCCGGTCCGGCGCGGCGCCCGGGCGCACGTGCCGCAGGAAGCCCTCGGCGATCTCCAGGTCGGCCCGCCCGCTCACCCGGGCCGCGTACGACCGGGTGTCGCCCTCCTCGGGCCGGTCCGGGTCGAAGAGCAGCTGCAGGGTGTGCGGGAAGCGCCGCCGCAGCCGCTCCATCGGCTCGGTGGGGCGGGCGGAGTCGGTGAGCGTGGCCTGCACCCAGGACTGCTCGAACGGGGTGTACTCCTCGGCGTTCAGCAGCCGGTCGAGCGTGTCGCGCAGACAGGCGAGCGGGCGCGGCCGCGGGCAGTCGACCCGCTCGGCGGTGACCGCGCCGTCCGCCGCGAGGTCGACCAGCCACATCGTCTTGCGCTGGTTCACCTCGGAGAACGAGTAGGCGAGCGGGGAGCCGCTGTAGCGCAGGTGCGGGGCGAGGGTCTGGCAGCCGTGCAGGTGGCCGAGCGCGGCGTAGTGGACGCCGTCGAAGACGGTGGCGGGGACGGAGGCGACACCGCCGACCGCGATGTCCCGCTCGCTGTCGCTGGTCTCGCCGCCGGTGACGAAGGCGTGCGCCAGCACCACCGCCCGGGTGCCCTCCGGGCGGGCCGCGAGGTCGGCCCGGACCTGGTCCATCGCCGCGCCGAGCACCGCGGCATGGCCGCCGCGCTCCAGCCCGAAGCGCTCGCGGACCAGGGTCGGCTCCAGGTACGGCAGCCCGTAGACGGCCACCGGCCCGTGCTCGTCCGCCAGCATGACGGGCTCCGCGCACTCGCCCGGATCGGTCCGCAGATGGACGCCGGCCCGGCCGATCAGGCCCGCGCCCACGCCCAGCCGGCGGGCCGAGTCGTGGTTGCCGCTGATGAACACCGTGGGCACGCCCAGCCCGGCCAGCCGGTGCAGCACGTCGTCGAACAGGGCGACCGCCTCCAGCCCCGGCAGCGCCCGGTCGTACACGTCGCCGGCGACCAGCACGGCGTCCACGCCTCTGGCCCGGACGACCTCCACGAGGTGGTCCAGGTAGGCGCGCTGGGCGTCGTGCAGGCTCTCCCGGTGGAAGGAGCGCCCGAGATGCCAGTCGGAGGTATGCAGCAGTCGCATGGTCCCCGACCCTAACGTCCGCCACTGACAACCCGGGCGAAACAGCCCCACCGGCCGCCCCGGCCAGGGCCTCCGCGCCGCCGGCTCCCGCGCTCGGCCCGGGCCCGGATCGTCACTCCCGGTCGATTGTCAGTGACGGTGTGTATGTTCTCGGTCGTCGGCCGCTCCGGGCCTTCCAGGGGTTCCGGGGGCCGGCGCGACCACGAGGAGGAGCCATGTCCCAGCAGTCCGCGTTCTTCACCGCCCGCGGGCCCGCGACGCGCCGCGACCGGGCCCGGGCCGGGAGCCGCCCGCCCTCCGGGCGCCCAGGAGCCGGGCGCCCGGGAGTCGGGCGTCCCGGAGCCGCAGGTGCCGGAGCAGGGCGTCCCGGATCCGGGGGTTCCGCCCGGGCGCTGGGCGGCGGAGGTGCGCCCGGGCGGGCCGGGTCCGGGGTGGGCGGCGGCCCCGGCGGCCGGTCCCGGAGCCGTGGCCGCGCCCGCGGTGCGCCGCCGCCGCAGCCGGTCGCGCTCGCCGTGGCCGCCCGGGCCGCCGACTTCGCCCGCCTGGCGCGGTACGGCCTGTTCGGCGGCGCGGCCTTCCCGTCCTACCTGGGCCGGACGGACGCAGCCCTCCGGGCCCTGCACGAGCAGGGGGTGGAGGTGCACCTGCGGGTGCTCGAACCGGCCGACTACGAGGACTACTGCGAGGCGTTCGGCCTCGACCCGGGTGCCGCGGCGGCCCGGGTCGCGTACGCGGCCGACCCGGAGCTGGCCGGGGAGCCCTTCGTGTACGCGGGGGAGCGGCTGGCCGAGCTGCTCCCGGTGCTGGTCGACGACCACCGGGCCAGGGTGCGCATCTCCGTCAGCTGCGCGGTGCTGCTCACGGCGGTCGGCGAGGGCCCGCGGGGGCGGTCGTTGATGGAGGCGGTGATGCGCCACGTCACCGGGGTGTACCTGGCGCTGGCCGGGGGCGCGGGGGAGGGCTGCCACCTGCTGACGCTGAACTGCCACGGCCCGGAGGACGGGGAGGAGCTCGCCACGGCGGCGGAGCTCTGCATCGACGGCGGCCGGCTGTTCGCCGGCGGTCGGGACGCCGAGGCGTTCTGCGTCACCCTGGCGGCGGGCACGGCCGCGCGCGGCACCGGCGCGCTGCTGCTGCACCGGGATCCGGCGGCGCCCGACGGCCCGCAGGTGTGCGGCTGGGCGCTGGCGGACGGGCGGTTGCGGCCGATGTCCGTCCGGGAGGTGCTCGACGCGCTCGCGGAGGCGGCCAACCGGGGCCTGCCGCTCCCGCCGGGGTCGGCGGCGGTCCCGGCCTTCGCGCTCCCCCCGTTCCCGGCACCCGGCGGCAGCGGGCGGGGTCACTCCGACGCCGCCGAGGACGGCGGTGGGCCGATGGCCTGACCAGCGGCTCCGGACCTCCGCGTCCACCAAGCGGCGCTGGGGACTGTTCATCGACCGCCTGTTCGGGGAAGATTTCGGGGAAGATCAACAGCAGGAGCGGGTGGTACCCCACGCCGCCGCTCCCGCCGCCCCGCCCCGAACCGCGCACCGCTGGTCCTCCCCGCGCACCGTCGGTCCGGCGAGCCCGACACCGAAAAGGGGGGACGCATGAGCCGGATCGAGTTCAGCGCGGAGATCGCCGAGCTGCTCGGCAGGGTGCGTCGGCGTCCCACTGCGGGCTGGCCGTGGCGACCGGGCGAGCAGGTGCCCGAGGGGCTGCCGGTGAAGCAGTCCTGGGGGTGGCTGTTCGCCCCCGACGGCCGGGTGCTGACCCTGGTCAACCCCAAGGACGGCATCGTCTCGCTCCCCGGTGGCTCGCTGGAGCCGGAGGACGCCGGGGATCCGGGTTCGGCGCTGGCCCGCGAGGCGGCCGAGGAGGCCCAGGCGGTGATCGGCGAGCCGTACTACCTCGGCTACCTCTACGACCGGGTGGGTTCGGCCAACGGCGGGCACGAGTGCGCCCGGGTCCGGATGGCCGCCGCACTGCGGGCGGTCGGTCCCAGCGCGGCGGACCCGGCCTCCGGGCGGCACTACCGGCGGCTGCTGGTCGCGCCCGGTCTCGCGGTCGAACTGCTCGGCTGGGGGGCACCCGGTCTGCGCCAGGCCCGGGCGGCGGTGTCGGCCGCCGTGCGTCGGCTGGGCGTGCCCGCCACCGCCAACGAGGCGATCGAGGAACTGCCGGTCGAGGGCTGCGTGGTCTTCCCCGGCCCGGCCCACTCGGGCACCGTCTACCCGGCCGCCGGGGGCTGAGCCGGTTCCCGAAGGGGCGCGTCAGCAGTGGACGTGCCGGGCGTGGACGTGCCCGGCGGGGACGTGCCGGGCGGGGGCGTGGGGGAGGAGGGCGTGTCGGGCGGGGCGTCGCGGAGGGCGGCGTGCCGGCGGCGGCCCGGGCGGCCGGCGCCGGCACCGGTGAGCCGGGCCACTTGATTGACGGTCAAGGATTCGAACTGGAGGTCGCCTGCGGCGCGCACGCCGCAGAGGGCGCCGCCGGGGCCTGAGCAGCGCAATCGCCCGTCCACGCGGTCGAGTTCACTCCGCTGTCCACGGACGGACCGTCAATATCCTTGGCATGACCACTTCCCGGGGATGCTACCGCCTGGTATCAACATGTGTGACTCAGGTCACTCCCTGGAGGTGTCATGCTACGCCCCACCCGTGCCATGTCCGTAGCCGCCCTGGCGGTACTCCTTACCCTCACCACCCTCTTCACCGCCTCGTCGGCCAGTGCCGCGACCGTCAACTACGCCGCGCTGGGCGACTCGTACGCATCCGGCGTCGGCGCCGGGAGCTACACCAGCGAGAGCGGCAGCTGCAAGCGGAGCACCAACGCCTATCCGTACCTCTGGAAGAACGCGCACGCGACGTCGTCCTTCTCCTTCGTCGCCTGTTCGGGTGCCAGAACCGGTGACGTGCTCAACAACCAGCTCTCGGTGCTGAACTCCGGCACCACCCTGGTCAGCATCAGCATCGGCGGCAACGACGCCGGTTTCGCCAGCACCATGCAGACCTGTGTGCTGGACTCCGAGAGCGCCTGCCTCAACGCCGTCGCCGCCGGAAAGAAGTACGCCACCACCACCCTGCCCGGCCAGCTCGACCAGGTGTACGCGGCCATCCACGCCAAGGCGCCCAACGCCCGCGTGGTGGTGCTGGGTTACCCGCACCTCTACAAGGTCGGCGGCAGCTGCATCTTCGGCATCGGCGACACCAAGCGTGCCGCCATCAACAGTGCGGCGGACGTGCTCGACGACGTCCTCGCCAAGCGTGCCGCCAACGCGGGCTTCGCCTTCGGCGACGTCCGCAGCATCTTCACCAACCACGAGATCTGCGGCAGCAGCACCACCTGGCTGAACAGCACCACCCTGCCCGTCGACGAGAGCTACCACCCGAAGGCCGCCGGCCACTCGGGCGGCTACCTCCCGGTCTTCTCGGCGCAGGCGTAGCGCCCGGCGCCGGGCCGGCCACCGCCGAAGGGCGGGCACCGGCGCGGCACCCGGGGCCTGTCCGGCCGTGACCGGCCGGACAGGCCCCGCTTCGGGCGTCCCGCTTCAGCTCCCGGTCCCGGCTCCAGCCCCGGTGCCGGTGCCGGTTTCGGCCCCCGTCCCGGCCCCGTCTCCCGTCCCGGGCCGGCCGGCGGCCCCGCTCGGCGGGAAGGGGATCGCGGCCAGGACGGGCAGCAGGGACTCCTCCTCGTAGTCCAGGTGCGCCTCCAGCTCGGCCGACATCCGCGCCAGCTCCGCCCGGAACCGCTCCGGCTCGCCCGCCCCCGCTCCGTCCAGCAGGGCCACCAGCTCGCCCTTGATCCGGCCGACGGTGCGGTGCTCCTCGCCCAGCCGCTCCAACGCCTCGCGCAGATGCGGGTGGCTGCGGGCCAGGGCGGGGAAGACGTGGGCGTCCTCGCCGGTGTGGTGATGGGTCAGCCCCTCGCAGAACGCCAGGCAGTGCTGCCGCAGTTGCAGCCCCAGGCTCGGGGCCTGCCCGGCGATCGACGCCTCGGCCTCCTCCCGCACGTGCCGCAGTTGCGCGCGCAGCCAGGTGTGGACCTCCAGCAGCTTGTCCGCCAGGTTGGCCACCGGGCGCCGGTCCTCCTGCTTCTCGTGTTCCAGCACCACGACGGGCAGCTCGCGCGCGGTGAGCGTCTGGTAGTCGCCGTACCCCGGTGCCACCCGGACCACCGCCTCGAACAGCCGCTCCCGCCGCGCCCCCTCGGCGGGCACGGCGATCGCGTCGAACACCTCGGTGCCGAGCTCGACCCGTACCACCGGGTGGGCCAGCAGGTTGCGGTACCAGTGCGGGTGGTCCGGGGCCCCGGCCGCCGAGGCGACCACCAGCAGTAGACCGTCCGCCCGGACGTAGCCGAGCGGCACCGTGTGTTCCCGGCCGGACCGCGTGCCGGTGGTGGTCAACAGCAGCAGGTCGCCGCCCTCGAAGGGGCCGCCGACCCGGCCGGCGTTGGCGCGGAATTCCTCGATGACCGTCTGATTGAAATGATGGGGAGTCATGGGCATGCGCTTGTGTGGAGTCTCCGATGAAAGGGGGGAGGCCACAGGAGTCGCAGCACGCGTACGCGGCACCGCGCAACGGCGGGCGGGGGAGCAGGCGGGCGGCGGAGGGATCCGAGCCGCCGCGAGCACGGACCAGCCGAGCCGGGTCGAGCGGTGCGAGCAGATGCGGACGCGGGCAGGCGCTGCCGCGGCCGATGACGTCAGATCAGGGAAGCGGAGTGAGAACTCATCGCGCATCGTCCCTCTGTGAAAGGTGCCCGCTCGATCGCCGGCCGGCCCAGTTCTCTTTGGCCGACATCGCGCTGCACGCCCCCATTAGAGCCACCCGCCGCGCCGACTGTCAACGAGCGCCGTACACGATCGCCGAGGCCGGGCGGTGCCGCGCCCGTCGGTCCGCCCGGTCCACCCCGGTCCCCCGGGTCTGCCCGGTTCTGAACGGTTCTGAACGGTTCTGAACGGGCAGAGCCGGGCCGTCGGCTCAGTCGGCCGTCTCGGTGGCCACCCAGCCGAGGTAGTCCGCCGATCCGGCGGTCACCGGGACGGCGATGAGCTCGGGCGTCTCGTACTCGTGCCGCTCGGCGACGAACGCGGCTAGCCGGTCGAACAGCCCGGCGCGGGTCTTGAAGTCGATGCGCCACTCGGCGGCGTCCCGCACCTCGCCGTCCCACCAGTAGACCGAACGGACCTGATGGACCTGGGCGCACGCGGCCAGGCGCTCGCGGACCACGGCCGCGGCCAGCGCCCGCGCCTTGGCCTCGTCCTCGTGGGTGGTGGTGACGACGGTGAGGTCGGAGTTCTTCATGGGGCCAACCTAGTGCCGCGTCAGGCAACCTTCGCCCCGTCGCGACGCCCGGCACGCACTCTCGCCGCACCGGCCGAAAGCCCAAGTACGTCCAGTACGAGG
>NZ_JBHVUV010000035.1:0-98820 GCF_042883905.1 Kitasatospora sp. NPDC058170
CCCTCGTACTGGACGTACTTGGGCTTTCGGCCGGTGCGGCGAGAGTGCGTGCCGGGCGTCGCGACGGGGCGAAGGTTGCCTGACGCGGCACTAGTAGAAGGGGCCGGTGGCAGCGGCGGAGGGGAAGGTGACCGTCATGCCGGCCGGGGCTGTGGGGGCGGTGGTGCTGCCGGCGGTGCTGCCGAGGGTGCGTTCGGCTTTGGCGAGGGCCGCGCGGTAGTAGAGGGAGGCGAGTTGGGAGGAGCCGCTGTCGCGTTGGAAGAAGCCGTAGGCGAGGGCGACGTTGCCGAGGCGTTCCAGGGCGAGGTAGCCGTTGAGTTGGACGCCGGCGAGGGTGCCGTCGAGGCGGACGGCGGGGGCGTCGGGGCGGTCGCCGAGGGCGAGGGGGGTGACGGTGAAGCTGACCTCGGCGTCGGTGCCGTTGTTGAACGTCAGGGTGTGGCAGGTGTTGAACGCGTCGGTGGCGGCGGCGAAGTCTGTGGTGAGCTGGGCCTCGTCCCCGGCGGTGAGGGACTCGGTGATCATCGGGTTGGCGTCCTCGCCGTCGAACTCGACCTCCGCGTGGGGCTGTTGGGGAGAGGCCTCGTTGTCGGCCCGATTGAGGAGGGCGCTGAGGGCCTCGCAGCCGCTCACCGGTGACGGGGTGGCGCCGGGCGAGGCGGCCTCGGTGGCGGGCACCTCGGTGAAGTCCGGGCCGAGTTCGGCGGCGGAGAGCAGGGCCGTCCGGAGCTGCTCCGTGGTGGGCAGGTCCGCGGTCGGGGTGGCGGCCCTCAGCTCGATGGCCGCCGCGGTCGGCGGGCTGACGAAGCCGGTCACACCGAGGGTGGCCACGGTGGCGACGGCGGCGGCGGTCAGGGCGAGGAGAGGCCTCGGGTGTGACGACATGCGGGCCCCCGGTCGAGAGTTCGGGCAGGGACGGCAAGGTGGGAAGGCAGATGCAGGGAGGGGAGGGAGGGATGACAGTGCCGGAGCACCGGGAGGTCGTGCGAGTCCGCGGTGCGGGGACAGGCACCCAGTGTCCCACCCGGTCTGCCGACCCGCCCGAGGGGAGGGAAAAGCGCAGGTCAGAACTGGTCCTCAGGGCTGGTCCGACGGCGGCAGTGCGGCCAGCGTTCCGGAGAGCCACTCCACCCAGAAGGTCTCCAGCCCGATCCCGGCGCGCAGCACGGCGTGCTGCAGGCGGTTCTCGTCCGCCTCCTTCTCGGGCGGGAAGTCGCGCTGCTCGATCGCCAGGTAGGCGTCCAACTGCGCGCGGTGATGCGCGAGATGCCGGTTCAGCTCGGCGTCCAGGCCGGCCGCGCCGACCACCGCCGCCGCGCGCAGGCGCAGCAGCAGTGGTTCGCGGATCGTCTTGGGGCCGTCGCCGGCGGCCGTCCAGCGCTCCAGTTCGGCGCGTCCGGCCGGGAGCACCTCGTACTCCTTCTTCTGTCCGCGCACCGGGCCGGTGGCCGCGAGT
Source organism: Kitasatospora sp. NPDC058170 (assembly GCF_042883905.1). NCBI lineage: Bacteria > Bacillati > Actinomycetota > Actinomycetes > Kitasatosporales > Streptomycetaceae > Kitasatospora > Kitasatospora sp. NPDC058170. The sequence goes on from NZ_JBHVUV010000035.1 coordinate 1,457, forward strand.
GCGCGGATCAGGCCGGAGGCCTCCAGCCGGCCCAGCTCGCGGTAGATCTGCTGGTGGGTGGCGGACCAGAAGAAGCCGATCGACTTGTCGAACCGCCGGGTCAGCTCCAGCCCCGAGGACGGCTTCTCCAGGAGGGCGGTGAGGATGGCGTGCGGGAGCGACATGCGTCGATCCTAGGCCCAGGGCGACCTGGGGGAGTCGGGCGTCAGAGGGTGGCCGCCAGCTCGGTGCCCTGCTTGATGGCCTGCTTGGCATCCAGTTCGGCGGCCACGTCGGCGCCGCCGATCAGGTGCGGGGTGAGGCCGAGGCCGCGCAGCGCCGTGTCCAGGTCGCGGCGCGGCTCCTGGCCGGTGCACAGGACGACGGTGTCGACGGGCAGCAGCTGGCGCTCGCCGTCCACGGTGATGTGCAGGCCGGCGTCGTCGATGAGGTCGTAGCTGACGCCCGCCAGCATCACGACGCCGCGGTGCTTGAGCTCGGTGCGGTGGATCCAGCCGGTGGTCTTGCCGAGGCCTGCGCCGACCTTGGTGGTCTTGCGCTGGAGCAGGTGGACGCTGCGCGGGGGCTCGGGCCGCTCGGGGCCGGTGAGGCCGCCGCGCTCGCGGTACTCGGGGTCGATGCCCCACTTGCGGTGGAACACGGGCGGGTTGAGGCTGGCCGCGTCGCCCTGGTCGGTGAGGTACTCGGCGACGTCGAAGCCGATGCCGCCGGCGCCGAGGATGGCGACCCGCTCGCCGACCGGTGCGCCGCCGCGCAGCACGTCCAGGTAGCCGACCACGCTGGGGTGGTCGATCCCGGGGAGGTCGGCGGGGGTGCGCGGGGTGACGCCGGTGGCGAGGACGAGTTCGTCGAAGGCCTCGGCGGCGAGCTGTTCGGCGTCCACCGTCGCGCCGAGGCGCAGCTCGACGCCCAACTCGGCCAGCCGGGTGCGGTAGTAGCGCAGCGTCTCGTTGAACTCCTCCTTGCCGGGGATCCGCCGGGCGATGTCCAGCTGTCCGCCGATCGCGCCGGCGGCGTCGAACAGGGTGACGGCGTGGCCGCGTTCGGCGGCCGAGACGGCGAAGGCGAGGCCGGCCGGTCCGGCGCCGACCACGCCGATCCGCTTGCGCAGCCGGGTCGGGGTGAGCACCAGCTCGGTCTCGTGGCAGGCGCGCGGGTTGACCAGGCAGGAGGTGATCTTGCCGCTGAAGGTGTGGTCCAGGCAGGCCTGGTTGCAGCCGATGCAGGTGTTGATGGAGTCGGCGCGGCCGTCCCGGGCCTTGGCGACGAAGTCGGCGTCGGCGAGCAGCGGGCGGGCCAGCGAGACCAGGTCGGCGCTGCCCTCGGCGAGCAGCTGCTCGGCGATCTCGGGGGTGTTGATGCGGTTGACGGCGACGAGGGGGACGGCGACCGAGCCCATCACCTTCCTGGTCACCCAGGCGTAGGCGCCGCGCGGGACCGAGGTGGCGATGGTGGGGATGCGGGCCTCGTGCCAGCCGATGCCGGTGTTGATGATGGTCGCACCGGCCGCCTCGACGGCCTTCGCGAGCCGGACGACCTCGTCGAGGGTGGAGCCGCCGGGGATGAGGTCGAGCATGGAGAGGCGGTAGATCAGGATGAAGTCGGGGCCGACCCGCTCGCGGACCCGGCGGACGATCTCGACCGGGAAGCGCATCCGCTGCTCGTACGCGCCGCCCCACTCGTCCTCGCGCCGGTTGGTGGCGGCGGCGATGAACTCGTTGATCAGGTAGCCCTCGGAGCCCATGATCTCGACCCCGTCGTACCCGGCGAGGCGGGCGAGGTCGGCGCAGCGGACGAAGTCCTCGATGGTCTGCTCGACCTGCTCGGGGGTGAGCGCGTGCGGCACGAACGGGCTGATCGGGGCCTGGAGGGCGCTGGGGGCGACCAGGTCCTGGTGGTAGGCGTAGCGGCCGAAGTGCAGGATCTGCATCGCGATCCGGCCGCCGGCGGCGTGGACGGCGTCGGTGACCACGCGGTGGCGGTCCGCCTCCGTCTCGGTGGTGAGCATGGCGCCGCCGGACCAGGGGCGGCCGGCCTCGTTGGGGGCGATGCCGCCGGTCACGATGAGGCCGACGCCGCCGCGGGCGCGCTCGGCGTAGAACGCGGCCATGCGGTCGAAGCCGCCGGGGGCCTCCTCCAGGCCGACGTGCATGGAGCCCATGATCACGCGGTTGGGGAGGGTGGTAAACCCGAGGTCCAACGGGCTCAGCAGCCGGGGATAGGGGCCCTCGACCTGCTGGGCCTGCGGGGTCTGCTGGGCCGACCGGAGCCCCTGGGTGTGCTGGAGCTCCTGGGGGTCGTTGCTCATCGGGACTCCTGGTGCGGCGGGCGGCTCGTTGCTACCAAACGGTAGGGGACGCCCCCACGGTTATGCAACTAGTTGCACAAGGGCTCCGGCGGGGCGCCGGAGGGGACGGGTGGACGGATTTCGCTGACCGGCCGTCAGCACGCCATCTATTACGCGTATGGTCATACCGCAGAAGTCGCTCTGGGGAGGGGACGGTCATGCGGGGTGGCACGGACGGCATACGCGGCGGGTCGATCGCCGTGGTCGGCGGCAGCATCGCCGGCTGCGCCTTCGCGCGGGCGGCCGCCCGCAACGGCGCGGAGCAGGTGGTGGTGCTCGAACGCACCCCCGGTCGATTGGAGGACCGCGGCGTCGGGCTCTGCGTCCACGACGACCGCTTCGCCGAACTGGCCCGGGCCGGGCACCTCGACGACGGGATCCGCCGCCACCGGCTCACCGAGCGCCACTGGGTGGCCCGCGACGGCGCGTCCGGCCCGCGCGGCCGACTGCTCTGGGTGCAGCCGATGCCCTTCCACTCCTACCACTGGGGCGTGCTCTGGCAGGCCCTGCGCGAGCGCGCCCCCGACACCGTCGACTTCCGGCTCGCCGAGACGGTCGCCGGCGCGGGCGGCGACCAGGACGGCGCCTGGGTGCAGGGCGCCGACGGCCGCCGGGAGTCCTACGACCTCGTCATCGGCGCCGACGGCTACCGCTCGATGGTCCGCGAGGCCGTCTGCCCGGAGGCGCGGCCCGAGTACGCCGGGTACATCTGCTGGCGCGGGAGCTTCCCCTCCGAGCACCTGGAGGAGCTGCCCGGCGGCGCGGGCGCCTGGCCGGAGACCGAGGCCATCACCGCCTGCTTCCCCGGCGGCCAGTGCGTGATCTACCGCATCCCGGGGCTGACCCCGGGCTCCACCCAGGTCAACTGGGTCCTCTACGGCGCTCCGCCGGCCGAGCTCGGGCGGCGCCTGGACAACCCCACCAGCATCCCGCCCGGTGAGCTCACCGACGAGCTGCTCACCCACGGCAGGCGGCTCGCCGAGGAGCAGTTGCCGCCCTACTGGGCCGGGGTGCTCCGGCTGACGCCCGCCGAGCGGACCTTCGTCCAGCCGATCTACGACCTGGAGACCCCGCGCCGCACCGCGGGCCGGCTGCTGCTCGCCGGGGACGCGGCCACCGTCGTCCGCCCGCACAACACCAGCGGCGCGGTCAAGGCCGTCCAGGACGCCTGGGCGTTCGAGAACGCCTGGCGCTCGGGCGGCTCCTGGGCGGAGCTGCTCGACTCCTACGACCGCGAACGCGGACAGGTCGGGCGGGAGCTGGTGGCCCTCGGCCGCCGGCTCGGCGCCGCCCAGGTCGGGCAGGCGCCGGACTGGTCGACCATCGACGAGGCCGGCATGGTCGCCTGGTGGCAGCACCAGGTCACCGGCACCGGTGGGTTCGGCGGCCACGCGCTCAGCACTCCCCCGGCACCCCGCCGGGCCTCCTCGGCGGCCTAAGGCTGAGCCCGGCCCGGCCCGGCCCGGCCGATCCTGCCGGGCGCGCGCCGCCGGGCAGGATGCGGCGCACATACGGACCCGGGATCACGGCCCGCTCGCGTGCGGCAGCTCGCGCGCACCTCCTCACGAGCGCCCGCTCACACGTCGCGGCGGCGCACGGCGACGAGCCCGAGGAGGACCGCGGCCAGCGGCCAGAGCGCGAGGACGGTCCAGGAACCGGCGACGGTGGGGTCTTGGAAGCCGCTGCCGCTCCCGGGCGGCGGCGACCAGCCCTGGATCAGGCGCTTCCAGGCCGAGGCCACCATCGCGTGGTTGATGTCGGCGGACCAGTGCCGAGAGGTGGAGAAGAACGGCGGCAACAGCAGCAGGACGAACATGGTGGTGGCCGTGGCGCCGGCGCCGTGGCGGACCAGGGCGCCCAGGCCCAGGCCGATCAGTGCGCAGACCGGGGCCAGCAGCGCGGACGCCAGCACGGCCCGCGGCACCCCGGGGTGGCCGATCGCCACGTCGGCGTGACATCCGCTCAGGGCGGCCTGGGAGACGGCGAACGAGCCGATCGAGATGACCGCGCCGACCACCGTCCAGACCGCGGCGACCACCGCCGCCTTGGCGAGCAGCACCGACCCGCGGGCGGGCACCGCCACCGTCGTGGTGCGGATCAGCCCGCTGCCGTACTCGCTGACCACGGCGAGCCCGCCGACGCAGCCGGCGACGAGCATCAGCGTCAGCCAGCCGGCCATCGGGTAGGCGTCGAAGAACAGGAAGCCGCCGTCGCGCAGTTCACCGGGATCGAGGCCCGCCAGGCGGGAGCGGTCCGCCATCGAGACCACCCAGGAGGACCCGACGGTGAAGAGCGTGACGAGGGCGAGCGCCCAGGGGGTGGAGCGCAGCGACCACATCTTGATCCACTCGGCGGCGACCAGGTCCCCGAAGCGGGCGGGCGGCTCCGCGCGGGGGCCGGGGCCGGGCGGCTCGGTGGAGGACCCGGCCGGCCGGGTGGGGGAAGGGGAAGGGGCGGCGAGCGGGCTCATCGGGTCCGTCCTGACTGGTACTCGACGCTGTCGGCGGTCAGTTCCATGAAGGCCTCCTCCAGGGAGGCGCTGCGGGTGGACAGTTCGTGCAGGACGATCCGGTGGTCCAGGGCGAGCGCACCGATCCGGTCGGCGGCCATCCCCGTCACGGCCAGCCGCTCGGCCCCGGCCGAGCCCTCCGGTTCGACCGCCGCGCCGGCCGCGGTCAGCAGCACCGTCAGCTCGGCGGCCTGCGGGGTGCCGACCAGCACGCTCGACCGGTGGTCGCCGCGTGCCGCGAAGGTCCGCACCGACTCGGCGGCGATCAGCCGGCCCCGGCCGATCACCACCAGCTGGTCGGCGGTCTGCTCCATCTCCGACATCAGGTGGCTGGAGAGGAAGACGGTCCGGCCCTCGGCGGCCAGCCGGCGGAAGAGCCGGCGGGCCCAGAGCACCCCCTCCGGGTCCATGCCGTTGATCGGCTCGTCGAACATCAGCACCGGCGGATCGCCGAGCAGTGCGGCGGCGATGCCGAGCCGCTGCTTCATCCCCAGCGAGAACCCGCCGATCCGGCGGCGCGCCGCCTCCGCCAGGCCCACCTCCTCCAGCACCTGCGCCACCCGGCGGCGCCCGATGCCGTTGCTGCGGGCCAGCGCGGCGAGGTGCGCACCGGCGCTCCGGCCGCCGTGGACGTGCCCGGCGTCGAGCAGCGCCCCGGCGTGCCGCAGTCCGCGCGGGTGGCTGCGGAACGGGACGCCGCTGACGGTGGCGGTGCCACCGGTCGGCGTCTCAAGCCCGAGGACCATCCGCATCGTGGTGGTCTTGCCGGCGCCGTTCGGCCCGAGGAACCCGGTGACCTGCCCGGGTCGGACGGTGAAGGACAGCTGGTCGACGGCGGTCTTGTCGCCGTACGTCCTGGAGAGTTCGTTGACTTCGATCACGGACCCCACACTTCCGCCCGGACCCGGTCCGGCGCATCTGCCCGGGGGCGTATACCGGGCGGCCGAACCAGCCCGGGGATGTACGCCCGTGGGCCAATGCCCTACCGGGCGGCGGGCCGATACGCTCCCGGAATGACGAGAAACAGGCTGATGACCTGGGGCGGGGGCCTGCTGTACGCCTTCCTGGTACTGCTGCTGCTCACCGGAGCGCCCCGCGCGCCCGGCGGGCTGCACGCCGCCGGGACGGTGCTCGCGTTCAGCCTGCTGATCGGTGTGCTGCGGCGCAGCCCGTCGGCGGCGCTGGCACTGGCCCAGCTCGCGGCCCTCTTCGAGCTGGCGCTCAGCCCGGGTAACGCGCCGACCCGGTTCGTCCCCTTCCTGGTGGTGGACTTCGTCCTCGGCATCATCGTCGCCACCCGGTCCCGGTCGGAGCGGGCCGCCGCCGTCGCGGTGGCGGCGCTGCTGCAGGCCGTGGCCGTCGGCCTGTACACCGCGCCGGACGCCATGCTCGGCGTGGGAGTGGTCGCCCTGCTGGCGATGGCGACCTCCGGCATGATCGGCCTGCTGGTCCGCGAGCGCCGCGAGCACGCGACGGCCCTGCGCTCGCAGGAGGTGGCCGAGGCGGTGACGGCCGAACGGCTGCGGATCGCCCGGGAGTTGCACGACATGGTGGCGCACAGCATCGGCATCATCGCGATCCAGGCCGGGGTCGGCGGCCGGGTCATCGAGACCCAGCCCGCGGAGGCCCGCGAGGCGCTGCGGGCCATCGAGGCCACCAGCCGGGAGACCCTGTCGGGCCTTCGGCGCACCCTGGTGGCCCTGCGTCAGGCCGATCCCCACCCCGGCTCGGAGCAGGCGCCGCTCGGCCCGACGCCGGGCCTCGCGGACCTCGAACGACTGGTGGCGGCGACCGCGGACGCGGGGGTCCGGGTCGAGCTGCACCGGGCCGGTGAGCAGCGCCGACTGCCCGCCGACATCGACCTGTCGGCCTACCGTATCGTGCAGGAGGCGGTGACCAACGTGGTCCGCCACGCGGGCACCGGGCACTGCCGGGTGGCCGTCGACTACGGGGCGGAGGAGTTGTCCGTGGAGGTCCTCGACGACGGGCGCGGCATACCGGCCACCGGCGGATCGGCCGGCGGCGGATCGGGCTTCGGCATCACCGGCATGCGGGAGCGCGTCAGCCTGCTGCACGGCCGGTTCAGCGCCGGACCGCGGCCCGAGGGCGGCTTCCGGGTGGCGGCCCGGCTGCCACTGCCCGAACCCGTCGGAGCCGGAGCCGTCGCCGGAGCCGGAGTCGGAGCGGGATTCGGAACCGCGACCGGAGCCGGGACGGGGGCGGGCAGCCGATGAGTATCCGTGTCCTGCTCGCCGACGACCAGCCGCTGGTCCGCTCCGGCCTGCGCGTGATCATGACCGACCACCCCGACCTGGAGGTCGTCGGCGAGGCGGCCTCGGGCGCCGAGGCGGTCCGGCTGGCCCGGGAGACGGACCCGGACGTGGTGCTGATGGACATCCGGATGCCCGGCATGGACGGCATCGAGGCCACCCGTCTGATCGCCGCGTCCTGCGCCACCACCCGCGTCCTGGTCCTGACCACCTTCGACGAGGACGAGTACGTCTACGGTGCGCTGCGGGCCGGCGCGAGCGGATTCGTCGTCAAGGACATGGCGGTGGACGACATCCTCGCGGCGGTCCGTGTGGTCGCCGCCGGGGACGCCCTGATCGCGCCGGGCATCACCCGCCGGCTGATCGCCGACCTGCTCGACCGCCCGGCGCCCACCACGGTGCGCCCGCCCCAGCCGGTCGAGGGCATCACCGAGCGCGAGCGGGAGGTGCTCACCCTGGTCGGCCGGGGCCGGTCGAACGCCGAGATCGCCGACGAGCTCTTCATCTCGGTGGCCACCGCCAAATCCCACGTGGCCCGGCTGTTCGCCAAGCTGAACGCCCGCGACCGGGTCCAACTCGTCATCACCGCCTACGAGATGGGCCTGGTCGCGGCGCCGCGGTGAGGCCCCGCGGCCAGGCGCACCGGACGCGCCGGGCGCACCGGCCGCCCTGGGCCTCCTAGACGTTCACGCCGTAGTCGGTCGCGATGCCGCGCAGGCCGGAGGCGTAACCCTGGCCGATGGCACGGAACTTCCACTCGGTGCCGTTGCGGTAGAGCTCACCGAAGACCATGGCCGTCTCGGTCGAGGCGTCCTCGGTGAGGTCGTAGCGGGCGATCTCCCGGCCGTTGGCCTGGTCGACCACCCGGATGAAGGCGTTGCGGACCTGGCCGAAGCTCTGCAGCCGGGCGTCGGCGTCGTAGATCGACACCGGGAACACCACCTTGGCCACGTCGGTCGGCACGGTGGCCAGGTCGACCCTGATCTGCTCGTCGTCCCCGTCGCCGCCGCCGGTCAGGTTGTCGCCGCTGTGCTCGACCGAACCGTCGGGGCTGCGCAGGTTGTTGAAGAAGACGAAGTGCTGGTCCGAGACCACCTTGCCGAGCGCGGTACAGAGCAGCGCGCTCGCGTCCAGGTCGTAGTCGGCCCCGGTCGTGGTGCGCACGTCCCAGCCGAGTCCGACGATGACGGCGGTCAGCCCCGGCGCCTCCTTGGTCAGCGAGACATTGCCGCCCTTGGCCAGCGAAACTCCCACGATGCCCTCCTCGGTTGCTCTCCCTGGAAATGAATCTACAACACTGTAGAGATCACGAGAATGCACCCGCCCACAACTGGCGCCACCCCGCCACCCCGCCACACCGGCCCCGCACGCCGCCGGGTCGCGTCCCGCACCGCCGGGGCGCGCCTCAGGCCCCCGGGCGCGCCTCAGGCCCCCAACAGGGCCGAGACGTGCGGCGGCAGCAGGCAGGCCTGTCGGGCCAGCAGGTCGACGAAGGCCGCCGTGAGCGGGTCGGGCCGGGTGCGGGTGTAGGCGACCAGCGGGCGCCGCACCGGCGGCTCGGGGCGGCGGACCAGGCCGTCGAAGCCCGGGGGGACGATGTTCGCGGGCACCAGTGCGGGCCCCAGCCCGGCGGCGGCGAGCAGCGGCGCGGCCGCGGTCTGCTCGGTCCGCACGGCGGCCCGCGGTCGGAAACCGACCTCCGCGCAGACCCCGTCGACCAGTTCGGCGAGGCCGTTGCCCGGCGCGTAGTGCACCCAGGAGCGCTGCGCCAGCTCGGCGAGCGGCACGGTCCGGCGGTCCGTCATCTCGTCCTCGGCGGGCAGCGCCAGGACGAACTCCTCGACGCCCAGTTCGCGGATCGGCCCCTCCCAGTCCGGCGGCGGGGTGCCGACCGCCACGTCCGCCTGCCCGGCGGCCATCGCCGCGCGCAGCTCGTCGTTGTGCCTGTACTCGCGCAGCCGGATCCGCACCTGCGGGTGCTGCCGGCGCCAGGCGCGCAGAACGGGTGGCAGGATGCCGAGACTGACCGAGTAGACCGTGGCGAGCTCCAGTTCACCGCAGTCCAGGCCGGCCGCGAGTCGGGCGGCGGTCTGCAGCCGTTCGGCGTCGGCGAGGGCGGCGCGGGCGTGCGGGAGGACCGCCCGGCCCATCGGCGTCAGCCGAACGGCGCGCGGCAGGCGCTCCAGCAGGGTGCCGCCGACGGACCGCTCCAGCGCCCGGACCTGGTGGGACAGCGCGGGCTGGGTGACGTGCAGCAGTTCGGCGGCCCGGGTGAAGGAGCCGGTGTCGACGACGGTCACCAGGTATTCGAGCTGTCGCAGCGTGGTCATGCAGGGATTTTATGGCCGGGCGAGAAAACAAGCCTTGGACGCATCACCGCTGGTGGGCGCAGGGTCGGAGCAACACCACTCGATCTCTGGAGCTCCTGATGACCACCGTCTCCCCCTCCTCGCCCGCCGTGCCCGCCGCGCTCGGAGGCCGCCGGATCGTCGTGGTCGGCGCCGGTTCGAACACCGGCCGCGCACTCGCCCGCGCCGCCTCCGCGGCCGGGGCCGAGCTGGTCCTGGCCGGCCCCGACCCGCGCAAGCTGGAGTGGACGGCCGGCGAGCTGGCCGGCCCGGCCGAGGTGGTGCCGGTGGACCTCGCGGACGAGGCCTCGATCGCCGCGCTGGCCGCCGCCACCGGCCGCTTCGACCACCTGGTGTCCACCGCCGCGATGCCTGCCAACGGCCCGCTCGCCGAGCTCGAACTCGCCGATGTGCAGCGGGCGTTCGCGGCCAAGGTGATCGGCCCGATGCTGCTCGCCAAGCACCTCGCCGGGCAGGTAGCGACCGGCGGCGCGGAGGGCGGCTCGTTCACCTTCTTCTCCGGCGTCGCCGCCTGGCGCCCGGCCCCGGCCCGCACGGTGATGGCCACCACCAACGGCGCGCTGGCCTTCCTGGTGCAGGCGCTCGCGGTGGAGATCGCGCCGGTGCGGGTGAACGCCGTCTCCCCGGGCATCGTGGACAGCGGCTCGTGGGACCGGATGGGCACGGACAAGGAGCCGTTCCTGCGCGCGGTCGCCGAGCGTAACCCCGCCCGCCGGGTCGGCAGCACGGAGGACCTCGTCCGGGCGGTGCTGTTCGCGATCGGCAGCCCGTTCGTGACCGGCACGGTGCTGCACGTGGACGGCGGCGGGCGGCTGGTCTGACCGACGGCCCCGGCCCGCCGCACCGGACGGCGGGCCGGAGCGCGGCGGGCCGGGGCGCGCACCGCGACCTAGACTGGCGGGGCGGGCGGCCCCTCGCCGCGCCCGCCCCTGCGGGAGATCCGATCCCGCCCTGCGGGAGGTCCCGATGCGCCAGCGGCACAGCTTCCACCTCGACCAGGCCGGTCACTCCGTCACCGTGAACGTCCGCTCCGGATGGATCACCGAGACGGAGCTGCTGGTGGACGGCAAGGAGTGCGCCTTCCACCGGGTCCGCGGGCACGGCGGCTACCCGCTCACCCTGTCCGCCGAGGTGGCGCAGGAACCACCGCTGCCGCTCTCGGTGCGGCTGGAGCGGACCGGCGCGCCGGAGCGCCCGCTGGCCTGCGTACTGGACCTGGCCGGCACGGTCCGCCCGATGCCGGAGCACACCGGGCGCTGATCCCCGTCCGGCGGAAAGGCCCAACCCGCCCTGGACACACCCACCCTGGACACACCCACCCTGCGCGGACCCGCCCCGCAAACCCCGCCCTACGCAGCCCCGCCCGGCCCCGCCCTACGCAGCCCCACCCTGCGCCTTCCGGCACTCCGCCACGATCTCCTCCACGGCCGCTCGGGTGCGCTCCGCGTCCTCGGCCACCAGCCCGATCCTGGTCCGGCGGTCGAGCACGTCCGAGGCGTCCAGCGCGCCCTCGCGCGTGACGGCGTAGGCGATCTCGGCACGGGTGACGTCGATCCCCTCGGCGATCCGGTCGGCGGCGGCCGGCACCAGCGCCTCCCCCACCGCGAGCACCTCCCGGGACTCGCCGCCGTACCGGGCGGCCAGCGAGGCGGGCGTCGCCGCCGGCACCGGCCGGCTGTCCCGGTGCGCGGGTGCGCCAACCAGCGGCAGCCGCGCCGTCCAGCAGGTCCTGGCCGGCAGGCCGCGCAGCCGGACGGCGGTGTCCACCGCGTCCTCGGCCATCCGCCGGTAGGTGGTGAGCTTGCCGCCGACCACGGTGATCACGCCGGACGGGGACTCCAGCACCGCGTGCCGGCGCGAGATGTCGGCCGTGCTGCCGCCGCCGGTGTCGATCAGCGGCCGCAGCCCGGCGAAGGCGCCGCGGACGTCCGCCCTGGTCAGCGCGGTCTGCAGGGCGCCGTTGACGGTGTCCAGGAGGAAGTCGATCTCGGCGTCGGTCGGCACCGGCTCGTCCGGGATCGGACCGGGCGCGTCCTCGTCCGTCAGTCCGACGGCGACCCGGCCGAGCTGCTGCGGCAGCGCGAAGACGAACCGGCTGGTGGAGCCGGGCACGGGCACGGTGAGCGCGGCCACGGGGTGGCCGAGGGCGGCCGCGTCGAGGATCAGGTGGGTGCCCCGGCTGGGCCGCAGCCGGATCGACGGGTCCACCTCGCCCGCCCACACGCCGGTGGCGTTGACGACGGCGTGCGCGGCGAGGGTGAGCGACTGCCCGGTGAGGGTGTCGGTGAGCCGGGCCGAGCCGCCGGTGACCTCCTCCGCGCGCACCCGGGTGAGCACGGTGGCGCCGTACTGCGCGGCCGTCCGGGCGAGCGCCACCACCAGCCGTGCGTCGTCGACGAGTTGGCCGTCGTGCGCGACCAGGGCGCCGCGCAGGCCCTGCGCCTTGAGCGCGGGCGCGAGCCGGCGGGCCCGGGCGGCGTCCACCCGGCGCATCCGGGGCAGCACCGCGCCCGGGGTGCGGGCGCCGAACCGCAGCGCGTCCCCCGCGTGGAAGCCGACCCGCACCAGCGCGGCCTGCGCCGGGCTCAGCAACTCCGGCAGCAGCGGGACGAGTTGCGGCAGCGCGCGGACCAGGTGCGGGGCGGTGGCGGTCATCAGCACGCCGCGTTCGACCGCGCTCTCCCGGGCGACGCCGATCCGGCCGGAGGCGAGGTAGCGCAGGCCGCCGTGGACCAGTTTGGAGCTCCACCGGCTGGTGCCGAAGGCGAGGTCCCGGGATTCGACCAGGACGGTGCGCAGCCCGCGCGAGGCCGCGTCCAGGGCGACGCCGGCGCCGGTCACGCCGCCGCCGATCACCAGCAGGTCGACGGCGCCCCCGCCGCTCAGCGCGTCCAGCTCCAGGCTTCTGCGCCGGGCGTCGAGTCGGGCCGTCCCGGCGTACGGGCCGAGCGGGGCGCCCGCGGCGGGCGTGCTTCCGGCGGTCGTGGTCATGGCGCGAGGTATCCGTTCAGTGCTCTGGCCAGTTCGCGCCGCCAGGCCTCCTCGGACAGCAGGGAGGCCACCATGCGGTGCGACTGGACGGTGGACTGGGCGATCAGCAGCACCATCGCCGCCAGTTCGGTGGGCTCGCCGGCCCGGATCGAGCCGTGCCGCTGCCCCTGGACGATGCCGGTGCGCAGCGCTTCGAGCAGGCCGCGCTGGCTGGTGCCGAGCCGCTCCACGACGTACTCGAAGAGCGCGTCGGAGTCGGCCGAGCGCAGCAGCGCGCCGAGCACCGGGTGGTCGCGCAGCCGGACGGCGACCTCGACCACCCCGTCGACGAAGGCCCCGCGGTCCTGCCCGGCCAGTTCGACCTGCTCCTGGGTGGCGCGGATCTCGCGGGTGAGCAGCGCGCCGATGACCGCCCGGACGTCCGGCCAGCGCCGGTAGACGGTGGGCCGGCTGACCCCGGCGCGGCGCGCGATCTCGGCCAACTGCGTTCGGCGCACGCCGAGATGGACGATCAGCTCGGCGGCGGCGTCGAGGATGGTGTCGTCGGTGCTGCGCGGTTCCTGGGGCGCCGGCTGCTCGGCGTTACTACTTGACATGATGTGTGAAACTGTAACGCATGGCACCTGAGACGCAAGCGGGACCGGCCGGCGCCGCGCTTCCGCTCCCCCCGATGAAGTGGGACGCCTGGGGCGACCCGGCCCTCGCCAAGGAGCTGTCCGTCGAGGTCAAGGCGCTGCTGGCCGCCGCCCTCGGCGTGACCGGCGCCCCCGCCCCCGGCCCGAGCGCCGCCGAGGCGGTGCTGCAGCCCTCGCTGCTCGCGGACGCGGACCTGAAGGCGCTGGCCGCCGTCGTCGGCGACGCGCACGTCAGCGCGGCCGACGCCGACCGCCTCCCCCGGGCCGGCGGCAAGTCCACGCCCGACCTGCTGCGCCGCCGCAGCCACCGGCCCCAGGACGCCCCGGACGCGGTCGTGCTGCCCGGCACCGAGGAGGAGGTCGCCGCGCTGCTCGCGCTCTGCGCCGAACGCCGCATCGCCGTGGTCCCGTTCGGCGGCGGCACGAGCGTGGTCGGCGGGCTGGAGCCGCTGCGCGAGGGCTTCGCGGCCGTCGTCTCGCTCGACCTGCGCCGCTTCGACGCGCTGCTCGACCTGGACGAGACCTCCGGCGAGGCCGTCCTCGGCGCCGGCCTCACCGGCCCGGCCGCGGAGGCGCTGCTCGCCGAGCGCGGCTTCGAACTCGGCCACTACCCGCAGAGCTTCCGCTTCGCCACGATCGGCGGCTTCGCGGCCACCCGCTCCTCCGGCCAGGACTCCGCGGGGTACGGGCGCTTCGACGAGATGGTGCGCGGTCTGCGGGTCGTCACCCCGTCCGGCGTGCTGGACCTCGGCCGCGCCCCCGCCTCCGCCGCCGGGCCGGACCTGCGCGAGCTGTTCCTCGGCTCGGAGGGCACCCTGGGCGTGATCACCGCCGTCCGGGTGCGGGTGCACGCCGTCCCTGCCGTGAAGGCCTACGAGGCCTGGAGCTTCCCGGACTTCACCGCCGGCGCGCAGGCGCTGCGGGCGGTCGAGCAGCAGGGCACCGGGCCGACCGTGATCCGGCTGTCCGACGAGGCCGAGACGGCGATCAACCTGGCGCTGACCGAGCGGATCGGCGGTGAGCCCGCGGTGACCGGGTGCCTCGCGGTCACCGTGTTCGAGGGCGGCGCCGAGCAGGTCGCCGCCAGGCAGCAGCTCACCCGGGCGGCCCTGCTGGCGGCCGGGGGCAGCTCGCTCGGCGAGGCGCCGGCCCGCGCCTGGGAGCACGGCCGGTTCAACGCGCCGTACCTGCGCGACTCGCTGCTCAACGCGGGCGCGCTCTGCGAGACCCTGGAGACGGCCACCGACTGGCGGCAGCTGCCGTTCCTCCGGTTCGCCGTCACCGCGGCGCTGACCACCGCCCTGCCCGGCGCGCTCGTGCTGTGCCACATCTCGCACGTCTACCCGACCGGCGCCTCGCTCTACTTCACCGTGGTGGCGGCGATGGGCGAGGACCCGCTGGCCCAGTGGGCCGCCGCCAAGCGCGCGGCCGGGGACGCGATCATGGCGAACGGCGGCACCATCACCCACCACCACGCCGTCGGCGCCGACCACAAGCCGTGGATGGCCGACGAGGTGGGCGAGTTGGGCGTCCGGATCCTGCGCGCGGTCAAGGCCGCGGTCGACCCGGCGGGCATCCTCAACCCCGGCAAGCTGATCCCGTGAGCGGGCCGAGACCGATCGCCCGGGTGGTCGTGCTGACCAACCCGGCGGCGGGCGGCGGCCAGGCCGGGGCCGCCGCCGGCCGGGCCACCGCCCGGCTGCAGGCACTCGGCGTCGAGGTCCGGCCGCTGTCCGGGGCCTCGGCGCAGGACACCCTGCGGCTGGCCCGCGAGGCCGTGACCGGCGCCGACGCCGAGGTGGACGCCGGTGAGCGGGGCGACCGCGGCGACGGCGCGGGCATCGACGCGCTGGTGGTGGTCGGCGGCGACGGCATGATCAACCTCGCCCTCCAGGCGGTGGCCGGCACCGGCACCCCGCTCGGCGTCATCCCGGCCGGCACCGGGAACGACCACGCCCGCGAGTACGGCCTGCCGCGCCGCTCCCCCGAGGAGGCGGCCGAGGTGGTCGCGGCCGGGCACACCACCACCGTGGACCTCGGCCGGGTCACCGCCGCCGACGGCTCCACCCGCTGGTTCGGCTCGGTCCTCGCCACGGGCTTCGACTCCCTGGTGAGCGACCGCACCAACCGGCTGCGCTGGCCGCGCGGCCGGATGCGCTACAACCTCGCCATCCTCGCCGAGTTCGCCAACCTGCGGCCGCTCCCGTTCCGCCTGGTGCTGGACGACGGCACGGTGATCGAGCGCGACCTCACCCTCGCCGCCGTCGGCAACACCCGCAGCTACGGCGGCGGCATGCTGATCTGCCCCGGCGCCGACCCCGCCGACGGCCTGTTCGACGTCACCCTCGTCGCCGCCATGCCCCGGCTGCGGGTCGCCCGCTTCTTCCCCACCGTCTTCAAGGGCACCCACATCCACCACCCCGAGGTCACCACCCACCGCACGGCCTCGCTGCGCATCGAGTCGCCGGGCATCACCGCCTACGCGGACGGCGAGTTCATCGCGCCGCTCCCGGTCGACGTCACCGTCGCCCGGGCCGCCCTGCACCTGATCGTCCCGGGCCCCGCCTGACCGGCGGCCCACCCCGTCGACCCCGTCGACCCCCGCGGGGAGAGCCGGCCGATGCCACGGCCGGCCCTCCCCGCGCCCATTCCGCCCGCTCAGACGCCGCGCCGCGCCTTGACGGGCCCGTCGTCGATGGCCGCCACCAGCGCGGCGTGGTCGACGAGCGTCTGGTCGGCGTACAGCACGGCGAAGTCGGCGATCGCCTCGGCGAAGGTGTCCGCGCCGCCGAGGTAGCCGGCGATCGCAAGGCGGTCCCCGGAGCGGGCGTGCGCGCGAGCGAGGGTGCGGCCGCAGAGGTCGGCGTAGGCGCGCAGGCCCGACGGGGTCATCTCGGAGACCTCCGCGGAGCCCTTCATGTCGCGCAGCTGGCGGCCGTAGAAGTGCCGCCCCGCCGGGCCGCTGGTCCAGCCGAGGAAGATGTCGCTGGCGGCCTGCATCAGGTGCTGGCCGGTGACGACCCGGCGGCCGCCGTGGACGACCGGGGCCTCGGCCTCGGGGAGGCCGGCGGGGAGGTGGTCCTCCAGGACGGACCGGCCGGCCTCCTTGATCTGGAGGAAGAGCGGGTCCTCCTCGTCGCGGCCCTCCAGCAGGAGGATGAAGCAGCGGGTGCCGACGCTGCCGACGCCCACCACCTTCCGGGCGGCGTCGACGAACTGGTAGCGGTCGAGCAGGACGCGGCGGTCCTCGGCCAGCGTGCTGCGGTAGTCGCTGAAGATCTTGCCGATGCTGCGCAGTTCGGTCTTGGCGAGCGGTTCGATCAGCGGCGGGTCGCTGATGATGCGGCGGCGGCCGTCCCGGATCTCGGTGAGCTTGCCGAAGGCCTGCATGCTGGTGCGGCGCCGGGCGTGGGCGAGGCCGGCCTCCAGCCGCTTGCGCTGCTTGGCCTTGCGGACCAGCGGCAGGATGTCGGCGCTGTCGATCCGGGCGTACCAGACGTCGAGTTCGCCGGCCTCGGCCAGCGTGCGCATCGCGGTCGCGTACCCCGTCGCCGCGGCGAGCGCGGCCCGGCGGACCCGCTCCTCGTCCTGGCCGTTGTCCCGGGCGGCGACGGCGACGCTGGCCGCGAGCCGCTTGACGTCCCACTCGAACGGGCCCGGGTAGGTCTCGTCGAAGTCGTTGACGTCGAACAGCAGGGCGCGCTCCGGCGAGGCGTACACGCCGAAGTTCACCAGGTGGGCGTCGCCGCAGAGTTGGACGGTAAGCCCGGTGTCCGGGCCGCCCCCCAGGTCGGCGGCCATCACGGCGGCTGAGCCGCGCAGGAAGGCGAAGGGCGAGTCGGCCATCCGGCCGTAGCGGATCGGCAGCAGCTCGGTGACCCGGTCGGTGCCCTGCTGTTCCAGCACGGCGATCGGGTCGGGGCGGTCGGCGGCCGGGATCCAGCGGCCGTGGGCGGAACGCGGGACCCGTTCGCGGGCGGCCCGGCCGCGCCGGCGGCGCTCTACAGGACTGGTCATGCTCGGCTCCCGGGTCGGCGTCGGCGGGGCGGGGCCTGGATGCGGCCTGTGGGAGACGCTAGGCCACCCGCGGCGGCCCGGCATGTCGAGGCGCCGGCGGGCGCGCGGGGCGCCCGCCGGCGCTCGGCCGAACGGGTGAGCGGGTGAGCGGGTGAGCGGGTGAGCGGGTCTGTCGGAAGACCGGAGGAACCGGAAGAGCCGGGCGGCGGACTCACTCCACGACGAAGTCCGCCATCATCGCCATGTCCTCGTGCTCCAGGTTGTGGCAGTGCAGCATGTACGTCCCCCGGTAGTCGGTGAACCGCACCAGCACCTCCACCGCCTCGGCCGGCCGCAGGTCCACGGTGTCCTTCCACCCGGCGTCGTACGGGCCCGGGTCCTTGCCGTTGCGCGACAGCACCTGGAAGTGGTCCAGGTGCAGGTGGACGGGGTGGTGCAGGTCGGTGAAGAACCGCCAGATCTCGGTGCTGCCGAGGGCCGGCCGGGCCAGCGCCCGACCGGGCTGGTAGGGCTGGCCGTTGATCGTCCAGCCGTCGCTGCGGCTGCGCTTGAAGGAGAAGGTGCGGGTGGTGACGGCGGCCCCGGGGTCGAGCCGCTCGATGGTGGAGAGCCGGTCCGGCACCGCCGAGTCGTCGGAGACGGTCCGGGTGGAGACGTCGAAGCGCATCACCTCGGCGGTCCGCTCGCTGCCGAAGCGGTTCATCAGCCGCACCGAGGTCCCCGGCTGGTAGCGGGCGAAGTCGACCACCACGTCGAAGCGTTCGGCCGGAGCCACCTCCAGCGCGTCGTGCCCGACCGGGCTCTCCAGCAGGCCGCCGTCACCGCCGATCTGCACCAGGGCGTCGCCGCCCGGGGGCTGCGGGTCCAGTTCGAGCCGGTACAGCCGGGCGTTGGAGGCGTTGAGGAACCGCAGCCGGTACCGGGCCCGGTCGACGGTCAGTCTCGGCCAGGGCGCGCCGTTGACCAGGATGACGTCGCCGAGCACGCCGTTCATGTAGTCGGTGGTGACGCCCGGCCCGTCCGGGTCGGCGGCCGGGTAGCGGAAGGAGCCGTCCTCCTCGAAGGAGCGGTCGGCGAGCATCAGCGGGAGGTCGCGCCCGCCGCGCGGCAGCGGCAGCGCCGCCTCCTCGTCGTCGTGCAGGAGGTGGAACCCGGCCAGGCCGCGCCAGATGCCGGGGCCGGTGTACCCCATCCGGTGGTCGTGGTACCAGAGGGTGGCCGCCCGCTGCGTGCCGGGATAGGTGTACGTCCGGTCGCCGACGACGGAGTGGCCGGGGGACGCCTCGGCGTGGTGCTCCATCCCCGGCATGGCACCTGCGGCCGCCGCGGCCGAGGGGTCGGAGCCGACCGGCAGCACCAGGTCGGTCGGGTAGCCGTCGCTGTCCGCCGGGGTGTGCCCGCCGTGCAGGTGGACCACGGAGGGCACCGGCAGCTCGTTGCGGTGGCGCACCGCCACCTGCCGCCCCGACCGGGCGACCACCGTCGGGCCGGGGAAGGTGCCGCCGTACGTCCAGGCCTCGGTGCGCAGGCCGGGCAGGATCTCCAGCCGGGCGAGCTGCTGGGTGATCTCGTAGTGGTCCGTCGTCGCGTCGGTGCGGACGGGCTTCAGTACGGCGGGTACCGGCAGCTCGACCTGGAACGGCGCGGGGAGGTCCAGCCGGCTGGGCAGCAGCCGGCCCGGTCGGCCCTCGGCGAGCAGCCGCGCCGCCGAGGGGACGGTGATCGCGCCGACCGCGCCCGCGCCGACCACGGCCGCACCGATGCCCAGGAACCGGCGGCGGTTCACTTGACCACCTCGACGGGCCCGCCCGGCCTGGGCAGCCGGCCGCCGCCGTCGGCCGCCGAGGTGGCGCCGCCCTTCACGGGCAGCGGCAGCCGCCAGGCGCCGACCAGTCCGAACAGGATGCCGCTGACCAGCAGCACGCCGAGCGTCACGTGCACGCCCAGGGCCCGCTCGTACCCGAAGGAGATCTGCAGGGTCACCGCCACGGCCAGCAGCGTCGACCCCCAGAGCGGCCAGAGCGGGCCGCGGCCGACCCAGCGGACCGGCACCGCCACCGCCAGCTGCACCAGCACCACGGTGGCCAGCATCATCGCCGTGCCCTCGTGGGCCTGGAGCGACTCGTAGTTCCCGTTGAGGAAGCTGCCGGCCAGCATGGCCTGGAGGACGCCCAGAAGGGCCAGCGAGGTCGCGGTGGTCCGCAGCAGGATCAGCGGCCAGCGGGGCGCGTGGGCGCCCGCGGGGGGACTGCTCATGTCGGTCTTCTCTCTGCTCGCGGGGCGGGAGGGCACGGCAAACCGGACGACTCGGCACCGGAGGGGTGCCTCACCGGAAAGGTCCAACAGCGGGGATTGCGCGGCCGAGAGCGTAGCTGATCCGACATCACGATCAGTGCCAATAAACGGTTTTGGCTCCCTCGGCCACCCCATTGCCGCTGCTCAGCACGGCCGGATAGCCCGAACGGGCGATACGCCTCGGCGTATCGCCCGTTCGGGCCTGACTGGTCCCGCTTGGTCCCGGCTGGTCCGGGCCGCTTCCGGCCGCTTCCGGCCGCTCCGGCCGGTTCCGACCGGTCCCGGACCGCCCCGGCCCGTCCCGGCTCGCTCCGCCCGGGCCCGACCGGTCCCGGCCGCTACCGCCGGGGCGCGCTTCCCTACTGCCGGCCGCCGCCCGCCTCCACCGGGCGGACCCGCAGCAGCGCGCGGGCCGGCAGGCCGGTCGCGGCGACGCAGAGCAGCACGGCGCCGGCGACCAGCGGCAGGGCGGTGCCGGCCGGGATGTGCGGCGCGGTCCTGGCGATCCCCCGGGTGATCGGCACCAGGGTGATCCAGGCGATCGCGCCACCGACCAGCAGGCCGGTCGCGGCGACCAGCAGCGCCTCCCAGCGCATCATGCCGCGCACCTGGCGCCGGGTGGTGCCGGCCAGGCGCAGCAGCGCCACCTCGCGGCGCCGGTCCAGCACCGTCATCACCAGGGTGTTGGCGGCGGTGACGGCCGCGAAGCCGCCCAGCACGCCGGCCATCACCGTGTTGGCCCAGGCACCGATCTCCTGCTGGCGGTCGGACTGGGCGGCGAAGCCGGCCCGGTCGGTGACGGCGGTGCCGGCCAGGCCGGCCAGCCTGCCCGCGACCGCGGCCCGGTCGGCGCCGGGCGCGTCGGCGACCAGCACCTGGCTGTCGTACGCGGCCGTGACGTGCGCCGCGACGGCGGCCCGGGGCAGCAGCACCTGGCCGAAGCCGAGGCCGCGCTCGTAGGTGGCGACCAGGGTCGGACGGACCTTGGTGCCGTCGCCGAGCCAGAGCGGGACGCCCTCACCGATCTTCACACCGAGGGTGTCGGCGAGGCCCACGTCGAGGGCCACGGTGTCGGCCGAGCGGCCGAGGTCGCCGAGCGAGCCGTCCTTCACCCCGAGGTCGAGCACCTGGGGCAGCTTGGCCGGGTCGCCGGCCACGCCCAGCGCGGTGGCCTGGGAGAGCATCGAGCCGTCCTGGTAGACCGCGCCGGTGCGCAGCACGCCGACGGCGGCGTCCACGCCGGGCACCCGGCCGGCCTGGTCGGCGGTGGCGGCGGCCAGGCCGGGCCCGGTCGAGGAGATGACGTGGTCGGCGGTGATGCCGCTGCGCACCTGCTCGCCGGTGGCGTGGCTGATGGTGCTCTGCATGAACAGCAGGGTGCCGCAGAAGGCGGTGACCATGATGATCGGGGTGATCGCGGAGGCCAGGCGGCGGGCGTTGGCCCGGGTGTTGTCGGCGGCCAGCGAGCCGGACGCGCCGGCCCCGGCCCGCAGCGGGGCGCCGAGCACCCGGGAGGCGATCCCGGCCACCCAGGGGCCGAGCAGGCCGACGGCCAGCAGGAAGCACATCACCACGCCGAGTGCGGTGTTGGCGGCGTTGGCGCCGTTCAGGCCGGTCGCGAGGACGGCCAGCGAGACGGCGCCGGCGATCGCGACCAGGCCGAGCACGGTACGGACCCTGCCGGGGCGGCCGACCTCGACGGCGGCCTCGCCGAGCGCCTGGCTGGGCCGCATCCGGGACGGGCGGCGGGCCGCCAGGAAGCCTGCGCCGAGCGCGGCGAGGGTGCAGCCGCCGACGGCGGCGAGCATCGGGACCGGTCCCACGGACAGCGCGACCGACGAGGGGACGGCACCGCGCGAGGACAGCTCGCCGAACCACCAGCGGGCCAGGGCGAGGCCGGGCAGGATGCCGAGGGCGCCGGCCACGGGTGCGACCAGCACCGCCTCGGTGGCGATGGTGCGGCGGATCTGGCGGGGGGTGGCGCCGATGGCGCGCAGCAGGGCGAACTCGCGGGCCCGCTGGCCGGTGGCCAGGGCGACGGTGCTCATCACGACGAAGACGGCGGTCATGGTGGCGACGCCGCCGAAGGAGCCGCCGAGCCCGGTGAGCATGGCACGGCTCTCGGTGAGCGCCGGCTGCTCGACGGTGCCGCGGGCGCCGCCGGTCAGCACCTCGGCCTCGCCGCCGACGGCCCGGCGGACCTGGTCGGCGAGCGCCTTGCGGTCGACGCCCTCGCGGGGCTGGACGGCGATGGCGTCCACCCGGCCGGGGTGGCCGGAGAGCTGTCCGGCGACGGTGTCGGCGAACCAGGCGGTGGGGCCGGCCTGCTGCGCGGCGGCGAGGCCGGAGATCCGGTAGGCGCCGGTGCCGCCGGGCGCGGTCAGCGTGACGCTCGCGCCCGGGGCGAGGTGCGCGGCCCGGGCGGTGGCGGCGTCCAGGACGACCTCGCCGGCGCCGGGGGCCCGGCCCTCGGTCAGCCGGTCGGAGCCGCCTGCGATGCCGAGGGAGGCGATGGCGCGCCCGGTGAGGCCGGGGGTGGCCTGGCCGGGGGCGAGCGGGAAGGCGGTGTCCGGCCGGGCGGCCGCGACGCCGGGCTCGGCGGCGATCCGCCCGACCAGTGCCGCGTCCACCCGGGCCCGCTCGGGAAGGCCCTGCTCGACGGTCTCGGTGTCCTCGCCGACCTTGTGGGTGATGCTGACGGTCGGGTCGGCGGCGACCACCACCGGGGTGTCCGCGTACCGCACGGGCGGGACGCTCGCGGTGATGCCGGTCTGCAGCAGGGTGCCGCAGGCCATGATGACGGCCGCGCCGAAGAACAGCGCGAGGAAGGTGCCCGCGAAGGAGGCGGGCCGGAACCGCACCGAGGCCCGGGCGAGTCCGTTGCTCACGCTGCCGCTCCGACCGGGCGCGTGGCCAGCGAGACCATGCGGTCGGCGACCGTCTTCGGGTCCGGCCGGTGCAGCTCGCCCGCGAGGGCGCCGTCGGCGAGGAAGACCACCCGGTCGGCGACCGAGGCGGCCACCGGGTCGTGGGTGACCATGACGACGGTCGCGCCCATGGCGTCCACCGCGTGCCGGAGCAGACCGAGCACCTCGTGCGCGGTACGGGTGTCCAGGGCGCCGGTCGGCTCGTCCGCGAACACCACGTCCGGGCGGGTGATCAGCGCACGGGCGATCGCGACGCGCTGCTGCTGGCCGCCGGAGAGCTGCCCGGGGCGCCGGCCGCCGTGCTCGCCGAGACCGACCTGGCCGAGCAGTTCCTTGGCGCGGGAGCGGTCCTGGCGCTCGCCGGCGAGGCGCTGCGGGAGCAGCACGTTCTGCAGCACCGTCAGCGAGGGCAGCAGGTTGAAGGACTGGAAGATGAAGCCGATCCGGCTGCGGCGCAGCTTGGTGAGCCGGTTCTCGCTCAGCCGGGTGATCTCCTCGCCGCCGAGGTACACCTCGCCGGAGCTCGGGCGGTCCAGGCCGGCCGCGCACTGCAGGAAGGTGCTCTTGCCGGAGCCGGACGGGCCCATCACGGCGGTGAAGCTTCCGTGGCCGAGCGCCAGGTCGACACCGCGCAGGGCGTGCACGGTCTCGCCGCCGCGCCCGTAGCTGCGCTGCACCGCCCGCAGCTCGATGGCGGCGTGGGCGGGGCGCCCGTACTGCTCGGTCTGGGGGCGGTCGTGGCGGGGTGCCATGGTGGGCCTTCCTTCGTGGATCGTCGCTGGTCGTCGACGTGTTCCAGCCTAGGAAGGCCCCGCGGCCCCAACCATGGAGGCCGCTGGCGGACCTGGGGTGGGGTTATCCCCACCAGCGTCCGGGGGTCGGCCGCCCGGCCCCTCCCCGGGCGGATCAGACCTCGTCCGCCGCGATCCGCTCGTACTCCTGCCGAAGGACCGCCAGCACGGGGTGGTCCGGGTCGAAGGCGGTGCCGTCGATGGCGGCGATCGGGCGGACGCCGACGCCCGCGTTGAGGGCGAAGGCCACCGCGAACCGGCCAAGGTCGGCGGCCCGGACGGGCTCGCGGCGCTGCGGGCCGCTGTGGGCGGCCGCGAGCAGGGCGGCGGTGACGCCGGGCAGTTGGTCGCCCTCCGGCCAGACCAGCTGCCGGCCGTCGTGGAAGCCGATGTTCCAGGTGGCGCCCTCGGTCACCCGGCCGACCGAGTCGACCAGCAACGCGTCGTCGTAGCCGTCCTGTTGGGCCAGTCTCCGGTGGCGGACCAGGCCGAAGAGGCCGGTGTGCTTCACCTCGGGCAGCTCGCGGGTGTACGAGGTGGTGCGCACCCGCAGCGGACCGGGGGCGGCCGCCGCGGCCGCCCGGGTGGTGACCAGCAGGCTCGGGGCGGCCGCCGCGCCGGGGCGTTCCACGCCGAGCGCCGGGTCGTACGCCGTCACCCGGACGACCACCGGGCCGCCGTCGGCCGGCAGGACGGCCCGGACCCGCTCGCGCACCACGGCCGGGTCGGGCTCGACCCCGAACAGCAGCCGACCGTCCCGGGCCAGGCGGTCCAGGTGCAGGCCCAGCCCGCGGACCCGGCCGTCCTCGACCCGCAGGGTGGTGAAGTGCCCGTAGTTCAGCAGCCCCAGCGCGGCGAGCTGCCCGGCCCCGGGCGGCGCGCCGTCGATCTCGATCTCAGCCATGCCCCGAGTCTCCCAGCCGGGCGAGGGCCGCTGCGGCCGGACGGTCGGGCTCCACCTGGCGGTCGGGGCCGGCCGGGCCGCCGGGGTGCGCCGTCCGGCGGTCGCCGTGGCGGGCGAGGCGCTCGAACTGCTCGATCCGGTAGGCGAGGCCCTCCGGTTCGCCGGTGTCCGACCAGCGCCACGCCTCGGCCCACCACTGCGGGCCGCGGACCAGCGGGCGGCCGGTGAGCGCCAGGTGCAGCGCGAGGGTGGTCCGGGCGTAGTCGCGCACCCAGCCGTCCGCCTGCCGGTAGGCGGCCGTCTCGTCCAGCCGCAGCCAGGGGCCGTCGTGTCCGGCGGCGAGCAGCGGCACCGGGCCGCGCGGGCCGTCGGCGACCCGCAGGACGAGTCGGCCGTACTCCTCGCGGACCTGGTAGGGCGGCAGTTGGGGCATCCGGGTCAGCGCGATCGCATGCTTCCAGGAGACCGCCCAGAGGCCGCGGCACAGGTGGTAGCGGACGGCGCGCTGCCAGGCCCAGTGCGCCTCCAGGCGGTAGCCGGGCAGGCCCTCGGCGGTCGCCGCCCGGTACACCTCCTCCAGGGCCGCCGCCGCCCGGCCCCGCCCGCGTGCGCCCGGCCGCAGGTAGAGCGAGGAGACGGCCAACTGCCCTGGCCCGCCGGGCCGGTCGTCGACGGCGACGGTGCCGGCCGGGTCGCCGTCCGGGCCGAGCACCCAGTACCGGCGGCGGTGGCGCTCCTCGCCCGTCCGCCTGCCGTTCACCCCGCCGAGGCGCTCCGCCAGGGCCCGTTCGTCGGCGGGGGTCAGCGCCTCCGGGTCGACGAGTTCACCCAACTCCCCCTCGGCCAGGGACGCGAGATCCCAGCGGCCGAACCGCCGCCCCTCACCGGGCGGCACCGCCCGCAGCCCGGGCGCCTCGCCCAGCCGCGCCTGCGCCCGCTCCACCGCCGCATCCCAGGAGGTCACCACGCGGCCCACGATAGCGACCATCGGGCACCGGGCGTAATCCGCCGGACACCGAACGTGAGATCGAGGGTGGATCCCGCCGGGGGTAGGGAAAACCCGACCACGAGGTCTCGACCTGACCCTCATGACCGCGCCGGGCCGCACGACTGGAATGGTCGTGTGCTGATCACCCTTCACCGAGACCGACCCAGCCCGGAACACCACAGCCCGGAACAGCCCGGACCCGAACGCCCGAGCCCCGAACGCCCACCTCCGGAAGGCCCGTTGGCGCGCCGCCGCGGCCCGGACCGCCGGGCCCCGTGGTGCGGCGGCTGGCTGCTCGCGGCCGGGTGGGCGGGCGCGTTCCCGCTGGTCTCCGGACTGGGACCGCACCGGCTCTGGGGCCTGTGCGCCACCGCCGGCTACCTGGCGGCGGCCACCGCCGTGCTCGCGCTGCCGGGGCGGCGCGGACGGACGGCCTCCGTCGCCCTCGCGCTCGCCGGGGCGCTCGTGCTGCCGCTGCTCGCCCTGGTCCTGACCGGGCAGGGGCAGAGCGAGGTCGGCGTGATCGAGCGCTCGGGCGCGCAGCTGCTCCACCACGGCACGCCCTACCTGGCCGAGCCGCGCACGGTGCAGGAGTACACGCCGTACCTGCCCGGCATGGCCCTGTTCGGACTGCCCCGGGCCCTGCTCGGGGCGGACGGGTGGGTGGTGCGGCTGCTCGGCGACGCCCGGCTCTGGTGCGCGGCGGCGTTCCTCGGCTGCCTGCTGCCGACGGCCCGGCGCACGCCCGGGCTCGCCGCGCTGATCGCCTCGCCGCTGGTCGCGCTGCCGCTCTGCGTCAGCGGGGTGGACCTGCCGCTGACCGGTCTCTGCTGCCTGGCACTCGCCCTCGCCGCACCGGCCGGGGGCCGCCTGCACCCCGGTGGCCGACGGGCGGCCCGAGGCCGGCTGCGGGACGCCGCGGCGGGTGCCCGGCCGGGCGCCGCCGGCCTGGCGCTGGCCGCCGCCTGCGCGCTCAAGTGGACGGCCTGGCCGGCCGTCGCCGTGGTCGCCGCCCTGCTCGCGGCGACCGCGGGCCGACGCGCGGCGGTGCGCTGCGCCTCGGTGGCACTGGCGGGTACGGCCGCGCTGGTCCTGCCGGGTGCGCTGCGCTCACCCGGGCCGCTGCTGGAGCAGGTGTTCGCCTTTCCCACCGGGCGCGGCGGGCTGCCGACCCCGGCCGGCAGCCCGCTGCCCGGACGGCTGCTCGCCCAGCTCGGCCCGGGCGGCTGGTACCTCGCCGTCGCCCTGCTCCTGCTCGCCGGGCTCGCCGTCGCCGCGTCCCTGCTGCTGCGTCCGCCGCGGGACGCCGTCGCCGCCGCCGACCGGCTCGCGCTCGGGCTCTGCCTGGCCTTCCTGCTGGCGCCCGCCGGGCGGTTCGGCTACCTGGCGCTGCCGCTCGTGCTGGTCCTGCACGCCCGGTCCCGGGCCCACCGTCCGGACCCCGCCACCCACCTCCACCCCGCCGGCCCCGCCACCCACCTCCACCCCGCCGGCCCCGCCGACCAAGTCCACCCCGCCGACCCTGCCGACCAAGTCCACCCCGCCGACCCGCGAACCGAGGCTGAACCGACCCCATGGGTACCACGCTCGTCATCACCAACGACTTCCCGCCCCGCCAGGGCGGCATAGAGACCTTCGTCCACGCCATGGCCACCCGCCTCCCCGCGGACGAGGTCGTCGTCTACACCTCGGCCGAGCCCGGCGCGGCCCGCCACGACGCGGGGCTGCCGTTCCCGGTGGTCCGCGACCCGGCCCGGATGCTGCTGCCCACCGGCCGGGTCACCCGGCGGGCCGCCGAGATCGCCCGCGCGCACGGCTGCGACCGGGTCTGGTTCGGCGCTGCCGCGCCGCTCGCCGCGATGGCGCCCGGGCTGCGCCGGCAGAGCGGCGGCGGGATCCGGCGGATGGTCGCCACCACCCACGGCCACGAGATCTGGTGGGCCCGCACACCCGGGGCCCGCCGGCTGCTGCGGCGGATCGGCGACGGCGTCGACGTGGTCACCTACCTCGGCGGGTACACCCGCGACCGGATCGCCCCGGCGCTCGGGCCCCACGCCCGGCTGGAGCGACTGGTCCCGGGCGTGGACACCGACCGCTTCCACCCCCTGGCGGAGCCGGCGCCGCCGGAGACGGCCGGGCACGGGGGGCCGGTGGTCCTGTGCGTCGCCCGGCTCGTCCCCCGCAAGGGCCAGGACACCCTGATCCGCGCCCTGCCGCTGATCCGGCGGGCCGTCCCGCGGGCCGTCCTGGTGCTGGTCGGCCAGGGGCCGGACGAGCGGCGGCTGCGCGCCCTGGCCCGGCGTCACACCGAGCCCGGCTCGGTGGTGTTCGCCGGCGGCCGGGAGCACGCCGGGACCCCCGCGTACTACGCGGCCGCGGACGTCTTCGCGATGCCCTGCCGGACCAGGCGCGCGGGTCTGGAGGCGGAGGGCCTGGGCATCGTCTTCCTGGAGGCCGCGGCCGCCGGCCTGCCGGTCGTCGCGGGCGACTCCGGCGGCGCGCCCGACACCGTCCTCGACGGTGTGACGGGGTCGGTCGTCGACGGCCGCGACCCCGCGGCCGTCGCGGCGGCGCTCACCCGGATCCTGCGCGACCCCGGGCGGGCCGCGATGGGTGCGGCCGGGCGGCGCCGGGTGGCGCGGGAGTGGTCCTGGGAGGCCTCCGCCCGCCGTCTGGCCGACCTGCTCGACCCGGCGCAGGCGCCCGCCCCGCGCCGCTGAACCCCGGTCACCGGCACGGTCACGGCCCCGACCCGACCCGACGCGACCCGGTCCGGGCCCGGCGCTACTCGCTCCGCAGATGGGCCAGGACGGCCAGCACCCGGCGGTTGCCCTCGGTCGGGTCGAGGTCCAGCTTCATGAAGATGTTGCCGCAGTGCTTGACCACCGAGGCCTCGGTGATGGTCAGCCGCTGGGCGAGGGCCTGGTTGTTCAGCCCCTCCGCCATCAGCGCGAGCACCTCCCGCTCGCGCGGGGTGAGCCTGGTCAGCGGCCGGTCGCCGGACTGCCGGCGCAGCAGCACCCGGACCACCTCGGGGTCGATCACCGTCTCCCCCGCCGCCACCCTGCGCAGCGCGTCCAGGAAGTCCGCCACGTCACCGACCCGGTCCTTGAGCAGGTAGCCGAGCCCGGCGGGCTGGACCTCGTCCGCACCGAGCAGCCGGGTGGCGTACGGGGTGGCCACGTACTGGGAGAGCACCAGCACCGGCAGGCCCCGGTGCCGCTCGCGCAGGTCGAGGGCGGCCCGCAGGCCCTCGTCGTGGAAGTCGGGCGGCATCCGGACGTCGGTGACGACGACGTCCGGGCGGTCGGCGTCCACCGCGGCGGCCAGCCCGGCCGCGTCGCCGACCGCGGCGATCACCTGGTGCCCGCCGCGGGTGAGCAGTTCGACCAGCCCGGCGCGGAGCAGCACGGCGTCCTCGGCGATCACGATCCGGAGCACGGCACCTCCACCCGGAGCCTGGTCGGCCCGCCGATCGGACTGGTCACCATCAGCCTGCCTCTCAGGATCGCCACCCGGTCGGCCAGTCCCTGCAGTCCGGCCCCGGCGGCCGGGTCGGCCCCGCCGCGGCCGTCGTCCGTCACCTGGACCACCAGTCGGCCGTGCTCGACCCGGCCCAGCACGGAGATCGCGCTCGCGCCGCTGTGCTTGGCCGCGTTGGTGAGCGCCTCGGTGACGGTGAAGTACGCCGTCGTCTCGACCAGGCCGGGCAACCGGGCCGGCAGGTCGATGTCGACCTCCACCGGGACGGGGTGGCGCAGCGCGACCTCGGCCACCGCGGCGGCCAGCCCGTGGTCGGTGAGCACCTGCGGATGGATGCCCCGGACCAGGCTGCGCAGCTGCTCCAGCGCCTGCCGGGCCTCGCCGCGGGCCCGGGCGACCAGGTCGGCCGCCGGGCCTGCTGCTGTCTCGGCGCGCAGCTCGTACTCCGCCAGGCCCAGGGTCATGCTGAGCGCGACGAGCTGCTGTTGGGCGCCGTCGTGCAGGTCGCGCTCGATCCGGCGCCGCTCGGCCTCGAAGGCGTCGGCCAGGCGGGCCCGGGAGCGGGTGAGTTCGACGACCTGACGGCCGAGGTCCTCGTCCCGGGGGCCGAGCAGGAACCGGGCGAGCCGGACGTGGGCGGTGGTGAGCAGGGCGCCCGCGTAGGCGCAGAGCAGCAGGCCGGCCAGGCCCACGGCGGTCGCGGGCAGCGCCTCGACCGGGCCGGGGATGGCCCGGCCGGGGATCACCATCACCGTCTCGGGGGCCAGGGCCCAGACCACGACCGGGGTGGTGACCAGGGTGGCCGAGCCCGCCAGCAGGACGGTGAAGCCGAGGTCGGCGGCGCCGAGCACCGGTCCGAGCAGGGCGGTGTAGCCGAGTGCGCGCCAGGTCGCGCGCTCCCGCAGCCGGGTGCGCAGCCAGGCCCCGCGGCCGGCGCCGGGCAGCGGGCGGTGCGGGTCGGCCACCGGCGCCGGCTCGACCAGCCGCAGCCGGCGGCGTTCCAGCGCGCCGACCGGGAGGCCGGCCAGGGCGACGGCCAGGAGCACCAGCAGGCCGATGCCGAACACCGACAGGCCGAGGCCCGCCACCAGCAGGACGGCCAGCAGGGCGCCCAGCACCGGGCCGAGCACCGCGCCGCCGACCAGGTAGCCCCAGCAGCGCAGGGCGCGGAGGGTGAACGGGAAGCGCCGGGGGTGGGCGCACAGCTGCGCCCAGACGGTCACCGGCTGCTGTTCCTCACTCACCCCGTCACTCTAACCGCCCTGCTGACGGGCCCTCCGGCCGCCGGCACCGCGGCCGGCCCGGGCCCCGGGGAACCGGGCGGCGGGTGGTCTCAGCCCCGCCGGGGCGCGGGCCTGGCCGGCAGCCTGACGCCCTCCAGCACCACGCCCACCACGCTGTGCGCGGGGACGGCGCCCCAGAGCCGGGAGTCGGTGCTGAACGCCGGGTTGTCGCCGATCAGGACCACCTGGCCGCCGGGGACGGCGGTGGCGGGGACGGCGGCACGGACCGGCTCCGGCACCGGATCCCCCGGCAGCGCGGCGAGGCGCTTCACCAGCAGGCGGTGCCGGCGGGGGCCGGGGCGGTCGGCGGGGGCGGAGGGATCGGCGGGGAGGCCGAGGGCCTCGCGCGAGACCACCACGATCCGGCCCGGCCGCAACCGGGCGAACCGCCGGCTCAGGACCAGCACCCGCTGGCCGGGCCGGAGCGTGGGGGCCATGCTCCACCCCGCGACCACGATCACCGACAGGGCGGCTCGGGCCAGCGCGGCGGCCAGTACCAGCAGTACGGCCACGGCGCCGGCGGCGGTGAGGAGCAGCTGCATGACGGGACTCCCTCCGTTACCGCTGGTGGACCGGATGTCCCGGCACCGGGACGGGACCGGGCACGGGACCGGGCATGGCACCGGGCACGGCACCGGGCATGGCACCGGGCATGGGCGCGGAGCCGGGCGCCGCGTCCTGGTAGCCCGAGGCCTGGAGCGTGAACAGCTCGGCGTAGCGCCCGCCGAGCGCCATCAGCCGCTCGTGGTCGCCCTCCTCGATGACCTGTCCGTCGCCGAGGACGACGATCCGGTCGGCGTCGCGGACGGCGGCCAGCCGGTGCGAGATGACCACACTGGTCGCGCCCCGGCGCAGTTCGCGCAGGCTGTCGTGGACCTCCTGCTCGGCGGCCGCGTCCAGGCCGGCACTGGGCTCGTCGAGGATCATCAGGTCCGCGTCCGCCCGCATGAACGCCCTTGCCACGGCGAGCCGTTGCCATTCACCGCCGGAGAGCGAGTGGCCCCAGCCGGTGCCCGCGCCCTCCGGCATGAAGATCCGGCTGAGCAGCGCGTCGTAGCCGCCGTCCAGTCGGCCGATCCGCTCGTGCACGCCGGCCGCGCGGGCGGCCGCGGTGAGCCGCTCGGCGTCCTGGAGGTGGGCGAGCCGGCCGAGGCCGATGTTCTCGCCCGCGGTGAGGTCGTAGCGGCAGTAGTCCTGGAAGACCACGCCGATCCGCTCCCGGTAGGCCTCGGGCGTGAACTCCCGGATGTCGACGCCGTCCCAGAGGATACGGCCGCGCCCGGGGTCGTAGAGCCGGCAGAGCAGCTTGACCAGCGTGCTCTTGCCGGCGCCGTTGAGGCCGACCAGGGCGGTGACCGAGCCGGCCGGGATGGTCAGGTCGACGCCGCGCAGGGTCCACGGCGCGTCCTCGTGGTAGCGGAACCAGACGTCCTGGAACTCGATCGTCCCGCCGAGCGGCCCCGGGGTCAGCGGCACCGCGGGCAGGACGAGGTCCGGTTCGGCACTGCTCAGCGCGCGGTAGTGGGCGAAGGTGATGGCCGCCTGGTAGGCGGACGAGCCGGTGCTCGCGAGCTGGCCCACCCCGGCCTGGATGCCGGCCACCGCCGCCAGGCAGATCGAGACCTGGCCGATCGACAGTTCGCCGTGCCGGGCGGCCCGGACGGCCCAGACCAGGCCGAGCCCGTACACGGCGACGCCGAGCAGCGAGGCGGGCAGCCGCCAGGCGAGGTTCCGCCGGTCGGTCAGGTTCTCGGCCGCGGCGACCGCGACGAGTTCGGTGCGGGCCCGCTGCTTGATGAAGTCCTGGAGGCCGAAGAGCCGGATCTCCTTCACCGCGTCCACGTCCGCGACCAGGCTGCCGTAGAACATCTGCCGGCGGTTGCGCGGCATGGTCTCGCGCAGGACGGCCGCGCGCCGCCGCCCGGCGGCCAGCTGCACCCGGACCAGGGGCAGCGTCAGCAGCAGGGTGAGCCCGCCGAGCAGCGGGTTGACGACGAACAGGGTGGCGAGGAAGCCGCTGACCGTCAGCAGCGCCTGCAGGCTGCTGAACGCCGAACCGACCAGCAGGTCGGGGGCGATGCCGCCGGCCTGCTGGGCGAGCCGCAGCTCGTCCTGGAAGCGCGGGTCCTCGAAGTTGCGCAGGCCGGGCAGGCGGTTGACCGCGTCGAACAGCTCCTCCTGCACCCGCAGCCGGATGGCCCGGCTGCTGCGGGCCCGGGCGTACTCGCCGAGCGAGGGGGTGAGCGCCAGGCCGAGGCTCGCCGCGATCAGCAGCACGCAGGTGCCGACCGGCGCACCGGCCGGGGTGCCCCCGGCCGGTGCCAGGCCGTCGAACAGATCGCTGACCAGCAGCGCGGTACCGGCCGGCAGCAGGCCGACGAACAGGCTGCAGAGCAGCGACAGCAGCAGGGCGGACGGGCCCGCGCGCCAGGCCAGCGCGCAGGCCGCGAGGCCGGAGCTCAGCGCGAGGCGGCCCTCGGCCGGGGTGGCGGGCCGGTGGCGGGCCGCCCCACCGACCGGGCCGGGACCCGGGCCGGTCGGGGAGCCGGGCGCCGGGCCGGCCGGAGGGCTGGTCGGGGGGCTGGTCACCGGGCCGGTCACAGCGTGGCGGGCGCGATGGTGAGGTCGCCGGACGTGAGCCGGTTGGTGATCCGGCTCTCGGCGTCGATGTCCACGTAGCTGGGCCAGCGGACGATGCCGAACGCCTCCGCGACGGACCCCTCGCCGGTGCCGGCGGGCTCGACCACCACCCGGGCGACCGGTTCGAGCATCTCGACGAGCTTGTCGCCCACCGCGCCGGTGCCCTTCACCACGGCCAGCACCTGGTCCCGCCCGCCGGGGTACCCGGCGACGGCCTTGACGAAGTCCGGAGCCTGCTCCAGGCACGGCCCGCAGCTCGTCGAGAAGAATCCGACTACTGCCCGGTCACCGGTCAGGTCATTTCCGGATACCGGACCGTCCGATATCGAGACGGCCTGGAACCGGGGCATCAGGGCGCCGTCCGGCAGCTTGTTTTCCGGAATCGAGACGCCCGTGAGAATTCCACCGGAGGAGCCGTGGGAATTGCCGTGTGAGTTTCCGTGTGAATTCCCGTGGGAGATCTGGGTGATTTTCTTCGCAAGAGCCAGGGTGAGTACCAGATTGACTACCGAGAGACAGCCTACGAGAATGACGGAGATCGTGGTCATGGGAATCTTTGCCTCGTTCCAGCACGCGGCCGCGCAAAACGGCAGGAGGGTGGTCGGGAGGATCCGGCGGGAATGGGTCAGCGGGCGGTCGAGAAGAGTTCGACCAGCGTGTCGGTGGCGATGATCAGGATGCTGGCGAAGGCCGCGACGAGCAGGGCGAGCGCCACTCCGGCGACCGCGAGGCCCTCCGAACCGGAGGCGGTGCTCGCCGCCAGGCCGGTCCCGGCGATGGCGAGCAGCACCAGGTTGCGCACCACGTGGGCGCGGTTCACGGGCACGCCGGACGCCCCGAAGCAGGAGCAGGAGACGTCCAGTCCGCGCCGGAGCACCGAGACCAGCACCGCCGCGAACAGCGCGAGCAATCCGCCGGCAAGGGCGAAAGCCCAGGTGGCAAGGGGTGCGGGTGCCCACACCAGGAGGCCGAGGGCGATCTCGGCGACCGGTACCGCGACGACCGTCGCGCCGGTCAGCCGCTCGGGGACGACCGCCATCGCGCGCAGCGCGGAGGCGAAGTCGCGCGGCGCGCGGAACTTGGCCAGGGCGGAGACGGCGAACACCGCCGCGAGCACGCAGCGGCCGCCGAGCAAGAGGTATGCAGTCATGGCTCCCCCGTCACCGGCGCCCCCGCCCGAGTCGGGCGGGGGCGCCGGCGGTCTTGTTTCTCAGTCTGCCGGATTCGTCAGGACGAAGGTTTCGTCAGGACGGGATTCAGCAGGCGTTGGTGATCGCGTAGACGTCACACGACGGGGCGACCGCGCAGTTCCAGGAGCAGCACGTGCGAACGAAGAGCGTGCTGCCCGAGCACCACGAGCTGGTGCCGGCCGGGCAGGCGCACTGCGCGTCGGCGGCCTCTTCCTTGAGCCCACGCGAGAAGGTGAGATCGACCAGGTTGAGAATTGCCTTAACCATTTGTTCCTCCACACTGCGGCAGGGGGGTACGAGCGGCTGTTCACTTACTGACGAGATCTCGCGTTCGGAAACGTATACGACACATGAACAGCTTGTCTAGACCAACTTCGACCGCCATCGACATCGGGACCTCGGACCTCGAATTCGGAATGGGAGAATCCGATTCCGGATCGGCGGCGGCAGGCGGCAGGAAGCCGGCGGCAGGTGCCGGGCAGCAGCGGCGGGCGGTCAGCCGCGCAGGGTCGCGGCGGCCTTGTAGGTGCGCAGGACCGGGGCGGTCTCGATGCGGGTGATGGCGTCCAGGGCGACGCGTCGGGTCAGGTAGTGGTGCAGGGCCTCGGCATCGCGGCACAGCGCGTGGGCGACGAGGTTGGTGGGCCCGGTGGTGGCGGCGACCACGGCGAGCTCCTCGTGGCCGGCCAGCGCGGTGGCGACCTCGTCGAGACGGCTGGGGGCGACCTGCATCCACAGCAGCGCGGAGACGGTGGCGCCGAGGACGGCCGGTTCGATGTCGATGTCGAAGAACAGCGCGCCGCGCGAGCGCAGTTCGGTCAGCCGCCGGGTGACCGTGGCGGGCGTGGAGCCGGTCGCGGCGGCCAGCTCCGCGTAGCTGGTCCGGGCGTCCTCGCGCAGCACGGCCAGCAGGCGGAGATCGGCGTCGGTGAGCGTGTACGGGTCCTCACCCGCGACCCCGGACCCGGCACCGGACCCGGCTCCGGCTCCGGCTCCGGCCGGGACGTCGTGGGCGCGCAGCCGGGCCTCCTGTTCGGGGGTGAGCGCGCCGATCCGGCCGCGCCAGGCGGTCGGCCCGCCGAGGTAGGTGTGCAGCAGGTAGTGCGCGGAGACCGCGGTGATGCCGGCGGTGCGCGGGATGTCGCGCAGCAGGAGGGAGTGGGCGTCCGGGCCGCTGGGCGCGGTGTGGATGATCGCGACGATCTCGGTGCCGCCGGAGGTCAGCCGGACCCACGAGGTGTCGGGCCGGCGGGCCAGGGCGACCGCGATGTCGTGGGCGGTACGGGTGGCGGCGGTCAGCCGGACGAACCACTGGTGCGTGCGGGCGCTGCGCGGGGTCGGCAGGGCGACCACCCGCAGACCGCCCTCGGCGTGCAGGCGGCGGTAGCGGCGCACCACGGTCTGGGTCGAGGAGCCGAGGACCTCGGCGATGAGGGTGAACGGAGCGCGCGCATCCAGGTGGAGGGCGTGGATCAGGCCGCGGTCGAGGTCGTCCAGTTCGATCATATTCCCCAAAATAGCCGCCCCGGATGGATGGAATCGTCGATCCTGCGGCCGGAAGTGGAACCGGATCGACGGGCGGGGCCAGGGTGGTGGTCAGCCGGGACCGGCCGCGGCGGCCGCCCGGCAGTCCGCGGCTCCGAGGATCCGCACACCACGCCGAACCACCCACCCACCGGGGGACTTCATGGCCGAGCACTCCACCGCGCCCGCCGGCACCGCCGACGGCGCCACCCGCACCGCCCACGACGCCCCGCCCGCCTACCGCTGGCGGTGGACCGCCCTGATCGCGCTGCTCACCGCCGAGGCGATGAACCTGCTCGACGCCACCATCGTCCAGGTCGCCGGCCCCGTCATCCACGCCGACCTCGGCGGCGCCACCGCCACGATCCCCTGGTACAGCGCCGCCTACACCCTCGCCTTCGCCCTGGGCCTGCTCACCGCCGCCCGCCTCGGCGACATCGCCGGCCGCCGCCGCGTCTTCCGGATCGGCGTCAGCGCGTTCGCCCTCACCTCGCTGGCCTGCGCACTCGCCCCCGGCGCCGCCGTCCTCATCGGCATGCGCACGGTGCAGGGCGCCGCCGCGGCCCTGATCATCCCCCAGACCTTCGGGCTGATCCGCGCCATGTTCGACGGCGACGAGCTCCCCAAGGCGCTGGGCACCATCGGCCCGGTCATGGGCCTGTCCGCGGTCCTCGGCCCCGCCCTGGGCGGCGTGCTGACCCACGCCGACCTGTTCGGCACCTCCTGGCGGGCGGTGTTCCTGGTCAACCTGCCGCTCGCGGCCGCCGTCCTGGCCATCACCCCGCGCCTGCGCGAGGACCGCGCGCCCGTCCGCCCCCGCCTCGATCCGGTCGGCACCGCGCTGGCGATGGCCGGCACCGCGCTGCTGGTGTGCCCGCTCGCCGCCGGCACCGGCGCGCCGGACGACAGCGCGTGGGCCGCCGCCGGGCTGGGCGCGCTCGTCCTGGCCGTCTTCGCCGCCCACCAGCGGCGTGCGGCCGCCGCCGGCCGCACGCCGCTGGTCGAGCCGTCCCTGCTGCGCGGCCGCGCCTTCCCCGCCGCGCTGGCCACCTCCACCCTGTTCTTCGCCGTCATGAACGGCGTCATGATCACCGTGGTGCTGCAGCTGGAACTTGGCCTGCACACCGGCCCGCTGACCGCCGGCCTCACCCTGCTGCCGTGGTCCGCCGGCCTGGCCGTCGCCTCCTGGGCGGCCGGCAGCCACCTCGTCCCCCGCTACGGCGCCCGGGTCCTGCACGCCGGTGTCGCCGCCCTCGCCGCCGGCCTGGCAGCCGCGGCCCTCGCCTACCGGGCCGCGCCCGCCGGGGACTACCCGACCGGCCTGCCGTTCGCCCTCGCCCTGGCCGGCCTCGGCGTGGGCCTGTTCACCCCGCCGTTCTTCACCACCGCGCTGAGCCGCGTCTCCCCGCAGGAGACCGGCTCGGCGGCGGGGCTCCTCAACGCCGTCCAGCAACTCGGCGGCACGCTCGGCGTCGCCGTCGTCGGCGGCGTCTACCTGGCGGGCGACGGCTCCGGGCGGGCCGCCGGGCTCAGCGCCCAGCACGCGCTGGGGACGGCCGGGGCGCTGCTCGCGGCGGCCGCGGTGGCGGCCTGGGCGATGACCGCGCGCCGCGCGGCCCGCGGCGGCACGGAAGCCCACGGGGCCGGTGCGGCGCACTGAGCGCGCACCGGAAACGCGGGCCGCACCGACCGCCCGGACCGCGGTGACGAAGGCTTGACCGCCACAGGGTTGACGGACTTTCCAGACAGGTCTATACCAGTGGAGGCCGCCCGCAAGTTCGCCCTGCCGTGCGGCTGTTGAGCCCGCTGCGCCGCCCCCACCTTGGCGCGGACGGGCCTTCCCCTGCCGTTTCCTGGAGAGGTTCCGATGGAACGCGCCCTTCCCCCACAGCACTCCACCGTCCACCCGCACCGCAGACGCCACCGGACCGCCGCCGCCGTGGCCGGGGTGCTCGGCCTGCTGGCCGGCGGCCTCGCGGCCCTGGCCGGAACCGGCTCCGCGAGCGCCGCCGCCGAGACCGCCAACACCGGTCTGGGCAGCAACTGGTACGCCTCGGCGCCGTACCTGATGCCCGAGGACAACAGCCCGCCGGACGCGGCCGCGGTGATGGACGCCACCGGGCAGAAGGCCTTCCAGCTCGCCTTCATCCTGGACAAGGGCGGCTGTACGCCGGCCTGGGGCGGCACCTCCTCGATCGACACCGACACCACCATGCCGGCCGTCATCCAGACCATCCGCGCCAAGGGCGGCGACGTCTCGGTCTCGGTCGGCGGCTACGGCGGCAACAAGCTCGGCCAGGGCTGCGGCACCCCGGAGGCCACCGCCGCCGGGTACCAGAAGGTGGTCACCAAGTACCAGTTGAAGGCGATCGACTTCGACCTGGAGGAGCCGGAGTACGAGAACGCGGCCGCCATCCACAACGAGATCGGCGCCGCCCGCATCCTGCAGCAGAACAACCCCGGCCTGTACGTCTCGATCACCACCGCCGGAACCGGCGCGGGCACCGGCTGGTTCGGCCAGCAGATGCTCAACGAGGCCAAGTCGCAGGGCTTCACGCCCGACAACTACTCGATCATGCCCTTCGACGGCGGCTTCAACGGCGCCACCGCGCAGACCGACGCACTGGTCGCGTTCAACCGCATCCTGCAGACCACCTTCGGCTGGAGCGAGGCCAACGCCTACGCCCACGAGGGCGTCTCGCTGATGAACGGGCGCACCGACGCGGCCGAGTACTTCCGCCAGGCGGACTTCCAGACCGTGCTGGACTTCGCCACCGCGCACAAGCTGGCCCGGTACACCTACTGGTCGGTCAACCGCGACCGGCAGTGCCCGGGGACGGTCGACCCCGGCCTGTCCGGCTCGTGCTCCAGCGTGGCCCAGAACGACTGGGACTTCACCCGGTTCACCGTGAAGTTCGCGGGCGCCACCCCGCCCACCACACCGCCCACGACCCCGCCCACCACACCGCCGACCAGCCCGCCGCCGGGCGTCTGCAGCGACCCGGCGTGGAGCGCCGGCACCACCTACACGAGCGGCAACAAGGTCTCCTACAGCGGCCACAAGTACCACGCCAAGTGGTGGACGCTGAACGAGAACCCGTCCGCGAGCGGCCAGTGGGGCGTCTGGTCCGACGACGGCCCCTGCTGATCCCCCGCACGGCCCGGGTGGGCCCGCCGCACCGGCGGGCCCACCCGGGCTGCGCTCCCGCCGGGCTACTGCGCCAGCCGGCCCCACAGGTCGGCCAGGATCCCCGCCGCCTCGGACAGGCCCGCCGCGCGGCAGCGCTCGATCGCCGGGGTGAGCCTGGCCCGGGCGGCGGCAGGGCGGCCGAGGTCGGTGCCCTCGATCAGCGCGGCCAGCCGGACCGACTCGGCCCGGCGCGTCTCCGCCGGCCCGCCGCCCGCCTCGTAGGCGGTGACCGCCCGCTCCGCCGAGGCCAGCGCCTCCTCGTGGCGGCCGGCCACCGCGTAGACCCGGGCCCGCTCGTAGTGGGCGGCGCCGCGCAGGTACCAGTCGGTGTACTCCTGGCCGTGCTCCTCGGCACGCTGCCGGACGGCGTCCGCCTCGGCCAGCCGCGCCAGGGCGGACTCCAGCCCGTCCGCGCCCTCGGCCCGCATCGTCAGCCGGGCGAGCTCCCGCAGCATCGCCGCGATCTGGTCCGCCCGGTCGGACTCGGCGTGCGCGGCGAGGGCCCGCTCGCGGGCCGTGTGGGCGGCCTCCCAGAGCTCCGCGTTGGCCAGGGCGATGGTCGCCTCGGCGGCGACCAGGGTGTGGGTGTTCCGGTCGTCCTCCCAGCCGGCGACCACATCGGCGAGCCGGAGGTACTCCTCCGCCGAGTCCCGGTACTCCTCCAGCTCGAACAGCCCGCGGGCGAGGTCCAGCCGGGCCTGCGCCAGCATCCGCTCGTCCGGCTCCGGGCCCGCCTCCAGCAGCACCGACTCCAGGACGGCCACCGCGTCGGCCGGCCGGTCGGCGTCCCGCAGCACGTCGGCCAGCTGAAGCCGGACCCGGGCGGCCTCCTCGGCGCACGCCGCGCCCTCGCGGTCGAACCGGGCCGCGGCCTCGGAGAGCGCCCGGACGGCCGCGGCGGTGTCCCCGAGGTGCGCGCAGGCGTGGCCGAGCATCGTGTACGTCGGGCCGAACGGGTAGGAGTCGTCGGCCCACCGGACGGCCTCGGCGAGCGCCCGGTGGAACACCGTGACCGCCTCGGCCGTCTCGCCCGACTGGAGCAGCACCTGCCCGAGCAGGCCCAGCACCCGCGGGGTGTGCCAGGGCAGCCCGGCGCCCTCCAGCAGCTCCAGGGTCTGCCTCATACCCGCGGCCGCCTCCGCGAGGCGGCCCTGGCGGGCGGCCACGTCGGCGGTGTACTGGCGGGCGGTCGCAGTGCGCCGGACGGCGCCCTGCTCGGCGGCCGCCTCGCCGTAGCGCGCCACGGCGGCCTCGAACCGCTCGACCACCTCGGCCGACGGCTCCGGCAGGGCGTGCACCAGGTCGAAGTGCGCGGAGAAGGCCCGGGAGTGGAGGACGACCAGGTGGTCGTCCGGGTCGATGGTCCCCGCGGCCGCCAGCTCGGCGCAGCGGAGCAGCGCGTCGTCCAGGGCGGGCCAGTCCGTCGTCACGCCCTCGACGTCGCCGAGCTCCACGACGAGCGCGCGGGTGCGCAGCGCCAGCGCCCGGCCGGGCATCCCCTCCTGCTCGAACAGGTCGGCGGCGCGGAGGAGTTCGGCCTTGCCGCGGGTCCAGTCGTCCCGGTCGAGGGCGTCCGCGGCCCGCTGCTCGGCGATCTCGGCGCGCAGCCGCCCGGCGGTGCCGGCCGCGGTCCCCTCCCGGTGGACGTAGCCGTCCGCCTCGAAGCGCTCGGTGACGGTCCGCCAGAGCCGGTCGGAGTCGGGGTGGGCGACGGTGTCCAGCTCGCGGGCGCGGGCGACCAGGTCGGCGAAGTCCTCCGGCACCGGTTCGGCCGCGCGGCGCGGCGCCGGCGGCGCGCTCTCCACCAGCTGCGACGCGGCGGCGCGGACGCCGAGGGCGAGCGGCTCGGCGAGCAGCGGGCGGCGGGCGAGGCGCTCGCGCCGGCTCTCGCCGATCCGGCCGGTGCCGTTGCGGGCGTCGAAGCGGGCGGCCAGTTCGTCCGCCTCGGTGCGGACGCGGGCCAGCAGCGTGTCCACCGTCCAGGTGCCCCCGGGCGGGCCGCTGACGGTCAGCCCGCCGTGGCCGCGCTCGGCGAGCAGGGCGACCAGGACCTCGACGCCGGTGAGGAAGCCGAGCCGGCCCAGCGGGTCGCCGGTGGCGGCGAACAGGTCGCGGTTCTCGGAGAGGATCTCCAGGCCGCGCGGCTCGTTGCCGGAGAGCGCGCAGAACTCCAGGTGCAGGCCGATCACCCGGGCCATCCCGGCCTTGCCGCGGGCGAACCGGTAGCCGACCAGGTGGCTGGAGCGGGCCTCGTCCAGCCGGCCCAGGCGCAGCATCGGCAGCAGTGCGTTGGCGTGGCTGAGGTAGGGCTCCTCGGCGCAGGTGCTCTCGCCGTCCAGTACCGGCTGCCAGACCTCCAGTGCGCGCCGGTCGTCGCCGGCCCGCACGTGGTGGACGGCCTGCGAGCGGATCTCGCAGGCGGCGCAGTCGCTCAGTCCGGTCCGCGGCCGGGCGGCCCACAGGTCGAAGGCGTCCGCCTCGCCGGTGCCGGTGTGCGCGGCCAGGTGGTAGCGCTGGGCGTAGTAGGGCTGGAGCCCGTGCCCGGCGGCGCGGTAGCGGTCGCGCATCTCGGTGTGCCAGCGGCGGATCCCGTCGAGCGGGACGTCGGGCGTGCCGATCAGCGAGGAGGCCACCCACTTGAAGCGCCAGAAGACCTGCTGGCCGGCCCACTCGCCGAAGGCCTCCGGTTCGCGCTCCCACAGCTTGAGCACCCGGGCGAAGACCACCGGGGACTTGGTCCGCTCGCCGTCGTACTGGTAGGCCTCCATCAGCTCCAGCAGCGCCATCGCCCGGGTCGCGGTGTCGTCGAACTGCTCGGCCGCGTCGACGAGTTCCTCGGCGGTGACGGTCCGCTGGCGGCCGTAGGGGCGGGCGTCGTTCTCCCGCAGGGCCGCCATCACGGCCTCGGTGGTGTCCAGTCGGTCCATCGGTCAGGACTCCTTCTGCGGGCCGGCCGACTCGTGGCCGAGCATGGCGTGGTCGAGCAGGCTGATGAACGACCGGTTGAGCAGGGCGCTCTCGCTGGAGCGCAGCGGGCGGCGGGTCAGCAGCACCGCCTGGCCGTAGAGGGCCTCGACGGCGGTGACCGCGAGCTCGCGGCCGGTGATGGAGGCGGCCCGGCGCACCAGCGGGTTGAGGTGGTTGAGCACCAGCTGGGCGCGGGGCACCTCGGCGCGCAGCGAGCCGAGGATGTCCGCCCACAGGCCGTCGGCCTCGTCGGCGAGTTGGGCGCGGGTGCGCTCGTGCCGGGCCTCCCGGTTGTCCAGCAGCAGGGCGGGCGCGCTGGTGGGGTGGAAGCTGCGCAGGGCGA
Organism: Kitasatospora sp. NPDC058170; assembly: GCF_042883905.1. Classification (NCBI taxonomy): domain Bacteria; kingdom Bacillati; phylum Actinomycetota; class Actinomycetes; order Kitasatosporales; family Streptomycetaceae; genus Kitasatospora; species Kitasatospora sp. NPDC058170. The sequence goes on from NZ_JBHVUV010000035.1 coordinate 43,120, forward strand.
CGTCGCAGTCGAAGCGGCCGACCACCTCGCGGGCGATGGTGAGGAAGGCCGCGGCGGCGAGCTCGGCGGCCGGGTCGACGGTGTCCAGGTGGGCGGTGACGGTGGTCGGGTCGAGGTCGGCCACCGAGGTGCCCGGGCGGATCTCGGGCAGCCGGTGCACCAGGTCGCGGTCGTAGGTGTAGCCGCCGTTGACGACGCCGAGGCCGGCGGCGCCGGCGATCGGGGCGACCTGGCGGAACTCCTCGACGGTCCGGGTGACCAGGACGACCGGGTGGGTCCGGGCGAACTCGTCCAGGGTGACGTTGCCGTCGGTGGTCTCGAACGGCAGCCAGGGCAGCAGCATCCGAAGCAACTCGTCGTCGTAGCGCGCGAGTTCCTTGACCGCCAGGTGGTGCACGGAGATGAAGCGGTGCAGCAGCGCCGGGTCGCTGGCGGACAGGCCGGTGAGCCAGTCGCGGATCCGGGCGCCGAGCGCGTCCCGGACGGCGGCGAGGGTCTCGTCGGCGTACAGGCCCTCGCGGGAGGCGGTGGGGCGCAGACCGTCGGTGTCGACCACGCAGCGGACGAAGAACGCCCAGTCGGGCAGGAGTTCGGCGGCCTGATCGGAGAGCAGCATGCCCTTGAGGTGGACCCGGTGGCCGGCCCGGCGGGAGGGCGCGGCGGCGTCCGGCAGGACGTAGGCGACGCCGCGCAGGCCGACCAGCGGCAGGTCCAGCTCGATGGTGTCCAGCGGGGTGAAGTCGAAGGTGGCGCGGCAGTACTCGGCGAGCGCGTCGCGGCGGGCCAGCGGGGAGCCCTGCCGGTCGGCCCACGGCGGGGTGTGGTTGACCCGGTGGGCGGTGCCCCGGCCGTCGACCACGGTGACCTCGTGGCGCAGCAGGCTGCCGAAGTCCCGGGCCAGCGACAGGACGCGGTCCGCCCTGGTCCACTCGGCGGCGTCGGCGCGCGGCGCCAGCCGGACGGTGGTGCCGGGCTCCGGCTTGGCCTCCGGCGGCAGCGTGCGGATGGTGTACCGGCCGTCGGAGGCGCCGCGCCACTCGATGACGGGCGCGTCCGGGGTGGCGGCGGAGCGGGTGACGACGGTGATCTCGTCGGCGACCACGAAGCAGGCGAGCAGGCCGATGCCGAACTGGCCGATGAAGTCGCCGCGGGCGCCGGCCAGTCCGGCGCCGTCCAGCCGGCCCTCGGCGTCGCGCTTGGAGCTGCGGCCGATGGTGGCGAGGAAGGTGTGGACGTCGGCCTCGGTGAGGCCGATGCCGGTGTCGGTCACCGTGAGGTCGTCGGCGGCGTGGACGGTGATCCGGGCGGGCGCCGCCGGGTCGAGGGCCTGCCGGGCGGAGATCGCGTCCACCGCGTTCTGCAGGAGTTCGCGCAGGTAGACCCGGGGGCTGGAGTAGAGGTGGTGGGAGAGCAGGTCCACCAGGCCGCGCAGGTCCACCTGGAAGGTGTGGGCGCTCGCGGGGTCACCGCCGTCCGTCTGGTGCGCGGGCGGCTTCGGGGCGGACGGGTCGGCGTGGGACGGGTTCTCGTGACGGGACACCGGAAAGGCTCTTTCGGTCGCGTGGGTGACGGTGGGGCGGCGGCGCGCGGTCAGCGGGCCTGGCGGGCGCACCGGTCCCGGTGGGCGCGGAAGTTCTCGACCGGGTCGCCGGAGAGGTAGTGCCAGGGGGCTTCGGTGACGGTGCCGTCGAGCGCCTCGAACAGTGCGTGCGCGGTCTGCGCGTCACCGGCCAGCGCGAAGGTCATCGCGAAGGTGTTGTGGGCCTTCTGCCAGCCGAGCGAGCGCCGGTACGCCGGGTGCAGGACGGACCGCTCGGCCGCCTCGCGCAGTTCGGCCCGGACCGCCGGGCTCGCCAGGTGGGCGCGGTCCTCGCCGTCCGGCAGGTCGAGCCAGCGCTCCAGGTGCGCGAGGGCGACCAGCTCGCCCAGCGGGCTGCCCTCGGGGGCGTCGAGCATCGAGGCGCGGGCGAACGCGTGCATCGCCTCGTGCGAGCCGCCCCACTTGGCGCAGAGCTGCTGCAGCCGCTGCTTGTGCGAGCCGAGGTGCCCCGGCCCCCGGCGCACCGCCGCCTCGAAGCGGTAGCGGCCGATCTCCCGGCCGAGCGAGGCGCCGCGGGCGCTGATCTGCAGGAAGTACCAGGGGGCGAGCCACTGCGGCTCGCGCTCGGCCACCTCGAACAGCTGCTCCTCGGCGGTCTCCAGCCGCTCGTGGAAGGTCTTCCACTGCTCCTCGGAGACGTACTCGGCCCGCTGGCGGGTGCGCGCCTCCCAGGCCCAGGCGACCTGCCGGGCGCCGGAGAGCAGCAGCGGCAGGGCGGACTCCGGCTCGTCGGCGACGGCCCGGCCGATCCACTCCTCGACCCCGCGGACGTCGGCCAGCTCGGCCAGGATCCAGGTCAGCTCGGTCTGGTCGCCGACGGCCGCCAGCCCCGGCCGCAGCGCGGCCCAGTCCCCCGCGTCCGCCTGCGCGCGCAGCAGCGCCAGCCCCTCGTCCCGGTACGCCGGATCCAGCACGGGCGACCCGGCACCCTGCCCGGCGGAGCCGCGCCGCCCGAACCCCCAGCGCCCGGACCGGCCCTCGGCCGTGTCCGTGCCGGAGCCGCGTCGGAAAAGCGCCATCGGTAAGGCCCCCTCAAAGCATCATTGGCATGTTTCGCATGGCCGCTCGTCAGCCACTCCAGACGCACTGCATATCACGCACGCCTGACAGCTCCGCCGCCCAGCCCCAGGTCACGGGGCGTCCGCGGGCCGTCGCCCGGCGGTGTCCGACGGACCGTCGGGCCGGGGGCCGAGGGGGGGCGGGTCGTGCGCCGGCGCGGTCGCCGAGGGGGCACGAGGGTGGTCACGAGGGGGCACGAGGGTGGTCACGAGGGGGCACGAGGGTGGTCACGAGGGGGCGGGTGGGCCTGCTTCCAGGCCTGCTCGAACGGGGCCCGCAGGGCGGCGACCACGCCGGGGCCGCGGCCGGAGGAGAACCCCCGCGGACACCGGCGGCATGTTGCTGCCAGACAGAACCGTGACAGCGGTACGGATCCGCACAGCGGCCGGCGATCCGTCACCCTGTCGTAGGTGTACGTGATTCGCGTCCACCTGGAGACGCCCAGTGGTCGCCCGCCCCGCGAGCCGGTGGCGGCGCCCGCCGTGCGGCACGGACTGGAGCACGGGCTCCGCGGTCCGGCCCGGCTCAGCCACGCCCGGATCCGGTCGACCGCGGGCGCGTTGGACGCGGTGGTGTTCGTGGCGGCCGGCACCTTGTTAGAGGCCGAGGACGGCCTGCGCGCCGCCTGCGGCGAACTCACCGGCGCCGACGGCCCGCTGAGCGGCTGGCGGCTGCTGCACTGCGAGGCCGACTCCTGGCTGGCCCTGGGTCTGCACGAGCTGCCGACCCCCAACTGACCTGCCGAGCAAGCCTGCTGCCGGCAGCTCTCGCAGAACGACCGGACAGGTCAGGCTGGTTGCCGGGCGGGTCGGGCCCCGGACCGTGGCGACCGCCACCGGCCCGGGGCCCGACCCGCGGCAGTCCCGCACCGCGCCGGCGCACCGCCTGGTCAGACGACCGTCGGGGTGCGCAGCGCGGCCAGCGTCCCGGAGTACAGCATCTCCTTGATCTGCCCCCGGGCCGGACGCGACTTCCCGGCCAGCGGCCGGGCGAACTCGACAGCTGCACCGAGCAGTTGTCCGGCGTCCGCGACCGCGTCGACGATCCCGGCGGCGAGCGCCTGCTCGCCGCCGTAGCGGCGGCCGGTGGTCATCGCCTCGTGGGCGACCTGCGGGGCGAGCCGGGCCCGGAGCAGGTCGGACATCCCCTGCTGGAAGGACAGGTCGAGGTCCACCTCGGGCAGGCAGACGTACCCGCGGTCGGCGCGCATCACCCGGAAGTCGTGGGCCAGCGCCCACATCGCCCCGGCGGCGAAGGTGTGCCCGTTGAGCGCGGCCACCGTGACCACCGGCGAGGCCAGCGTCCGGGCCAGCAGCGCGTGCACCCGGTCCAGGTACGCGGCGTACTGGTCGCCGTTGTTCAGCAGCCAGTCCAGGTCCAGGCCGTTCGACCAGAACTTCCCGCTGCCCGCGGTGACCAGCGCGCGCGGGCCGTCCGCGGCCTCCACCTCGTCGAGCGCCGCCTCCAGTGCGGCGAGCCGATCGGGGTGGAAGCGGTTCTCGTCATCGGCGTCGAGGTGCAGGACGAAGACCTCGCCGTCCCGTTCCAGCTTCGGCATGCAGCATCGCTCCTATCGCGTAGTGGCGCCCTTGCCCGCGCAGGCCCCTGCCCGCACGGACCCCTGCCTGCACGGACCCTGCCCGCGTACGGAACCCTTCCCGCGCACGGACGGGCGGAAAGCAGTCGCCAGGAGGCGGGATCGCGCGGATCCGCCCCCGGCCTCAGCCCTCCAGGCCGAACGTCAGCCCTTCCAGCCGCCCCTGCTCGTACGCCGCCACGATCGCCCGCCGCTGCAGCTTGCCGCTGCTGGTGCGCGGGAGCTGCCCGGGCTTCAGGTAGTGGACGTCCCCGGCGTGGACCGTCACACCGATCGCCTGCACCAGGTGCTCGACGATCCGCGCCCGGCTGCCCGGCACGTCCACCCGCGCCTCGCGCTCGACCTCGGTCAGCACGACGATGTCGGCGCCGATCTGCGCGACCGCCGTCCGGCCGTCGCGGACGAACGGCAGCTGCTCCACCGCCTGTTCGAAGTCGGCGGCGAACAGGCTGCGGCCGTTGACCTTGATCCGGTCGCTGATCCGGCCGGTGATGAACAGCTCGCCGTCGGCGAGGAAGCCGATGTCACCGGTGGCGTAGTAGCCGTCCTCGCCCAGGATCGGCAGGTCGGTGCCGTAGTAGGCGGCGGCCAGGCTGCCCCCGGCGAGCTCGATCTCGCCGAGTTCGCCCTCCCCGCAGATCCGCCCGTCCTCGTCGCGCAGCCGCACGGCGAACTCCGCGAGCGGCGGGCCCACCGAGATCGCCGGCAGGCCGGACGGCGAGGCGGCCACCCGGACGGGGCTGCCGACCGGGCGGCTCGCCACCAGCAGGACGGCCTCGGCCATCCCGTAGCAGGGCATGAAGACGTCGCGCCGCAGGCCGGCGGGCGCCATCAGGTCCAGGAAGGACTCCAGGTTCGGCAGGTTGATCGGCTCGCTGCCGAGGTAGACCGACCGCATCCCGGAGAGGTCGATCTCGGCGATCTCCTCGGGGTCGAGGTCCTGCATCAGCTTGAGCGAGTAGTCGACCGCGAAGTTCGGGATGACGGTGCCGATGGCCCGCTCCCGGCCCATGTGCTCCCACCAGCCGCGCGCGTCGAACAGGAAGGTCACCGGCTCGGCGAGCAGCAGGTCGCAGCCGGCCGCGAAGCAGGAGAGCATCCCGCCGACCAGACCCATGTCGTGGTAGAGCGGCAGCCAACTGCTCACCCGCTCCTCGGGCTTGCGGCCGTCGGTGCGGGTGATCATGGCCAGGTTGGCGCGCAGGGCGCCCTGCCGGACGGGTATCCCCTTGGGGAAGGAGGTCGAGCCGGACGAGAACTGCACGAAGGCCAGCTCGTCCTCCCCCGGCGTCCGCAGCCGGGCCCCGGCCTTGCGCAGGCCGGCCGGCGGCAGCGGGAGGGTCTCGACCGGCAGGTCGACGGTGGCCAGGGTCGGCACGTCCAGGACGCGGACCGCGCCGTGGTCCCGCGCCACCCGGGCCAGGAACTCCTGGTAGCCGTCCTTCGGTGTGTTCAGCACGAACGGCTTCACGGACAGCGGTACCGCGCCGAGCTCCAGCAGTCCGAGGAACGAGAGGATCACCGGCAGGGAGGTCTCGAACGGGAAGAGCACCCGGGATCCGGGGGCGATGCCCTGCTCGCGGAAGAAGTCCGCGTAGGCGGCGATCCGCTCGGGGAACTCCCGGTAGGCGGTGAACTCCGGCGGATCGGAGAACTTGTCGTAGAGGTAGAGCCCCCGCTCGGGCGGGCACTCCTGGTTGCGCTGGATGAGTTCGAGCACCGGGCCCCTCCTACTGGTTGATGGTCGCCGCCGAGGCGGCCTCGGACACGGACGCGGGCACGGACACCAGCGCGGGCACGACGGCCGACGCGTGCACCGAAGCGGCTTCCGCGGCCTCCGGCGTGGACGCGGCGAGGAAGTCCTGCAGGGACACCAGGCACCGCTGCCCCGCGTCCAGGAAGGCCACCGTCACCAGCGCGTCCACCGCGGGCCGGTCGGCCCCCTCCGGACCGTCCCCCGCCAGGTGGATCCGCTGCCGGAACCGCGCCCGGAAGGTCATCCCCTCCTCGTCCCACTCCTCCTCGGAGGGCGTCACCAGGGAGGTCCGGACCTCGACCCGTCCGCGCGGGATCTCGGCCAGGTAGTCGATCTCGGTGCGGGCGACCACCGCGATCATCCGGTCGCCGTGGACGAGCCCCAGCCTGCCGAGCCAGTCCCACCGCCCGGCCTCCAGGTACTCGAGGGCGACCGCGTTGTTGACGTGCCCCAGCACGTCGAGGTCGTTGGGGCGCACCGGGAGCATGAGGCGTGATTCGCCGAAGAACACGTCGGAACCGTCCGATTGATCGTGCGGGAGTCTGCCGGGCGAGGCGCCGGCCGGGGGCGGAGGGCGCCGACCGCCCTCCGCCTGCTGCACATACCGCTGCCCGCGGTGCCGTACGGCACCGCGCGGCGCCACCGGGCGGACGCGGCGCTCACACCGTGCCGCGCGGCGCCCAGCGGGCCGCGTCAGCTGTCGAGCAGGTCCATCCAGGCGTCCTCGACCTCGTCCCGGGAGTGGACCTCGATCCCGGTGATCTTCTTGAGCGCGCCGCAGACCAGCTGCTCCTTCTTCTCCAGCGCCTCGGGCCGGTAGCCGGTGTCGGCGGTGTCGAGGTGGTCCCACCAGTTGACGTGGGTGCCGCGGTCCACACGCTGGTCCCGGGCGCTGCCCTGGAGTTCGCCGTCCTCGCGCAGGAACAGGTGGGCCACCGCGAAGGCGTCCTTGGCGGGGTACTCGCCGCTGTCCACCAGCGCCTTCGCGAAGGACACGAAGTAGTTGCGGTGCTGGATCTCGTCCGCCGCGACCTGCTTGAAGATCCGGCGCAGGCCCTCGTCCTGGATCACGTGCTGGCACTGGCCGTAGTTGACCGCGGCCGTGATCTCGGAGATCGCGAGCAGCACCAGGGTCCGGAGCATGTCGTCGTCCGGGAACACCTTGCGGAAGGCGAGGAAGGTCTCGTCGTCGATCGGCTCCATCCCGCTGACGTCGGCCAGCCGGTTGAAGACCGTCTCGTGGTGGGCCTCCTCCTCGTTCCAGTACCGGCTCCAGGTGCCGCAGGCCTCCATGACCGCCGCGAGCGCCGGGTTGGTCTTCTCCCAGCGGCGCACCTCGGCCTCGGCCTGGCGCTCCAGCCGGTCCGCGCCCGGCTTGGTGGTCAGCTCGGCGCGGCCGGCGTTCCAGACCAGGTTGCGGTCGAGCGGGGTGAGGCTGTCCAGGTCGACCGCCGAGAGCATCTCGACGACGCTCCACCGGCGGGACTCGTGCAGCCGCTGCTGCTCCCAGGTCACGTCGATCAGGGACATCTTCCGCACCGTCAGCGCGTCCCAGAGGTCGGTGATGATGGCCGGCGGCTCACTGGGGATGACCGACTTCCGGATGACCGGAACGGCGGTGTCCGACTCGATGATGCTCATGCGACCTCCTCCTTGGCCTTCTGGCGCTCGAACTCCTCGAGGAAGACCTTCAGCACCGTCGGGGTCGGGGTGTCGAGGGGCAGCGAGGGCAGCCGAACGCGCACGCCGTAGTCCTTGCGGAGACCGTTCGCGGTCCGGGCGAACGCCTCCATCAGATCAATGCTGTTGGTCATTTTCGGGCTGCGGCTGATCACCGCGGCCAGCGTCACGTCGTCGGCGAAAACCTCGTCGTCCGCGAGGCCGGCGTGCTCGCCGAATTTCTGCCGGATGTAGGACTCAACTTCGGGCGTCACCATAGTCCGGAATCATACAAGTTGGCCGCTGACCTGGCCAAGTGATCATAGTTACATTGCAGTTAACGTTGCGTCAGATACATTTCGGAGCAAGGTCCAATAACCTCCGTGATCCACTGGAGGGTTGAGATCGAATCAAGTGGCGCGACCGCGCCGTATTCCGCCGGAATTACTCCAGGACGGCCGTCTGGCCGGTGTCCGCCGACGGCTGCGGCCGCGTCGTGGAGCCCCGCCGGACGGTCACCGCCGCGAGCACCGCGACGGCCAGCGCGAAGCCGATCGCCAGGTACCAGGTGGCCCGGGCCCCGCCGAGCGCGTCGGCCCCGGACGAGGTCACGACGGACACCGCGAGGGCCGTGCCGAGCACCGCGCCGAGTTGGCGGAACGCCGCGTTGGCGGCGCTCGCGGTCGCCAGCCGGGCCGGTTCGACCCCGGCCAGCGCCACCGCGCCCAGCACCGGCCAGACCAGGCCGGCGCCGACGCCCATGACGGCGGCCCCGGGCAGCCAGTGCGTGAGGAAGTCCGGGCTGCGGCCGCCGCCCCAGAGCAGCAGCAGCGTGCCGGTGACGTAGGTCAGACAGCCCGCGATCACCACCGGCCGGTCCCCGAACCGCTCGGCGAGCCGGCTCGCGGGCCGGGCGACCAGCGCGGTGGCGATCGGCGGCGGTGTGGTGGCCAGTCCGGCCGTGATCAGCGACCAGTGCCAGTGCCCGGTCAGGAAGAGGATGTTGTTCAGGATGACGGCGTAGAAGGTCACCGAGAACAGCATCGAGCCGATGTTGCCGCCGACGGCGTTGCGCGAGCGCAGCAGGTCCAGCGAGATGACCGGCGCCGGGTGGCGCGCGCTGCGGAGCACCGCCAGCAGCGCCAGCGCGGCCCCGGCCGCCAGGCAGCCGAGAGTGCCGGGGGTCGTCCACTCCCAGTCCGGACCCTTGACCAGGCCCAACGCGAGCAGGCCGAGCGCCGCGCCGAGCAGGGCCGCGCCGAGGACGTCCGGGGTGGGACCGCCGCGTTCGCGCTGCTCGGTGAGGCGCCGGGAGGCCCAGACGGCGACCGCCCCGATCGGCACGTTCACCAGGAAGACCGCCCGCCAGGACCAGTGCTCGGCCAGCAGTCCGCCGAGTCCGGGGCCGATGCCGGCGGCCAGGGCCGCGGCCGCACCCCAGATGGTGACCGCGATCAGCCGTCTGGCCATCGGGAACATCGGCATCAGCAGCGCGAGCGAGGTCGGCACCAGGATCGCCGCACCCACCGCCTGCACCAGCCGGGCGGCGATCAGCACGGCGGCCGAGCCGGCCATCCCGCAGACCACCGAGGCGAGCGTGAAGACGGTGAGGCCGACGGCGAAGGAGCGGCGGCAGCCGAGCCGGTCGGCGGCGCGTCCGGCGGGCATCAGGAAGGCCGCGATCACCACGTTGTAGCCGTTGAGCACCCAGGAGAGCGTCGGCAGGTCCGTGGCGGAGAAGGTCGCGGCGATGTTCGGGAACGCCACGTTCACGATGGTGCTGTCCAGGAAGGCCACGAAGGCACCGAGGCAGCACAGCAGCACCAGGGCGACGGGCGGTCCGGCGGACGGCTCGGCAGGAGGTGCGGCGGGCGGATCGGCGGATGCGCCGCCCACGGCGCCCCGGCTCGCGCCGGACGTCACGGGTAGGTCGGCCATGCGGGCGTCCTTCCTCGGCGGACGGGTGGTCTGGTGCACCTCCGGGGGTGATCCGGCCACCGGAGCCGATCCGGTCCACCTGCGCGACCCCGCCACAGGACCGCCGTCAGGGCCGCCGTCAAGGCTGCCGCCGGCCCGCTCTCCCCCGATGGGCCGCACGCCCGGGCACGTGTGCAGGCACGCGCAAGGAGGCGTCTCCCCGCGCGTCAGCCGAGTGCACTGCGCCACAACTCCCCACGCCGCCAACAGGGTTGGCAGCGATTCCGGCCGCACTCGACCCCCCGCACACGCTGGTGGGCCTGATCACCATGCGCTTTGTTACCCGCCAGTGTCAATCCCCGCCCGCATGCCGGATGCACATGCCAAGAAGATCATTGACCCCGTGTCAATACTGCTGTAACACTTCACGGACCGGTCAAGTACGGGGGAGGGCACCGGGGTTGCTTGCCATGGATGCACACGGGCCGGAAGGCTTCGCACAACTGCTGCACAGACGGGCGGTCCAGTCGCCCGACGCCGTCGCGTACCGCTTCGTCGCGGAGGACGAGTCGGCCGTCGAGATCGGCTACGCCGAGCTCGACGCACGGGCCCGTACGGTCGCGGCCGCGATCCTGGCCGCCACCGACGGCCGGCCCGAGCCAGCCCTGCTGCTCTTCGCACCCGGGCCGGACTACCTGGCCGGCCTGTTCGGCTGCTTCTACGCGGGCGCGCCCGCCGTCCCCGCCTTCCCGCCCGACCCGACCAGGCTGGCCCGCACGCTGCCCCGGCTCGCCGCGATCATCGAGGACGCCGGCACCGACGTGGTGCTGACCACCTCGGACCTCGCCCCGCTGATGGCCGACTGGCTCTCCGTCGCCCTGGCCGGCCGCACCCCGCGGGTGATCGCGATCGACCTCGCCGAGCCCGGCCCGGCCGACGGCGGCCACCCGGCCCCGCCGCCCTCCCGACCAGAGCAGCCCGCCCTGCTCCAGTACACCTCCGGCTCGACCTCGCTGCCCCGCGGCGTCCTGCTCAGCCACGCCCGGCTGCTGCACAACTGTGCCGAGATCGCCCGCGGCTTCGGCATGCATCCGGCCAGCTCGGGCGCCCTCTGGCTCCCCCCGTACCACGACATGGGCCTGATCGGCGGCATCCTCACCCCGCTGTCCCACGGCATCCCGGTGAGCCTGATGTCCCCGGTGTCCTTCCTGCGCCGACCGCTCTCCTGGCTGCGGATGGTCTCCCGCTACGGCGCGACGATCACCGGCGCGCCCAACTTCGCCTACGACCTCTGCGTCCGCCGGGCGACCGACGCCGACGTCGCCGGGCTCGACCTGTCCGGCGTCGAGCTCACCTTCACCGGAGCCGAACCGGTCCGGCCCGAGACCCTCAGCCGCTTCGCCGAGCGCTTCGCCCCGACCGGCTTCCGGGCCGAGTCCTTCTACCCCTGCTACGGCCTCGCCGAGGCGACCCTGTTCGTCACCGGCGGCAAGCCGCTCGGCGGCTGGCGCTCCGTCGACCTCGCCCGCGACGCACTCGAACTCACCGGCACCGCTCGCCCCGCCGAGCCCGGCGAGGCCGTCCGGTCGCTGGTCGGCTGCGGGGTCCCCGGCCCGGACACCCGGCTGCTGATCGTCGACCCCGAGACCGGCGAGCCCCGGCCCGAGGGCGCCGTCGGCGAGATCTGGGTCGGCTCGCCCAGCGTCGCCGACGGCTACTGGCGGCGCCCCGAGGAGAGCGCCGACACCTTCGGCGCGACCACCGCCGACGGGGCGGGCCCGTTCCTGCGCAGCGGCGACCTCGGCGTCCAGCTGGAGGGCGAGCTCTTCGTCGCCGGGCGGATGAAGGACCTCATCGTGCTCAACGGCCGCAACCACCACCCGGTCGACATCGAGCGGGTCTGCGAGGCGGCGGTCCCCGGCATCCGCCGCAACTGCGGCGCCGCCTTCGCGGTCGAGGACGACGAGGGCGCCGTCGAGCGGCTGGTCGTCGTCTACGAGGCCGACCCCGCCGGGGAGGCCCGCTACAAGGCCACCGCCGATGCCGTCCGACGGGCCGTGTCGCTCGAACTGAGCGTCCCGCCGCACACCGTCGTCCTCATCCCGCCGCGCACCCTCCCCAAGACATCGAGCGGCAAGGTACAGCGCTGGCTGACCCGACGGCAGTTCCTCGCCGGGGAGCTGGAGGAGCTGGTCCGCTGGCAGGCCCCCCTCGCGGCGCCCCGCACCACCACCACATGACCGTTCCATCGAAGGGATCCGGGCGATGATCGTCAAGGTCAGGGGCATCCTGCTCCGCTTCACCGACTACCAGAACGAGATCGAGGTCGACGGCGGCACGGTCCGCGAGGGCCTGACCGCGCTCACCGAGCGCTACCCCAACCTGGGCGAGGTGCTGCTCGACCGCGAGGGCAGCGTCCGGGCCACCCATCTGATCGCCCTCAACGGCGAGAAGCTCACCCTGGACGAGCTGGACCGCGAGGCCACCGAGGACGACCGGGTGGACATCGTGACCGCGATCTCCGGGGGCTGAGGCGCCGATGGCACGCAGCTCCCGCTACGAGGTCGTCCTCGACGCGAGCCTGTTCTCCCCCACCCAGCTGCACCCCACCGCCGTCGGCCGGCTCGGGTTCCAGGCCGGCACCCGCTGGCTGCGCGACCACCTCGCCAGCCACCGCACCCTGGTCGCCGAGCACCGGGTCGGCCTGGTGCTCTGGGCCTGGCAGCTGGAGTACGAGCGCCCGCTGCGGTTCCACGACGCCGACGAGGTGCGGGTCGAGGTCGGCGCCCGGGTCCGCGGGCCGCACGCCTCCCAGCTGGAGGTCGAGATGACGCTCTCCGGCCCGGACGGCGTCGCGGTGCGCACCCGCGCCGCCTCCGTGCCGCTGCGGCTCAGCGGCGACGAGGCGCTGTCCGGCTCGCCCGCGGGCCTGCCGGCCGAGCTGCTCGCCCGCTTCGAGCCGGACGAGGTCGAGCGCTCCCCGTACCGCTCGGCGGTGCCCGCGCTGCGGGCCGAACTCGCCCGCGAGGGCGAACAACTCGCCTCCGGCACCGCGGAGTTCCGGGTCCACCGGCACCACTGCGAGGTGGCCGACCAGTGGTACTGGGCCGAGTCGCTGGGCTTCGCCGCCGGCGCCCGCGAGGAGCTGCTGCGGACGCACGGCGGCCGGGCCCCCGAGCTGCGCCGCGCGCTGAGCGAGGGCATCCGGCGGCTGGACGTGACCTGGCTGCGGGCGGGCCAGCTCTGGGACCTCCTCCAGGTCCGCACCACCGCCCACCGGCACGGCACCGGCCTCACCTTCGTCCATGAGCTGGTGTCCGCCGAGGAGGACGGCGGCGGCCCGTACGCGATCGTGGTGGAGCGCACCTGATGCCGACCGACCTGCCCGCCACCGCGGCCTCCGGCATGCCCGCCACCGCGGCCCCCGCACTGTCGGCCCCCGCACTGCCGGCCTTCGCGGCCGCCGAGGAGCTGGAACGCGCCCTGGGCTGCCCCTTCGACCCCGACACCGGCATGTCGCTGGCCCGCGGCCTGCACGCCGACGAGACGGAGACCGAGCCCGTCGACGCGTACCGGGCCGCCTGGGCCGCCGGTCTGCACGAGCACCTGGTGCCGGTCTCCGAGGGCGGCCGGCTGGCGTCCTTCGAGACCCTCACCGCCGTGGTCCGCGCGGCCTCGCGCCGCGACCTGGCCGTCCCGGTCGGCCTCGGATCGACCTTCCTGGCCGCCACCCCGGTCTGGATCTGGGGCGACGACGAGCAGCGCCGCCGGGTCGCCGAGCTGGTGCTCGGCCGCGCCTGGGGCACCGCAGGCATCAGCGAGGAGGCGGCCGGCAGCGACCTGCTGGCCACCGCCACCCGCGCCGCACCGGTCGACGGCGGCTTCCTGCTGAACGGGCGGAAGTGGCTGGTCGGCAACGGCCGGCGATCCTCCTTCGCCACCGTGCTCGCGGCCTCCGACCCGTCCTTCGGCCTGTTCCTGCTCGACTTCGACGCCCTCGACTTCGACGCCCTCGGCTCCGACGCCCTCGGCTCCGACTCCCTCGGCTCCGGCGGGGTGCGGCGGCTGCCCAAGGTCCGCACCCACGGCCTGCGCGGCCACGACCTGAGCGGCTTCACCCTCGACGACTGCCCGGTCGGCCCCGACGCCGTGCTCGGCCGCCCCGGACGCGGCATCGAGATGGTCTCCGGCATGCTCCAGTACACCCGGACCCTGGTCGGCGGCATGGGCCTCGGCGCGGCCGACACCGCCCTGCGGATCGCCCTGCGGCACGCCCGCGAGCGGGTCCTGTACGGCGAACCGGCCCTGGAACTGGCCCCCGTCCGGGCGCTGCTGGCCCGCGGCTTCGCCGATCTGCTGGTCGCCGAGTGCACGGCGCTGTCCGCCGCCCGCGCGCTCGACGTGGCCCGGCAGCGGATGCCGCTGTGGTCCGCGGTGGCGAAGTACCTCGTCCCCGGGCTCTGCCTGGACAGCATCGGCGCCTGCGGCGAGGTGCTCAGCGCCCGCGCCTACCTGCGTGAGGGCGTGGCGGGCGGCGCGTTCCAGAAACTCAGCCGCGACGCCGCGATCACCCCGGTCTTCGAGGGCACCGAGCTCGTCCAACTGGACACCATCCGCGCCCAGTTGCTCAGCCGGGCCCGTCGCTCCGGCGGCTCCCCCGCACTTCCGCTGCCGCTGCTGTTCGGCTTCGGCGACCCGGTACCGCCGCTGGCGCCCCGGGAGCAGCGCCCCTCGCTCACCTACGGCGGCACCGACGAGGTGCTCGACCTCCTCGACGAGGCCGTGGCGGCGCTCGCGGACGATCCCGAACTCGCCTCGATGGCGCGGACGTTGCTGATGGTTCGGGACGAGACCCGGGAGACCTTCCGCACCCTGTCCGAGGTCCGCGGCGCCGATGCCTACGAGGCCGCCCGCCGGCACTGCCTGGTGCACGCGGGCGCCTGCTGCCTGCACACCTGGCTGCAGCGCCGGACCGCCCTCGGCGGCCTGGCCGCCGACCGCGCCTGGCTGAGCGTGGCACTGCGCCGCGTCCTCGCCCGACTGGGCCTGCCGGTCGGGCCGGACCGCGAGTCCGAGCACCGACTGGTCCACCGACTGCAGCAACTCGACGACGACGACCGCGCGTTCTCCCTCGTCCCCCTGCGGCTGGCCCCGCAGTACCGAGGCCCCGAACGAACAACCTAGGAGGACCCCATCACCACCGGACACCAGGACGCCGTCACCGGGTCCACCGACAGCTGGCTGCCGGGCCTGATCGGGGAGCTGCTCGGCGTCGATCCGCAGGAGATCCCGCTCGACCGCCCGCTCGGCGAGCTCGGCATCGACTCGCTCACCGCCGCCCAGCTCTCCGTCGAGGTCGAGGAACGCGCGGGCCTCACCATCCCGCTCGAACGCTTCCTCGGCGACGAGACCATCGGACAACTGCTCGCCCAGGCCGGGGAGTCCGCCGCATGACGCCGACCGGAGAACCGACCGCAGACCGGACGCCCCGCGCCCACGCCGTCGACGTGATGAACCGCGCCGGGGCCACCCACCGCACCCTCGACGCCGAGGTCGAGCTGGTCCGCCGCGAGGCCCGGCGCCGGTTCGGCGGCCTGGTCCTCGACACCGCCAACCCCGGCACCCACTTCCGCAACCGCGAGAACCGGCCGATCGACCGCCGGGTCTTCCGACAGGCGGGCGAACTCGGCCTGTTCGGCTTCTCCCTGCCGGTCGAGGCGGGCGGCGCCGGGCGCGACAAGCTGGCCTGGGGTGTGGTGGTCGAGGAGCTCTCCCGGCTCTCCCGCGACCCCGGCCTCGCCGTGCTGATCGACATCAGCGTCGAGATCACCGAGCTGATCCTGTCCAGCGGCAGCCCGGAGCTGATCGGGCGCTACGTCCCCGACCTGGTGGCCGGCCGGCGCTTCGGCGTCCAGGGCGCCTACGAGAACCGGGACCCGTACGACTACCGGTCCACCGCCCGGCTCGACGGCGACACCTGGGTGCTCAACGGCGCCAAGCGCTTCATCGCCGGTGCCTGCTTCGCCGACCTGTTCGTCCTCTTCCTGCGCGAGGAGGGGTCCAACGACATGCTCGCCTTCGCGGTCGAGAAGGACGACCCGGGCGTCAGCGCGGTGCCCCTGGACACCATGGGCCTGCACACCATGGGCCTGGGCCAGGTCCTGCTGGACGACGTCCGGCTGCCGCAGTGGCGGCTGGTCTGGCGCGCCGACGCGCTCAGCGAGCTCAACACCTATGCCCGCATCCGGCGGACCATGAGCGCCTGCGGCGTGCTCGGCGCCCTGGACGGCGTCACCGAGGCCTGCGTCGAGGCGCTCGCCGACCGCCGCCGCACCGGGCGCCGGGTGCTCGACCACACCAACGTCGAACGCTCCGTCGGCGAGCTGCGGATGCTGCTGCAGACCTCCCGCGCCGCCGTCCACCGGGCGCTGGACGGCACCCGCTCGCCCGACCGGGACCCGCACTTCGACGAGTTCGCCACCGTCGCCAAGCACCACGCCGCGGAGTGCGCACTGCGGGTCGGCCAGGTGGTGATGGGCCTGCAGGGCGGCGAGGCGTACATGTCCGCGTTCCCCTGGGAGCGGTTCATGCGCGACGTCCTGGGCCTGATCTCCGGCCAGGGCTCGCAGGAGATGCTGCTGGTCCAGCTCGGCCAGCGCACCATCGTGGGCCTGGAGGGCCGGCGGGTCCGCGAGGAGGCCGCCGAGCGGAACGTCGCCAAACTGGCCGACGCCTGGTGGGCGCTGCACGCCGCCACCACCGCCGAGCCCTCCGAGGCCACCCGGGCGGTGGTCGCGGCGGCCCGGCTCGACGACCTCGACGGCCTCGGCGCCGACGACCGCGCCCGCTGCGCCGCGTTCCTCGACCGCGCTCACGCCCTGGTGGCGGCCGTCCGGGCCGGCCGGGCCCCGGACGCACTTCCGCCCGGCCCGTCCGGCCTCGCCGGCGGGCGCCCGGCCGAACTGGCCGCCGGGGCCCGGGGCCTGCTCGCCTGCGCCCTCGCCCGGGAGACCGGCCTGCTGACCCGGCTGCTGGAACCCTGCACGGTGGCGGAGGCCGTCGGGGACCTGCCCACGGGCCTGACCAAGGGCCTGACCAAGGGCCTGACCGAGGACCTGCTCGACGTCCTGCTCGACGTCGGCGTCGTGCGCCGGGACACCGACGGCCGCCACCTCGTCGACCCCGGCCTCGAACGCGTCCTGATCGGCGGCCCGCGCACTGGCGCGTTCGCCGCCCGGCTGCGCCGCGCCCTGGCCGGGGGCGCCCGCCTGCACGCCCCGGCCGCCTCCGCACCGGGCCCTGCCGCCCCGGCCGCCTCCGGACCGGGCAGCCCTTCCCTCGGTGCCCGCGAAGCCGTGCCCGGCTGCGGCGACGAGGCCGCCGCCACGGCGGACGCCCTGGTCACCACCGCCCTCGGGCAACTGGAGGGCCTGACCGCCCTGCTGGAGCGCCCCGGCGCCCGGATCGGCTGCGCCGCGGCGGACGGCGGACGTTCCGCCGCCGCACTGGCCCGCCAGATCCCGTTCGTCCCGGTGCTCTCCCTGGAACCGGCCCGCCCGACCGACGGCACGACCGGCGACCCGGCCGCCACCCCGACGAAGGCCCCGACCGACGGCACGACCGGCGACCCGGCCGACGGCACGGTCGAATCCCGCCCCGGCAGCGCCGCCGACTTCACGCCGGACGACGGGCTCGCCCTCGCCTGGCTGCCCGCCGCCACGCTCGGCGCCGACGCCCTCGGCCCCGCCGTCGACGCCGCCGCCGGGGCGCTCCTCCCCGGCGGCTGGCTGCTGCTGCCCTGCCCGCTGCTGCCCAGGCGCCCCCTCGGCGCCGCCGCCGCCCGGCTCGACCTCGCCCTCACCGGCGGCCGCGCCCCCGCCCCCGCGGAGCTCGAGGCCGCCCTGCGCTCGGCCGGACTCACCCAGCTCCGCACCCCCTGGTCCGACCCCGCCCTGGGCCTCACCCTGCTCGCCGCCCGCCGCCCGTAGGCGGACAGCCGTGGACGGGCCCGTGGCCGGCGCTCCCCCGGGGGCGCCGGCCACCCCGACCGGCCCCCGACCAGCAACCCCGACCGCCCCGCGTCACCCCGACAGCAGCTGCCGCAGCACCGCCATCCGGACCGGCACCCCGTTGGCGACCTGCTGGAAGTACCCGGCCCGGGGGTCGGCATCGACGTCCACCGCCAACTCGCCGGTACGCGGCAGCGGATGCAGGACGAGAAGGTCCTCGGACGCCCGCCGGAGCAGCGCCCGGGTGACGGGCGGCAGCTCCGGCGCCAGTCCCGCCGGCCACCGCTCGCGCTGCGGCCGGGAGACGTAGAGGACGTCGAGGCCGGGCAGCACCTCCGCCGGTTCTTCGGCCCTCGCGGTCGGAACACCCCGCCCGTGCACGGCGGCCACCACCTCCTCGGCCGGCTGCAGGTCCGCGGGCGCGATCCAGGTCAGCTCGGCACCGAAGCGGGAGAGCGCGAGCGCCAGCGAGTTGGCGGCCCGTCCGAACCGGAGGTCGCCGTAGAACCCCACCCGCAGACCGTCGAGCCGCCCGAACCGCTCCCGCACGGTGAACAGGTCGTAGAGCGTCTGGGTGGGGTGCTCCCGCCCGCCGTCCCCGCCGTTCACCAGCGGAACGGCCGCGACGCCCGCCGCCTCGTGCGCCGCGCCCGCCCGCGGGTGGCGCAGCACGATCAGTTCCGCGTAGCTCTGCACCACCCGGACGGTGTCGGTCAGCGACTCGCCCTTCGCCGCGCCGGACAGCGCCGGATCGTCGAACCCGATGACCCCCATGCCGAGCCGCTGGGCCGCCGAGGCGAACGAGAGCCTGGTCCGGGTGCTCGGCTCGAAGAACAGCAGCGCGGCGATCCTCCCGGCGAGCTCGGTCCCGCGGACGCCCTCGCGCTTTATCCGGGCCGCGTTGTCGAGCACGGCGGATATCTCGTCGTTCGCCAGGTCGTCAATACTCAGAATATTTTTCACGATCATTCCACCCATTCCTGGAATCCCCGCAGATCGGCAGGATTGCACCCACTCCGACCTGCCCTTATGATCCTGTGGCCCGCCCAGGTGCCACCCGCTCCGCCATATCCGCTCGGGGGACCAGTGAATATCCGCAGACTCCAGGTCTTCCTGGAGATCCTGGAGGCCGGCAGCCTTTCCGCCGCGGCCCGGCGGCTGCGGGTGAGCCAGCCCACGGTCTCCCAGCACCTGCGCCAGCTGGAGGAGGACCTGGACACCGAACTCCTCCACCGCGGACCGGGCGGTCTGCGCCCCACCGACGCGGGCACGGTCCTGGCCGGCTACGCCCGCGACCTCGTCCGGCTCACCGCCGAGGCCCGCGAGGCCACCCGCGCGGCGGGCCGCGCCGACAGCGGGGTGCTCTCGGTCGGGGCGACGACCACCGTCGGCAGCTACCTGGTGCCCCCGCTGCTGCAGGCCTTCCGGCGGCGCTTCCCACAGGTCGCGGTGGACCTGCACATCGGCAACCAGGAGGACATCGCCCGGCGGCTGCTCTCCGGTTCCTGCTCGATCGCCCTGGTTGCCGGCCGGCTGCGGGAGGACCGGCTGGTCCAGCTCCCGCTCTCCCAGGAGGAACTGGTCCTGGCCGCCGGACGCGGCCACCGGCTGCACGGCCACCGGATCACCCCCGCGCAGCTGGCCGGTGAGGTGTTCCTGCTCCGCGAGGCCGGCTCCAGCGACCGCCGCGCCCAGGAGGAGACCCTCGCCCTGTGGGGCCTCCAGCAGGCCCGGACCGCCCAGGTCGGCTCGGCCGAGGCCATCAAGCGGCTGTTGGAGACCGGTCACGGCGTGGCACTGCTCTCCCGCCCCGCCGTCCACCGCGAGCTGGCCGGCGCCGAACTCACCCGGCTCGACGTGCACCCCGCCCCGCCGCGCCGCCTGATCTCGGCCGCCTACCGCGCCGACCACGCCCTCACCGTCACCGAGCGCGCCCTGCTCGCCCTGGCCCGCGAGGCCGCCCCGGCCACCCCTGCCACTCCCGCCTCCCCGTCCGCCCCGGCCTCCCCCCGCTCCGACAGCTGACCCCCACCGCCCGCGAAACCGCCCGCGACACCTCCGGCATCCGGTCCCCGCCTCCCCTCCGCACCCGGCCCGCCGACCGCGGGACCGTCCGGAGACGAGGCTGCCCGATCGGCGCGGCGCCCGGAACGGCCCATCGGCCGGGGCCTTCAGCCCATGTGTCAGCGGCTATGGCCCCGGCCGATCGGCCTCGACGCCCCTCGGTGCTGTCCGGTCAGGCCCGGCCGGCCGCCTTCTGGGTGCGGCGGGCGAGCGAGTCGACGACCACCGCGGCCAGCAGCACCGCACCGGTGATCATGAACTGGATGGCGTTGCTCAGCCCCTCGATGTTCATCCCGGACTGGATCGAGCCGATCACCAGCGCACCGAGCAGCGCCGACCAGGTGCTGCCGCGCCCGCCGAACAGGCTGGTCCCGCCGATGACGGCGGCCGCGATGGCGTTCATCAGCAGGTTGCCGCCGCCGGAGGTCTGGCTGGCCGACTGGATCTGCCCGGCCAGGAAGAGGCCGCCGATCCCGGCCATGGTCGAGCAGATGACGAAGACGCTGATCCTGATCCACGACACGTTGATACCGGCCCGGCGGGCGCCCTCGATGTTGCCGCCGAGCGCGAACACCTGCCGGCCGTAGGTGGTGCGGCGCAGCACGAAGTCCAGGATCACGATGAAGATCAGGAAGATCAGCAGCGCCAGCGGCAGCCCCTTGTACTGGTTGAGCGTGTACGCCGCCAGGAACGCGATGACCGCCAGTGCCACCGTGCGCAGCACGAGGTCGGTCGGCGGCCGGTACGGCACCCCCGCCGCCCGCCGCCGTCTGGCACCGACCAGCGAGGAGAGGACGAACAGCGCCACCCCGGCCAGTGCCACCCCGTACGCGGCGGCCTGCTGCCCGAAGATCGTGCTGTAGAGCCGCGAGACGATGTCGTTGCCGGGGAGGTTGACCGTGCCGCTGGAGCCGAGGATCTGCAGCATCGCGCCGTTCCAGCCGAGGTTGCCCGCGAGGGTGACCACGAAGGCGGGCACGCCGACCTTGGCGAAGAACACGCCCTGGATCAGGCCGACAACGGCGCCGCCGGCGACGGCGACGAGCAGCGCCACCCACTCGTTGACGCCGTGGGTGACGTTCAGGACGGCGAAGATCGCCGCGCACAGGCCGCTGACCGAGCCGACCGAGAGGTCGATCTCGCCGAGCAGCAGCACGAAGACCACGCCGATCGCGATCATCCCGGTGCCGACGATCTGCTGCGACAGGTTGGAGAGGTTCTGGGCGGAGAGGAAGCTGCTGTCCAGGCTGCCGAACACGGCCCAGATCACGATCAGCGCCAGCACCACGGGCACCGAGCCGAGTTCGCCGCTGCTCAGCCGCCGGCGGAACTCGATCAGGTAGCCCTTGACGCCCTCCTGGCGCACGATCAGCCGCGGGTCCACGGCCGGGGTCGCCGACGCGGCCACCGGGACGGGGGCGTTGACGCCGCCCTTGGGCATGCTGTCCTCGGGCAGGCTGTGCCGGCCCGGCTTCTCGCCGGGAGAGTTCTCGCTCACTGGGAGCCCTCCGTGCCGCGGGCCTGCCGGCGGGTCACGGCGTTGTCCGTGGCACCGGTGATGGCCGAGATGATCTGTTCCTGGTTGGTGTAGCGCCGGTCGAAGACGCCGTTGTTGCGGCCGAGGCGCAGTACCGCGACGGTGTCCGCGACCGCCATCACGTCCGCCATGTTGTGGCTGATCAGGATCACGCCGAGGCCGCGCTCGCGCAGCCGCTCGACCAGGTCCAGCACCTGGGCGGTCTGCTCGACGCCGAGCGCGGCGGTCGGCTCGTCCAGCATCACGACCTTGGGCGAGCCGATCAGCGCGCGGGCGATGGCCACCACCTGGCGCTGGCCGCCGGAGAGCGAGGCGATCGGGATCCGCACGCTGGGGATCCGGATGGACAGCGTGTCGAGCAGCTCGCGCGAGCGCTTCTCCATCTCGACCTCGTCGAGGACGGTGAAGCGCCGGATCTCGCGGCCCAGGAAGAGGTTCCCGACCACGTCGAGGTTGTCGCAGAGCGCGAGGTCCTGGTAGACGGTGGCCACGCCCAGGTGCTGGGCGTCCTGCGGGCGGTGGATGGAGACCGGCCGGCCCTCCCATTCGATGACGCCCTCGTCGGGCTGGTGCACCCCGGCGATCGCCTTGACCAGCGTCGACTTGCCGGCGCCGTTGTCGCCGACCAGCGCCAGCACCTCGCCGGTGTGCACCTCCAGCTCGATGTCGGTGAGCGCCTGCACGGCGCCGAACCGTTTGGAGACCCCGCGCAGGGCCAGTACGGTCTCACCTGCCACAGTGACCAACTCCCTTGCCCCGCCCGCCGGTCCGGGGGGCGGGGCGTGTTCCGCTACGGGCGTTCCGGCGCGTGCGCACGGGCCCTGACCGGGCCCGGGCACACGGGTCCGGTCAGGTGAGGCCGGCCTGGGCGCAGGCGGCGGCGTAGTCCGGCGTGCAGATCTGCGCGACGGTGTAGAGGCCGTCGGCGACCACCGTGCTCTTGATGTTGTCCTTGGTCAGCACGACCGGGGTGATCAGGTCGGCCGGCACCTTGTTGCCGCTGCCGTTGGTCACGGTCACCGGCAGCAGCTCGGGCTCCGGGGTCTTGCCCTCGGCGTACGCCACCGCCATCCGGGCGGCCGCGTCGGTCTCGGGCTTGAAGGGCTTGTAGATCGACATCGTCTGGGTGCCCGCCAGGATCCGCTGCACCGCGTCCAGCTGGGCGTCCTGGCCGGTCAGCGGCACGCTGAGGCCGGCCGCCTTGAGCGCGGTCGCGATACCGGCGGCCATGCCGTCGTTGGCCGAGTAGACGCCGACCACGTTCGGCCCGCCGATCGCGGTGATCGCCGCGGACGCCTCCTGGTTGGCGTTGTTCGGGTCCCAGTTCGGGGTGTCGTACTCCTTGCCGATCTTCAGCTTGCCGTCGATCGCACTGTGCGCGCCCGCCTTGAAGTCGGCCGCGTTGGGGTCGGTGGGCGACCCGTTGATCATGATGATCGACCCGGCGTCCGCCTTGCCGTCCACCGCCGCCACCAGGGCCTGGCCCTGGAGCTCGCCGACCTTCTTGTTGTCGAAGGACACGTAGGCATCCACCGGCCCCTGCGCCAGCCGGTCGTACGCGATCACCTTCACGCCCGCGTCGTGCGCCTTCTGCACGGAGGACTGGATCGACTTGGAGTCCACCGCGTCCAGGATCAGCACCTTGTCGCCCTTGGTCAACGCGGTGTCCACCTGGGTCTGCTGGGTGGTCGCGTTCTCGTTGGCGTTGTAGTAGTCGATCTGCGCGTTCGGCGCGAGCTCCTTGATCCTCTGCTCGATCAGCGGGCGGTCGAACTGCTCGTACCGGGTGGTCTTGGTCTCCGGGAGCAGCAGGCCGATCTTGATCGCCCCGCCTCCGCTCGCACTGCCCGAGGACGAGCTCCCGGTGGACTGCTTGGCGCTGCCGCACGACGCCAGTCCGAGCCCGACGGAAACCACTGCGGCCACCGCGACGGCGCGGCGAAGCCCGATGCTCATGAGGATGCCTCTCCAGTTGAGTCCACCCCCGCCTCCGAGTGTGCGAACCCGGGGCCGTCCCCACGATCCGGAGTGCGCCGAACGGGTAGTCGGCACTCCTCAGGGAGCTCTCAGCGACACCTCGGGCACCCCGGAGCACCCTCGAAGCAGCCCGGGCAGCCGAACGGCCCGCCGGATGGACCGGCGGGCCGTCGTGGTGGAGTGCGCTCAGGCCCGGTCCGCGGCCGGGGCCGGTCCGGTCGAGGAGCGGATGACCAGCTCGGGGTCGAAGAGCAGCTCGCCGGTCGGCACGTCCCGGTTGCTGACGAGCGCCAGGATGCTGCGGCCCACCTCCAGCGCCAGCCGGTCGGCCGGCTGGCGGACGGTGGTCAGCGGGGGGTCGGTGAACTCGGTGATGGCCGAGCCGTCGTAGCCGACCACCGAGACGTCGCCCGGGACGGTGCGGCCCTGGCGGCGGATGCCGCGGATCGCGCCCAGGGCCATGTAGTCGCTGGCCGCGACGATGGCGGTGGCCCCGCGGGCGAGCAGCGGGCCGACCGCGGCCTGGCCGCCCTCCACCGTGTAGGACTGGCGGATCACCCAGTCCTCGGCGCCGTCGATCCCCCGCCGGGCCATCGCGTCCAGGAAGCCCTGCACCCGCCGGTCCGCGGGGTGGTTGCCGGCCGGTCCGGAGGCCATCCCGATCCGCCGGTGCCCCAGGCGGTGGAGGTGGTCGACCGCCTGCTCGGCGGCGAGCGCGTCGTCGGTGGAGAAGACCGGGGTGGGCACGCCGTCCGCGAACTCGCCGTTGATCCCGACGAACGGCACCCGGCGCTGGCGCAGCAGCTCGTACGTCTCCAGGTCCGCGCCGTCGACGGTGTTGGAGGCGGAGAGGAAGACGACCGCCGCGATCCCCTTCTCCACCAGCGCGGCGATGAAGTCCCGCTCCTGCACCCCGCCGGGGAAGGCCGGGCAGAGCACCGTCTTCAGCCCGTGCGGCGCGAGCGCCGACTCGATCCGCTCCGCGACATCGGCGAAGAACGGGTTCGAAACGAACTCGGTTATCACGGCGACGAGTTGACCTTGGGTCTGGCGTTCGTAGCCGAGCTCGGCCATGGCCAGTTCGACGGCGTCCCGGGTCTTCTTCGAGACACCCTGGCGCCGGTTGATCACCCGGCTGACAGTCGCCTCGCTGACTCCCGCGCGGGCTGCCACGTCGGTGATCCCGACCTTCATCGTGGTCCTTCCGTGATGGTGAGCGTTGCCAGGCCTCCACGGGGGACGGCCAACGATCGGGGACCGTCCGGCATGAACTCCAGCGAGCCCTCCATGATACGGCCGTCGGGGCCGTGGATCACGCCCTGGACCCAGCCCCCGCCGCCGTGCACCTCCACCACCACGCGGTCCCGGGCCGAGCCGTTGACCAACTGGACCTGGCGGTGGGCGGCGAGGTCCAGCGGCACCACCAGGTCGCCGTGCACGCTCAGCAGCGCGCGGTCGCCCGCGGTCGCCCGCACCAGCGGGTACAACTCGTCGGGGCGGCCGGGCTCGACCTCGCCGTCCAGCAGCAGGTCGCTGTGCCGCTGCCACTGCCGCAGCCAGAACGCGATCGCGTCGCGGTGCGCCTGCGGGATCCGGTCGAGCCGGACCGAGATCTGCGGCACCGAGTGCAGGGCCCCGATCAGTTGGCGGGCCACCGCCTCGACGGGTGCGTCCGGGGACCACAGCAGCATGTCGGAGTGGACGGCCCCGCCGACGGCGAGCAGCGAGGTGTCGAGGGTGCGCACCCGGTTGGCGGGCGCGTCCGCCGGGCAGTCGAAGGACCGCAGCATGTTGCCGAACGGCGCCATGCCGGGGCCGACATAGGGCTGGCGCAGCTCCATCAGCAGGTCGGGGCGGGCGGCCTCCAGGGCGTCCCGGAGCTCCGTCAGCAGCGTGATCATGGCCTGGCCGACGTCCCCCGCGCCGTCGCCCGCGTACACCATGGCCTGGTCGAGGAAGTCGACCTTCAGCCCGTCGAGGCCCGACTCGCGGACCAGGCCGGCCAGTTGGTCGACGATGTGCCGCCGCACCTCGGGCCGGCGCGGGTCGAGGACGTACGCGCCCGGCACGCTGGCGGGGGTGGGGGCGAAGGGGGCCCAGTCGGCGAAGCACTCGGCGTCGGGGCCGAGCAGCAACGGCGCGATCCACGCCATGTACCGCAGCCCGGCCGCCTGGACGCGCGCCACGTGCCCGGCGAAGTCGGGGAACTTGGCCCGGTCGGGCCGCCAGTCCCCGCACCCCGCGTAGCCGCGCCCGTGGCCCTGCTCCTGCCATCCGTCGTCGAGGATCAGCACCCCGCAGCCGAGCCCGGCGGCCAGCTCGGCCTGGGTCTCGACGGCCTGCGCGGTGACGTTCTGGTTGAAGGCGTACCAGGTCGAGTAGACCGGGGTACGGGCCGAGTCGGGCACCTTCATCGAGGTGATCGAGCGGGCGAACCAGCCGCGCAGCAGCCGCATCGCGGTGGCCACCGACGGCGCCCGCGGGACCAGCAGCAGCCGGTGCGGCTGCGCGGAGGCGGGCAGGCTCAGGTGCACGACGTGGGTGTCGTCCTCCTCCGACACCCCGAAGCGGACCGCCGTCTCCGGGACGGGGTCGGTCGCCGCGAAGGCCAGCATGGTGGCGCCGGACTGGTCGTACAGGCAGCCCGCGGCGTGCCCGGCGACCAGCGAGACGTTGGCCTGGCCCTCCCAGTCGGCGAGCAGGGTGCGCCGCCAACCGCCCTGGGGGTGCCAGTAGCCGACGGCGTCGCCGAGCGGCACGGAGAAGCGGACCTCGACCGGGGAGCCCTCGGCCCGCACCTCCAGGATGCGCAGCCCGTCGGCCGCTTCGCCGAGCGTCCAGGCCGCCCGGGTGCCGGGGGCCGCGGCGAGCAGGGCGATCGACACCCCGTCGAGCAGCGGCTCCCAGGGGGCCTGCGGGAGCCCCGCGGTCGTCACGGCCTCGCCGGTCTTCACAGTCTGACTCTGCACGTTCACTCCTTGACAGCGCCGGCGAGCAGGCCGGAAACGAAGTGGCGCTGAAGCGCCAGGAAGACGGCGGCCATCGGCAGCGCGGCGATCGAGGTGCCGGCGAGGATCGCGCCGTAGTCGGTCTCGTCGAGGCCCTGCAGCGAGGCGAGGGCCACCGGGATGGTGAACGAGCCGCCGTCGCGCAGGACGAGCAGCGGCCAGAGGAAGTCGTTCCACTGGTACAGGAAGAGGAAGATCGCCAGCGCCGCGAGCGCGGGCTTCATCGGCGGCAGCGCCACCCGCAGGAACAGCCGCAGTTCGCCGCAGCCGTCCATCCGGCCGGAGTCGAGCAGCTCGTCCGGGAGCGCGCCCATCGACTGGCGCATCAGGAAGATCCCGAAGGGCAGCGCCAGGTTGGGCATGATCACGGCCTGGTAGGTGTTCAGCCACTCCAGGTCGGTCATCATCCGGAACAGCGGGACGAGCGTGACCTGGGCGGGGATCACCAGCCCGAGCATCAGCAGCCCGAAGACCGCCTCGCGGCCGCGGAAGCGGTACTTGGCGAAGCCGTAGCCGGCGAGCGTGCAGACGGTGCCCGCGCAGAGGGTGTAGACGGCGGCGATCAGCAGCGAGTTGAGCACGACCCGGCCGAACTGCGCGGACTCCTGGAGGGTGTTCAGGTTGTCCAGGAGGTGTCCGCCGGGCAGCATCGGCGGCGGGCTGTCGAAGATCTCCCGCGAGCTGTGCGTGGAGGCGACCACCAGCCAGTAGAAGGGGAGTCCGACGACGGCGAGCACGATGGCCAGGCCGGAGGTGAGCAGGATGCCCCTGCCGCGTTGACGTGTGGTCACGACTTGTCCCCCAGGACGCGGAACTGGATGACGCCGAGGATCCCGATCAGCACGGCGAGGGCGTAGGCGATGGCCGACGCGTAGCCGAAGTCGAAGAACTTGAAGGCGGTCTGGTACAGGTACACACCGATGGTCAGGGTCGCGTTGTCCGGACCGCCGCCGGTGAGGATGTACGGCTCGTCGAAGATCTGCAGGGTGCCGATGGTGGAGAGCACCGTGGTGAGCAGCAGCGCGGGCCGCAGGCCCGGCAGGGTGACGTGGACGAAGGACTTCCAGGCGCCGGCCCCGTCGACGGCCGCGGCGTCGTACAGCTCGGTCGGGACGGTCTGCAGCCGGGAGAGCAGGATCACCGCGTTGTAGCCGGTGTAGTGCCAGCTCAGCGCCAGGCCGAGGGAGATCTTCGCCCAGAGCGGGTCGGTCAGCCACGGCACGGCGTCGATGCCGGTCAGCCCGAGCAGCCAGTTGACCAGGCCGTACTCCTGGTTGAGCAGCACCGAGAAGATGATCCCGTAGGCCACCAGGCCGGTGACCATCGGCAGGAAGAACCCGAGCCGGAAGACGGTCCGGCCGCGCAGCAGCGTGGAGTTGAGCGCGACCGCGAGGCCGGTGGCGAGCGCCAGCATCACCGGCACCTGGACGGCGAGGATGACCGCGGTGTTCTTCAGGGCGGTCCAGAACAGCGGGTCGTCGATCAGCCGGGCGTAGTTGTCGGCGCCGACGAAGGTGTCCACGCCGCCGACCGTCCGGTGGAGGCTGAGGACGAAGGACCAGCCGATCGGGTAGAGCTTGAACCCGGCGAAGAGCAGCAGTGCGGGCAGCACGAAGAGGTAGGGGGCGAGCCGCCGCCCCCGCGGGGGGCGCGGCCGGCGGGCCGCGCCCCCGGTGGCGGGAGGCGCGGACGCCTTCCCGCCGAGGAGTGTCGCGGTCATCGGACGACCTTGCGTCCGGTCTGCTTCCCGAGCTGGTCGGCGGCCTCCTTGAGGACCTTCGCGGGGTCGGCGCCCTTGAGCAGGACCTTGGACTGGGCGTCGGTGACGACCTTGAGCGCGCGGGCGTAGTCGGCGGTGTAGTTGAACGCGGGCGAGGGCGCCTTGAGCGCCTCCAGGAAGATCTCGCCCTTCTTCTGGCCGCTGAAGAACGCCGACGGCTCGTGGAAGACCGAGTCGTCGTAGGCCTTGATCAGGGCCGGCGCGATGCCCTTGCCCTTGTAGATGCTGACCTGCGAGGCCGGGCGGGTCAGGACGAACTCGACGAAGCTCCAGGCGGCGGCCTGGTGCTTGCTGCTGCCCGCGACCGCGAGGTGGGTGGAGTTCACGGTGGCGGCGGTGGCCCCGCCCCGGCGCACGGCCGGCGGGAGGCGGACCTTCCACTTGCCGGCCTCCTCGGGCACCTGCTCCTCGATGATGCCGCCGAACCAGGTGGGCCACGGCAGGACGGCCGCGGTGCCCTTCTTGATGGAGCTCATCAGGGCGTTCCAGCCGCCGGCGAGGTCGCTGACCAGCTCGGCGTCGTTCATCGTCTTGATGAGCGTCATGGCCCGGACGGCCTCCGGGGAGTCGAGGGTGATCTCCCCGTCGAGGTTGAAGTAGAAGGCTCCCTGGAGCTGGAGCAGCATCTGGAAGAAGTTGGCGGCGTCCGGCTGCGAGGCGGGCTTGTCGATGCCGAGCAGGTAGGCGCCGGTCTTCTCCTTGATCTTCTTGCCGGCCTCGATCGCCTCGTCCCAGGTCTGCAGCGCGTCGGCGTCGACGCCGGCCTGCTCGAAGAGGTCGGCGCGGTAGTAGAAGCCGCCCGAGTTCGCCTCCCAGGGGAGCGCGTTGATCCGCTCGCCGCGCGGCGAGACGGTCTGCCACATGCCCTGGGCGAAGGCGTCCCGGTAGCTGTCGGCACCGAAGGCGCGCAGGTCCGCGAGGCTGTTCGGGAACTTCTCGACGTAGCCCGGGAGGTAGTCGACACCGATGTGCAGGACGTCGGCGAGGCCCTGGCCGCCCGCCGCCATCGCCGTGGTGATCTTGTCCCAGATCGCCGGGTTGCCGATGTCCTCGACGGTGACCGCGATGTCCGGGTACTTCTTGTTGAACTCCGGCAGGAGGGCCTTCATCTCGGCCGCCGGCCCCTGCCAGGACCAGACCGTGATCTTGCCCTTGTCGCGGTCGCCGGCCGCCCCGGACGTACCGCTGCCGCTGCCGCCCGAACAGGCCGTGAGACCGGTGAGGCCGGCCCCGGCCGCGATCGCGCCGCCGATCTGCAGAACTCTTCGACGTTCCAGCTCCATGACTGTTTCCACCCTGCTCGCACGCTGTTGCGGACCCTGACGAGCCGGGACTCTAACAACGCGTTCTTTAAACTTGCAAGACTCAGATGAAAACTTTCAGTTCGACCCGGCAGAAAATTCTGTCAGATCCATTGCAAGTCTTCGGGCTGGCTTGTTAGCGTGCCCCGGCCCTGGTCGACGAAGACCGGCCGCTTCCCCACAGCCCGGGAGAAACCCGATGAAACGTTCCCGCTTGTCGCTGCTGACCGCCTGCGCGCTGCTCGCGCCGCTCGTCCTCGGCGCCCCGGCCGCGGTCGCCGCACCCGACCGACCCGGTGACCCGCGCGCCGGGGCCGCCACCCCGGCACCGCTCACCGTCGTCAACCCCGGCTTCGAACAGGGCGACGCCGGCTGGCAGTTCACCGCCGGAACCGGCGTCGCCACCAACTACCCGCACGGCGGCAGGAAGCTGGTCTACCTGGACGACGGCGCCGGGAAGAAGGTCTCCCAGACCGTGACGGCCACCGGCCGCGGGACGTACGACATCTCGGCCTGGGTCGCCACCGGCGGCGCGGGCGGCCGCTACGTCGCCCGGGTCAACGGCGTGGTCGCCGCCTCCCAGGAGCTGCCCGCCGCCGCCAACTACCGGCGCTACACGCTCAGCCGGATCACCCTCGCCCGGGGCGACAGGCTGGAGATCGCCTTCGAGTCGGGCGACGCCTGGATCAACGCCGACGACCTGATGGTCTCGCCCTCCTCACCCGCCGACCCCCGGGTCAGCTCCTCGGACCCGCGGATCGTCGAGATGTTCGACTGGTCCAAGCGCAAGGCCAACAGCTGGGTCCAGCTGCCGGGCGTCTCCGGTCCGCTCAACGTCGACGAGCGCAACACCAGCGGCACCGGGACGGGCACCTACGGCGCCTCCTACTGGGCCGGCTACGCCAACCGCAGCGGCTACTACTCCCGCGACTTCGCCCACCAGCTGGCCGGCGCCGGCGTCCTCGGCCTGAGCGCCGCGAACAAGTCCATGCTCCGCTCGTACGCCGCCTCCGCCACCGCGGAGCACGCGTACTACCCGGTGTGGGCGGTGAACTTCGACACCACCACCTACCTCTCGATCGACTACCGCAGCCCCGCCAGCTTCGTCCGTGAGGTCCCCGCCACCTTCGAGCTGGTGCAGAAGGCCGCCGAGGCCTACCGGTGGAGCGGCGACCGCTCGTACGTCGAGGACCAGGCCCTGTGGGACTTCTACCGCCACGCCACGAACGAGTTCGTCGACCTGCACGACGGCCTCAAGGGCAACGGCGCCGTGAAGGTCGCCGAGGGCACCGGCAAGGGCATCTTCCAGGGCACCGCCAGCTACAACGAGCAGAGCGGCGAGCCGCTCGCCGAGGCCGGCGACGCGATCGGCTCCCAGTACCAGGCCTACCTGGCGATGGCCTCGCTCGCCCGCGCCAAGGGCGACTGCACGCTCGCCGACACCTACGACAAGAAGGCCCGGGACCTCAAGGCCTACTTCAACTCCACCTGGAGCGGAACCGGCTCGGGCGCGGACATGGTGCGCGGCTACACCACCGACGGGCGGGCGCTGACCGGCTGGGGCATGGAGAACAGCTGGTTCATGCCGCTGAAGCAGATCATCGAGCCCGGCGCCCGGCTGGACGCCTACCTCGACTTCATCGACCAGCAGGCCTCGGGCGACGGACAGCCCTCCAACATCGAGGCGCTCACCTACCTGCCCGACACCTTCTTCAGGAACAACCGCAACGACACCGCCTGGAAGTGGATGCAGCACGTCTACGACCAGAAGGACGTCCAGCACGTCAACGCCGCGCAGGGCACCAACGGCGACTACCCCGAGGTGTCCTTCACGCTGCTCGGCCAGACCGTCGAGGGCCTGATGGGCGTCGCCCCCGACGCCCCCGGGCGCACCCTCACCACCCAGTCCCGGCTGCCCTCCGGCATGGACTGGCTGAAGATCGACGACCTCCGGATCGGCGGCGAGGCCTTCTCACTGCGCCACGACGGGGCCACCAGGTCGACCCTGACCAACGTGTCCGGCGGGTCCGCCTACACCTGGGAGGCCCGCTTCCCCGGCGTCCACGCCACCGTCGAGGTCGACGGCGTGCCGCGCCGGGCGCGGACCAAGGTGGTGGACGGGGTGACGTACACCTACGTCACCCAGACGGTCGCCCCGGGCCGTACGGTGACGGCCCAGGTGCGCTGAGCACCGCGCCCAAATTCCGCGCCGACGGCGGAGCCGCCCCCGCACATGTGCGGGGGCGGCCCGGTGACCTGCGCCTTTGCAGGTCGGAGAAGCAGGGGCTTGTCTGGACCGAGGTCAGAGCGCCGGAGCCGGGTAGGTCGGGTACTCGACACCGGAGACGTGCTGGACGACCCGGATCACCTGGCAGGAGTAGCCGAACTCGTTGTCGTACCACAGGTAGAGGATCGCGTTGTCGCCCTCGACCTTGGTGGCACCGGCATCGACGATCGACGCGTGGCGCGAGCCGATGAAGTCGCTCGACACCGCGTCGGGAGCGCTGATGAAGTCGATCTGGCGCTTGAGCGGCGAGGTCAGCGACACGTTGCGCAGGTAGTCGAGGACCTCCTCGCGGTTGGTCTCACGCGCGAGCTGCAGGTTCAGGATCGCGATCGAGACGTCCGGCACCGGGACGCGGATCGAGCTACCGGTGATCTTCGCCTCGAGGTCGGGCAGCGCCTTCGCGACGGCGGAGGCGGCACCGGTCTCGGTGATGACCATGTTCAGCGGCGCCGAACGGCCACGGCGGTCCGAGCTGTGGTAGTTGTCCAGCAGGTTCTGGTCGTTGGTGAACGAGTGGACGGTCTCCACGTGGCCGCGCAGGACGCCGTACTCGTCCGCCATCGCCTTCAGCGGCGGGACGATCGCGTTGGTGGTGCAGGAGGCGCAGGACAGGATCTGCTCGTCCGGCTTGATCGTGTCGTGGTTGACCCCGTGCACGATGTTGGGGACGTCACCCTTGCCCGGCGCGGTCAGGACGACCTTGGCGACACCGGGGCGGAGGTGCTTCGAGAGGCCCTCGCGGTCGCGCCACCGGCCGGTGTTGTCGATCAGGATGGCGTTCTTGATCCCGTACTCGGTGTAGTCCACCGTCGTCGGGTCGTCGGAGTAGATCACCGTGATCTCGTGACCGTTGGCGATGATCTTGTTGCTCGACTCGTCCACGGTGATCGTGCCCTGGAACTGGCCGTGGATGGAGTCCCGGCGCAGCAGCGAGGCGCGCTTGACCAGGTCCTCGCCACCGCTGTTGCGGACGACGATGGCACGCAGCCGCAGGCCGTTGCCCGAGCCGGCCTTCTCGATGAGCAGGCGGGCCAGGAGCCGGCCGATCCGGCCGAAGCCGTACAGGACGACGTCGCGCGACTCCTGGCGCTCCAGCTTGTTGGGGC
The DNA here is from genome assembly GCF_042883905.1 of Kitasatospora sp. NPDC058170. Classification (NCBI taxonomy): domain Bacteria; kingdom Bacillati; phylum Actinomycetota; class Actinomycetes; order Kitasatosporales; family Streptomycetaceae; genus Kitasatospora; species Kitasatospora sp. NPDC058170. Next base: position 75,777 of record NZ_JBHVUV010000035.1, read on the forward strand.
CGGTCGCGCCGGAGACCGCCTCCGCGGTGAAGTCCTCCACCGAGAGGCCGCGGTCGTCGGCCTTGTAGGTCGCGGCGAGCATGCCGATGTCGATCTGGGAAGGGCCGAGATCAAGAGCGGTGAGCGCCTGCAGGAACGGCAGCGTCTCGGTGACCGAGAGCTCCTCCCCGGCGATCTGGCGAGCGAACCGGTGGGTCTTGAGAATGCTGACCACCGACTTGTTCACCAAGGAGCGGCTGTGCAGCAGGACCGTGACGTCCCTCTCGCGGTGCAGTCTCCCGATGATCGGAATCATCGACTCCGCGATCTCCTCGCGGTTCATCCAGTTCGTGAACACGTCTTCGTTGACAGTCACAGGTCCATCTTTCGAGCTAGGCGATGCGTACATGCTAGCTTTGGGCCATTTTGCTCTCGCGGGGGGACCCGTCCGAGCACGGCCTTCCGGCTGCACAGGGTCGGTGGCCGGGTCCGCCGCCCGGCCCCGCCACGCTGGTCGGATCCGGCCAAACCTGGCCGCCGCGGCATACCGGAGCGGATCCCGACCCCTCTCGAGGCCGGGACCCTACCGTAGGGCGGCACCCTGCGGTTTCCCCCGCCCCCCGCCCCTACCCCGGCCCCGGCCCCGGCGGCCCGGCTCAGGCGACGGCGGCCGCCCGGGCCGCGAGCAGGTCGGTCAGGCCGCCCACGGTGGGGTGGTCGAAGAGGTCGCGGACGGTGATCCGGACCGGCGCCCCGCGGTTGATCCGGGCGACGACCCGGGCGGCGAGCAGGGAGTGGCCGCCCACCGTGAAGAAGCTCTCGTCGTCGCCGAACTCCCGGTGCCCGAGGGCCTGTTCCCAGACGCCGCGGACGTTCCCGTGCTGCTCCCGCCAGAGCTCGCCGACCGCGTCGGCCGGGCCCTGCGCGGCCGGGGCGCCCTGTTCGCCCGAAAGGCCCAGGTCGTCCAGAAAGCCCTGCTCATCCGGCTGTTGCTGGTTCATTCTCGTGTGCCCCCTGTTCCGTCTGTGGCGTACACCACAATCGCCAACGCCACTCCAACGTGACATCTGATGTGTGACATTGTATCGAGCTGGAGGTGGCCGATGCATGTCGCACATGGCGCCGGGATTCCCCTGACGCAGCAACAGGAGACCGTCTGGAAGGCCCAGTTGATGGCGCCGACCGCCGACTCCTACCACATCCCGCTGGCCTTCCGGCTGACCGGTCCGATCACCCCGCAGGTGCTCGACCAGGCCCTGCTGCACGTGGTCGCGCGCCATCCCGTGCTGCGCACCGCGATCGTCGACGGTCCGACCGACGAACCGACCGACGGCCCTGGGCCCGGTCCGCTCCAGTTCGTCCAGCCGCCGCCCGCCTCGGTGCTGGCCGTGCACGCGACCACCCGGGAGCAGGCGACGGCGCTGCTCGCCGAGACCGCCACCCTGCCGTTCGACCCGGCCGCGCCGCTGCGGCTCGCCGCCCACCTGTTCCGCTGGGCCCCCGACGAGGCGCTGCTGCTGCTGGTGTTCGACCACGTCGCGGTGGACGCCCCCTCGGTGGCCATGCTGCTGACCGAACTCTCCCGGCACTGCGCCGAGCCTCCCGCCCCGGGCGCCGGAGCGCCCCCGGAGGAGGGCTACTTCGCCTACGCCCTGGAGCAGCGGGACCGGTTCGCCCGGCCCGACGCCGAGACCGCCGAGGGCGCCGCGTTCTGGACGGCCCGGGTCACCGGACTGGACACCGGGGCGGCGGCGCGGACCGGCCGCGACACCGACGGCCCCGCCGGAGAGCTGGTGGTGGACCTGCCCGCCGGCCTCACCCCGGCCGTCACGGCCACCGGCGGCTCCCTGTTCACCGTGCTGATGACCGCCTACTGCCTGGCCCTGCGCCACCTCTCCCCGGCGGCCGACGTCCTGGTCTCCTACCCCGCCATCGACCCGTGGCGGGCCGACTACGAGGACGCGGTCGGCCTCTTCACCGACATGCTGCTGCTGCGCGCGCCCGACCTCGACGACCGCAGCCTCTCCGGCTACGCGGCCGAGGTGCGCGAGGAGCTGCTGGCCGGCTTCGAGCACCAGGGCGCACCGCTGGCCGGGATGCACCGGGCGCTGCGGATCGCCGGGACGGAGGTCCGGGCGATGCTCTCCGTCCACGACGTCGGCGCCGAGGAGCTCACGCTGCCCGGCACCGCCGTGGAGCGGGTGCCGATCCACCCGCGGACGGGCAAGATCGACCTGCTGCTGGCCGTCGAGGTGGCCGGCGAGCGGACCAGGGCCCGCCTCCAGTACCGCCGGGACCGGCACACCGACGAGCAGGCGGGCACGATCGCGGCGGCCTTCCGGGTGGTCCTCGAAGCGCTGGCCGGGATCGCGGCGGGCGTCGACCCGCCCGCCGCCCGGGTGGAGCTGCTGCCGCGGGCCGAGCGGGAGCGGGTGCTCGCGCTGGCCCACGGGCCGGCCGCCGCCGCGTTCGTCCCGGTGACCCGCGCCTTCCTGGAGCACGCCCGGCGATCCCCGCGGAGCACGGCCGTCCTGGCCGGCGGGGAGCGGCTCGACTACGGCGGGCTGGAGCGCGCCTCGGCCCGGATCGCCGACCGGCTGCACGCCCTCGGCCTGCCGCGCGGCAGCACCGTCGCCCTCTGCGTGCCGCGCTCCGCCGGGTACGTCACGGCCGCCCTCGGGGTGCTGCGCAGCGGGCACGCCTTCCTGCCCGTCGACCCCGAACTCCCGCGCACCAGGCTGGGCTTCGTCCTCGCCGACGCCGACGCCGCGGCCGTGGTGGTCGAGACCGCCGGGGACGCCGCCGCGCTCGGCGGACGGCTGCCGACGGTGGCCCTCGACGAACCTGTCCTCGACGCACCGGCCGCCGCGCCGTCCCCCGCCGGACCGGCGCCCGACGCCGAGGAGCCCGACGCCGAGGGGCCCGGGCCCGCGGACGCCGCCTATGTGATCACCACCTCGGGCAGCACCGGCCTGCCCAAGTCCGTCCGGGTGCCGCACCGGGCGCTGGCCAACAACCTGCGCTGGAAGGCCGACACCTTCGGCTTCACCGCCGCCGACCGGTTCCACTTCAAGACGCCGCCGGTCTTCGACGCCTCGGTGTGGGAGTACCTCGCCCCGCTCACCGTCGGCGCCTCGGTCGTCGTCGCCCCCGCCTGGGCGCACCGCGACCCGGCCGCCCTCGCCGCGGAGATCGCCGGACAGGGCGTCACCGTCGTCCAGTTCGTCCCGACCCTGCTCAAGGCGCTGCTCGCGGAGCCCGCGCCGACCGGGGGCAGCCGGGTGCGCGCGGTCTTCAGCGGCGGCGAGGCGCTGGACGCGGCGGTCGCCGAACGGGCGGCCCTGTGGTTCGGCGCACCGGTGGTCAACCTCTACGGACCGGCCGAGACCGCCATCGACGTCACCTCCCACACCGTCCCCGCCGACGGCCCCGCCGGCCGGGTCCCGATCGGCCGGCCGGCCGCCGGGGCGCAGGTCCACGTCCTCGGCCGGGGCGGCCAGCTGCTGCCCGCCGGGGTGCCCGGCGAGCTGTGGGTGGGCGGGGTCCCGCTGGCCGACGGCTACGTGAACCGCCGGGAGCTCACCGAGGAGCGCTTCGTCCCGCACCCCTTCGACCCCGATCCGCGGGCGCGGCTCTACCGCACCGGCGATCTGGGCGTGCGGCGCGCGGACGGCACCCTGGAGTTCCTCGGCCGGGTCGACGGGCAGGTCAAGCTGCGCGGGATCCGGCTGGAGCTGGACGAGATCCGGGCGGTGGCGCTGGACCACCCCGAGGTCCGCGACGCGGTGGCCCGGCTGGTCACGGCCGGCCGCGAGGAGGTGCTGGCGCTCTACTTCCTCGGCGAGCACCCCGACACCCGGGAGCGGCTGCGCGCGCACCTCGCGGAGCGGCTGCCCGCCGCGCTCCGGCCCGGCCCGCTGATCCCGCTGGACGCGTTCCCGCTCACCGGCAGCGGCAAGGTGGACATCCGGGCGCTGCCTGCGCCGCCGCCCGCCGCCCCGCCCGGCCCGGCCGACCTGCCGCGCTCCGAGACCGAGCGCCGGATCGCCGCCCGCTGGGCCGAGGCCCTGGGCACCGCGCCGGAGCAGGTGCCGAGGGACGTCAGCCTGTTCGAACTGGGCGGGAGCTCGCTCACCCTGATCCGCCTGCACCGTCTGCTCCGCACGGAGTTCGGCACCGTCCTGCCGATCACCGACCTGTTCTCCTCCCCCACCGTCGCCGCCGTCGCCGAGGCGCTGAAGGCAGCCGGCCAGCACGAAGGATCCTCATGAACGACCACGTGAACGGGCGGCCGGACGCCGCCCTCGATCCCGGCCCCGCGCCCGGCCCCGCCGTCGCGGTCATCGGCCTGGCCTGCCGGTTCCCGGGCGCCCGCGACCTGGGCGAGTACCGGGAGCTGCTGCTGCGCGACGGCAGCGCGGTCCAGCGCTTCACCGACGGCACCGATCTCACCGACCTCACCGGCGGACCGGACGGCGGACCGACCGACGGCCAGGCCGCCGACCCGCGGTACGTCCCGGTCGGCGGCGAGCTGGCGGACGTCGACCTCTTCGACGCCGAGTACTTCGGCATCGCCCCCGCCGAGGCCGCCGCGATGGACCCGCAGCAGCGGCTGCTGCTGCAGGAGGCCGTCCACGCCCTGGAGCACGCCGGGTGGGCCGGCGGCGCCGGCCTCGGCCGGGTGGGCGTGTTCTGCGGCAGCGGCGACAACCGCTACGGCACGCTGATCGCCGCCGGCGGCGCCGAGCCCGCCCCGGGCACCACCGCCGCCGCACTGCCCCTGCGGGTCTCCTACCACCTCGGGCTGACCGGCCCCAGCGTGTTCGTGGCCAGCCTCTGCTCCACCGCGCTCACCGCCCTGCACCTGGCCCGGCGCAGCCTGCTCGCCGGGGACTGCGACGCCGCCCTGGTCGGCGCGGTCACCGTGGCGCTGCCGCACGAGCGCGGCTACCTGGCGGTCGACGGCGGGGTGCTGTCGCCCAGCGGCGCCTGCCGTCCCTTCGACCGGCGGGCCGACGGCACGGTGCCGGGCAGCGGCGTGGCCGTGGTGGTGCTCAAGCTGCTCGCCGACGCCCTGCGGGACGGCGACACCGTGCACGCGGTGCTGCGCGGCTCGGCGCTCAACAACGACGGCGCCGCCCGGCTCAGCTTCGCCGCGCCCAGCGTGGACGGGCAGCGGGACGTCCTGCTGGCCGCCTGGGCCGAGTCCGGCGTGGATCCGGCGACGATCGGCTACCTGGAGGCGCACGGGACGGGCACCCCGCTCGGCGACCCGGTCGAGCTCGCCGCCCTGCTGGCCGCCCGCCGCCGGCTCGGGGTGACCGCGCCCTGCGCGGTGGGCAGTGCCAAGGCCGCGCTCGGGCACCTGGACGCGGCGGCCGGCATGGCCGGGCTGATCCGGGCGGTCCTCGCCGTCCGGGACGCGGTGGTGCCGGGCACCGCCGGCCACCGGGAGACCACCACGGCGGTCGACCTCGCGGGCAGCGGCCTGCACGTGCCGTCCGCCGCCGCCCCCTGGCCCGCCTCGGACGAGCCGCGCCGGGCCGCGGTGACCGCGCTCGGCGTGGGCGGCACCAACGCCCACGCCGTCCTGGAGCAGCCGCCCGCCCGCCCCGCCGCGCCCGCCGCCGCCGGGCCGCAGCTCCTCCCGCTCTCCGCCCGTTCGCCCTGGTCCTTCGAGCGGTCCGCCGCGGCCGTGCGGGGCCTGCTCGGCGAGGCGGGCACCGACCCGGCCGCGCTGGCCCGTGCCCTCCAGGTCGGCCGGGCCCCCGGCCGGCTGCGCCGCGCCTGGACCGCCGCCGACCCGGCCGGGCTCGCCGCGGCGCTGGCCGCCGGTCCGGCCACCCCGGTCGACGGGCCGCTGGTCCTCGGCCTCGCGGACGGCGACGACCCGGCGGACCTGAGCCCGGCGGACGCCACCGCGGACACCGCGCCGGCCGCCGCAGCGGACGCCACCGCAGGCACCACCCCGGAAGCCGCCGCCGGGCCCGGCCACCCGTCGGCCCCCGGCTTCGCCCGGCAGCTCGCCGCCCTGCGCGCGCTCGCCGCACTCGGCGTCGAACCCGCCGCCCTCGCCGCCTCCGGCGCGGGCGAGTTCGCCGCACTGGCCTTCGCCGGCGGGCTCGACGAGGACACCGCCCGGCGCTGCGCCGGGCACCACGCGACGGCCGTGGCCGCCGCCCGGACCGGCGGCGACCTCAGCGCCTGCGAGCGCGCGATGGCCGCGCTGGAGGCCGAGCTGGCGGCCGCCGAACCGGGTCTGCTCCAGGTCGAGGTCCGCTCGGCGACGCTGGGCACCGTCCTGCCCGCCGGGACGGCCCCCTCCCCCACCCACCTGCTGGACGTCACCGCCTCGGCCGTCCTCGGCGAGGAGCCGGCCGCGCTGCCGCCCGGGGCCCGCCCGGTGGTCCCGGTCGACGGCGACGCCGAGCGCTGGCTGCGGCTGGTCGCCGACTGCTGGGAGCGCGGCGCGGACATCCGCTGGGAGCGGCTGCGCCCGGCCGGCGGACGGACCGCGGCGCCGCCCTACCCCTTCCAGCCGGTACGGCACTGGCACCCCGCCGTCCCGGACGGCCGGACGCAGCGGCCCGCCCCGGCGGAACCGCCACCCGGCCCGCAGGACCCGCCGCCCGGGGCGACCACCCTGGAGACCGTCCTGGCCATCTGGTGCGAGGTGCTGGGCCTGCCCGAGGTCGCCCCCGCCGACGACTTCTTCGTGCTCGGCGGCCACTCGATCCTGGCCGCCCAGGTGCTCGCCCGGATCCGCGAGTCGTACGGCGTGCGGATCCCGCTGGGCGACCTGCTGGACGCGGAGACCGCCGAGGCCACCGCGGCCCTGATCGACACCGAACTGGCCTCGTCACAGCTGTACCGGACGCTGGTCGGCGCCCCGGACACCGCCGTCGGGGACGACTGGGAAGAGGTGGAGCTGTGACCGCGCAGGACGTCCTGGAGGAACTCGCCGAGCGCGGGGCCCGGCTGTCCCTCGCCGAGGGCCGGCTCGCCCTGTCCGCCCCGGAGGGCGCGCTGGACCAGGAGCTCACCGCCCGGGTGCGGCAGCACCGCGAGGCGATCGTGCAGTTCCTGCGCGAGCGGGCCGAGGAGGAGGCCCGTCGGCAGGTGCGGATCGGCCGGGCCGACCGCACCGCCGCCCTGCCCGCCACCTTCGCGCAGCAGCGGCTCTGGCTGGTCGAGCAGCTGGGCACCGAAGTCCCCGTCTACAACATGTACTTCGCGACCGAGCTGACCGGGCCGCTCGACGAGGCGGCGCTGCGCTGGGCCGCCGACCGGCTGATGGAGCGCCACGAGGTGCTGCGCACCGCGCTGCGGGAGGGCCCGGACGGGCTGTTCCAGGAGATCGCGCAGGACTGCCCGACGCCGTACACCGTGTTCGAGGCGGACGGCGCCGAGGAGGAGGAGCGGCTGATCCGCCTGGTCACCGAGACCAGGTTCGATTTGGCCGCGGCGCCGCTGATCCGCTTCGACCTGATCCGCTGCGGCGCCCGCCGGTGGATCTTCGTCATCACCCAGCACCACGTGATCTCGGACGGCTGGTCCACCGGCGTGATCCGCTCCGAGCTCTCCGAGCTGTACGCGGCCCGGACCGCCGGCCGCCCCGCCGACCTGCCCGAACCCACCGTGCAGTACGCCGACTTCGCGGTCTGGGAGCGGGAGTGGCTGGGCACCGAGCTGGCCGCGCGCCAGCGCCGGTTCTGGCGCGGGCAGCTGGCCGACCTGCCGCCGCTGGTCGACCTGGCCCCGGCCCGCACCCGGGAGGCCGTGCAGAGCTTCCGGGGCGACTCGCTGGACTTCCGGCTGGGACCGGAGGCCACCACCGCGGCGCTGGAGCGGCTCTGCTCCTCGGCCGCCGCGACGCCGTACAGCGTGTTCATGGCGGTGCTCACCCTGCTGCTGGCCAGGGTCTCCCGGTCGGCCGACATCGCGGTGGGCAGCCCGCTGGCCAACCGGCCCTACCCCGCGCTGGAGCGCACCCTCGGGCTGTTCTTCAACTCCATCACCGTCCGGACGGTGGTCGACGACGAGGAGAGCGTGCGGGAGTTCCTGGCCCGGGTCCGGCGGACCGCCTTCGACGCCTTCGCCCACCAGGACCTGCCGTTCGACCAGGTGGTCCAGGCGGTCGCGCCGGAGCGCAGCAGCTCGCACTCGCCGGTGTTCCAGTCGATCTTCATCTACCAGAGCTACCCGGACACCGATCTCGACCTCCCCGGGGTGCGCTCGGGCATCGCCCCGGAGCCGGTCTACGCGGCGCAGTACGACCTGATGCTGAAGCTGCGCCAGGAGACCGAGGGCTTCCTCGGCCAACTCATCTACAGCACCACGCTGTTCGACGAGGCGCAGGCCCGCCGCCTGGTCGTCTGGTTCGAGCGGCTGCTGGTGGCGATGGCGCAGGACCTGGACCAGCCGGTCGGCGGACTGTCGCTGGTCGGGGCACAGGACGTGCTGCGGCAGCAGGCCTGGGACGCCGAGGCGGAGCTGGGCGTCCCCTCGACGCCGGTGCACCGGCTGGTGCTGGCGCGGCTGGCCGGGCTGGCGGACACCGGGATGGTCACGTTCCGGGCCGAGACGCTCACCGGGGCGCAGCTGGTCGAGCGGGCGGCCGCGGTGGCGGCCGGGCTGCGGGCCGCGGGCCTGCGCCCGGGCGACCGGGTCGGACTGCTCGTGCCGCGCTCCCCCGCGCTGGTCGCGGTGCTGCTCGGCGTGCTGTCCGCCGGCCTCGCGTACGTGCCGCTCAACGGGGCGGACCCGCGCACCCGGCTGGAGGGCATGCTGGCCGACGCCGGCTGCGCGGCGCTGCTCACCGACGGGCCGTACGCCGGGCTGTGCCCGGACTTCACCGGCCTGCGGCTGCCGCTCGCCGGGCTGACGGGGCGTCCGCCGCAGGGCGGGCCGGTCGAGGACTCCGCCCCCGGGGACACCGCCTACGTCATCTTCACCTCCGGCTCCACCGGCCGGCCCAAGGGCGTCGAGGTCGCCCACCGCGGCCTGGCCAACCTCTTCGCCGCGCTGGACCGGGCCGTCGCCCCGGAGCCGGGCACCCGCTGGCTGTCCGTCACCTCGGTGACCTTCGACATCGCCGTGCTGGAACTGCTCTGGACGCTCTCCCGAGGCATCCCGGTGGTGCTCGCCGAGAACGCCGAGACGCTGGCGAGCGGGCCGGACGGCGCGAGCGCCGAGAGCCTGCCGGAGCTCGTCGAGCGCAGCGGCGCGAACGCGCTCCAGGCCACCCCGACCCTGCTGCGCAGCGTGCTGCGGCTGCCCGGCGGCGGCGACGCGCTGGCCCGGCTACGCCTGCTGCTGGTCGGCGGCGAGCCGCTGGACCCGGCGCTGGCCGCCCGGCTGAAGGCGCTGGGCATCCCCCGGGTGCTCAACCTGTACGGGCCGACCGAGACCACGGTCTGGTCGACCGCCTGGGAGGTGCCGGAGCAGCCCGCGGCGGTGCTGGTCGGCCGTCCGCTGGCCAACACCCGGGTGCGGATCCTGGACGCCGCGCTGCGCCCGCAGCCGGACGGCCTGTTCGGCGAGCTGGCGATCGCCGGGGCCGGCCTGGCCAAGGGCTACCTGGGCGACGCCGAGCTCACCGGACAGCGCTTCGTCACCGACGCCCGCGGGGAGCGGCTGTACCGCACCGGGGACCTCGCCCGGCGGCTGCCGGACGGCGCCCTGGAGCTGGCCGGGCGGCTGGACCACCAGGTCAAGGTGAACGGCTACCGGATCGAGCTCGCCGAGGTGGAGCGCGCGCTCGGCGCGGTGCCCGGGATCGCCGCCTGCGCGGTGGTGGTGCAGCGCACCGGCCCGGAGGCCGCGCTGGTCGCCCACTACGTGTCCCGGGACGGCCGGGACCACCCGGCCGGGGAGCTGCGCGCGGCCCTCGCGGACGGCCTCCCCGATCCGTACCTGCCGGCCGCCTTCCACCGCCTCCCGGCGCTGCCGACGACGGCGGGCGGCAAGACCGACCGGGCCGCGCTGCCCACGGTCGTGCTGCCCGGCGCCGGACCGGCACGGCCCGGCACGGCGGCGGCGCAGCCGGCGGACGAGCTGGAGGAACGGCTGCTGGCGGCCTGGCGCACGGTGCTGGACCAGCCGCTGGCCGGCGTGGACGACGACTTCTTCCAGCTCGGCGGCAACTCCATCCTGGTCGCCCGGCTGCTCACCGAGATCCGCGCGAAGGTCAGCGCCGAGGCCCGGATCGTCGACCTGTTCCGCTATCCGACGGCGCGGGCGTACGCCGCCCGGCTGCGCCGCCCGGCCTCGGCCGGTCCCGAGGCGCCCGTGACCGGGCCCGAGTCGCCGTCGGCCGGGCGGACGGTCGGCGACCGGCGCCGCGAGCAGGTGCTGCGCAAACGCCGGTCGCGCGCCGCCGGCGCCCCCGCCCCCGCCCGACCCGCGATCGAGGAGTGAGCGCCGTGTCCGCCGTACCCGAGGACGAGCAGCCGTACCAGGACCGGTACGAGGAGTACGAGGAGCCGCTCGACGACGACCTGTCCGCGATCGCGGTGACCGGGATGGCCTGCCGGTTCCCGGGGGCCGACTCCCCGGCGGAGTTCTGGGGGCTGCTGCGCGACGGGGCCGAGCCGCGCGAGGAGGTCCCGCTCCAGGAGCTGCGGCGGGCCGGGCTCGCCGAGCCGTCTCCCGGCGGCCCGGTCCACGTCCCGGTCCGCCGGCGCTTCGCCGACCCGGCGCTGTTCGACGCCGCCGCGTTCGGGATGACCCCCGCCGAGGCCGCGCTCACCGATCCGCAGCAGCGGGTCCTGCTGGAGCTCGCGGTGCACGCGCTGGAGGACGCGGGCATCGACCCCGCGGCCTTCCCCGGCGCGATCGGCACGGTGGTCGGCCTCAACCACTCGGAGTACCTGCTGCGCCATGTGCTCGGCCACCCCGAGGTGGTCGCCACGCACGGCTGGCACCGGGTGCTGATGGGCAACGACCGGGGGTTCACCGCCACCCAGATCGCCTACCGGCTGGGCCTGACCGGGCCCGCCTTCGCGGTGGACTGCGGCTGCTCCGCCAGCCTGGTGGCGGTGCACCAGGCGACCCGGATGCTGCTGGACTACGAGGCGGACGCGGTGCTGGCCGGCGGCGCCGCGGTCAACCCGCAGGACCTCGGCTACGAGTACACCGAGGGCGGCATCGTCTCGCCGGACGGCCGCTGCCGGCCGTTCTCGGCCGAGGCCGCCGGCACGGTGTTCGCCAGCGGGGCCGGGCTGGTGGTGCTGCGCCGGCTGGAGGACGCGCTGGCGGACGGCGACCGGGTGCTCGCGGTGATCCGGGCCGGTGCGGTGAACAACGACGGGCGCCGCAAGAGCGGGTACACCGCGCCCAGCGTGGCCGGCCAGGCCGAGCTGGTGGCCCGGGTGCACCGGCTGGCCGGGATCGGCGCGGACCGGGTGGGCCACCTGGAGGCGCACGGCACCGCGACCCTGCTCGGCGACCCGATCGAGGTCGCCGCGCTGACCGAGGCGTTCCGCCGGACGACCGCGGCCGTCGGCTCCTGCCGGCTCGGCTCGGTCAAGTCCAACATCGGGCACCTGGACTCGGCGGCCGGCATCGCCGGGCTGATCAAGACGGTGCTGATGCTGCGCCACCGGGAGTTCGTGCCCACCCTCGGCTGCGAGTCGACCAATCCGCACATCGACTTCGCCGACTCGCCGTTCAGGGTCTCCGGCGAGCTGCTGCCCTGGGAGTCCGAGCTGCCGAGGATGGCCGGGGTCAGCGCCTTCGGGGTCGGCGGCACCAATGCGCACCTGCTGCTGGAGGAGGGGCCGGTACGGCTGCCCGACGGCGACCCGCCGCGCCGGGTGTTCGACCGCCGGCGCCACTGGCTGGACGCCCGGCCTGTCGGCGCCACCGCCACCGCCACCGAGGCCTCGTCCGGCTCAGCCGGGGCGGGTGCCCCGGACGCGGGGGCCCTGGAGACCGGGGCGCTGGAGATCTTCCGCATCGCGCTCGGAACGCCCGAGATCGGCCCCGAGGACGACCTGTTCGTGCTCGACGGCGACTCGCTCACCGCCCAGCGGATCGCCGCGATGGCCCGGGCCCGCTGGGAGGTCCAGATCCCGCTGGGAACCTTCCTGGACGAACCGACCCCCGCCCGCCTCGCCGCCCTGGCGGCCGAGGCCCTGGCCCGCACCCCCGACCCGCTCCCGGTCCCCCGTCCCGAGCAGTCCGGACCGCTGCCGGTACCGGCCCTGCTGGAGCGGTTCCTCTTCCTGGACGAAGTCCCCGGCGCGGCCGAGGCCTACCACGTCCCCGTCCTCGCCGAGCTGGCCGGGCCGCTGGACCAGGCCGCCCTGACGGGCGCGCTCCAGGACGTGGTGGACCGCCACGACGGGCTGCGGCTGCGCTTCCACCGCTCCGAGCACGGCCCGCGGTTCGAGATCCTGCCGCAGGCCGGGACGGCCCTGCCGGTGGTGGACGTGCCCGACGAGGACGCCCTGCACCGGGCCGTCAACGACCTGCTCGGCACGGCGATCCCGCTGGATCCGGCACCCGCCCTGGTCGCCCGGCTGTTCCGGCGCTCCCCCGACCGCCATGTGCTGGCCCTCGTGGTGCACCACATCTGCGCGGACGCCCACTCCACCGAGGTCCTGCTGCGCGACCTGTACGCCTGCTACGCCCGCCGCACCGGCGCCGATGCACCGCAACTCCCCGATCTGACAGGCCTGTTCGCCGAGCACGCCCGGTCCGTCGCGGACTGGACGGACTCCGCCGAGGCCGAGCGGCAGGCCGCGTTCTGGCGGACCGAGCTGGCGGACCTGCCCGACCGGCTGGAGCTGCCCGGCCGGGCCCGCCGCGCCGAGCGCCGCTACCGGGGCGAGCTGCTGGAGTTCACCCTGCCCGAGCGGACCGCCGACCAGGTCCGCGCCCTGGCCGAACGCCGCCGGGTGACCCCGTTCACCGTGGTGCTCGCCGCCTTCACCGTGCTGCTCGGCCGGCTCGGCGCCAGCTCCGACCTGGTCGTCGGCACCCCGGTGGCCGGCCGCCAGCACCCGCGGACCCGCGACCTGGTCGGCAACCTCGTCAACACCCTGCCGCTGCGGCTGCGGCTCGACCCCGCCGAGGACTTCTCCGCGCTGGTCGACCGGGCCGCGGGCCGGCTGCGGGCCGCACTGGACCACCAGGACCTGCCCTACGAACTGCTGGTCCGCCGGCTCGGACACCCCGCCGACCAGCGCGAGGCACCGCTGTTCGACGTGCTGTTCAACATGCTCGGCGGCGAGTCCGGACCGCCCCCCGCACCGCCCGGGCTGACCGCCCACCCGGTGCCGTTCGACCGCGGCGGCAGCCCCTACGAGCTGTCGCTCGACTGGTGGTTCGACCCGGACGGCGGGCTCGGCGGGCGGTTCCGCTACGACACCGACCGCTTCGAGCGGGCCGCCGTCGAGGAGTGGCGGGACTGCTTCACCCACCTGCTGGACCGGCTCACCGGCGAGCCCGGGACGCCCGTCGCCGACTGGCCGGCCGAACCGCCCGCGCTCGCCCACCGGACGCGGCAGGCCCTGCGCGGCCCGGTCACCGAGGTGCCGGAGCCCCCCGTGCACGAGGTGTTCGCCCGCTGGGCCGACCGGGAGCCGGACCGGCTCGCCCTGGCCAGCGGCGGGACGGAGCTGACCTACGGGCAGCTCGCCGCCGTCTCCGCCGCCGTCGCCGGGCTGCTGGCCGGGCACGGGGTGCGCCCCGGCGACCGGGTCGGCCTCGCCCTGCCCAAGGGCGTGCCGGCGGTCGCCGCGCTGCTCGGGGTGGTCCGGGCCGGAGCCGTCGCCGTCCCCTTCGATCCGGGGCTGCCGCCCGCCCGGCTGGCCCTGATGGCCGCGGACTGCACACCGGCGGTGGTGCTCTGCGAGCAGCCGGAGGCGGCCGCCTTCGCACCCGACGCCGAAGCCCTCGTGCTGCCCCCGCTCGCCGAGCTGGCCGCGGCGCCCGCGCCCGCCGAGCTGCCCTCCGTCGGCGGCGCGGACCTCGTCTACCTGACCTACACCAGCGGCAGCACCGGCCGGCCCAAGGGCATCGCCTTCCCGCACCGGGCGCTGACCAACCTGATCCACTGGGAGACCGAGGGCTACCACCGGGGGCTGCGCTGGCTGCAGTTCGCCCCGCTCGGCTTCGACGCCGCCTTCCACGAGATCTTCGGCGCGCTCTGCGGCGGCGGCTCGCTGCACGTGGCGGACGAGGAGACCCGCTACGACCACGAGCTGCTCGCCGACCTGATCGCCGGGCACCGGGTGCAGAAGGCGATCTGGCCGGTCTCGCTGCTCAACTCGGTGGCGGCGGTCTTCGAGGACGACCCCGAGCCGTTCGCCTCGCTGTGCGAGATCGCCGCGACCGGCGAACAGCTGCGCCTGGGCGCCGGGGTGCTCGCCTTCTTCGACGGGCTGCCCGACTGCCGGCTGATCGACAACTACGGCCCCGCCGAGACCCATGTGGTCACCTCCTACCGCTTCCAGGGCCCGCCCGCCGACTGGCCCCGGTACGCGCCGATCGGCCGGCCGCTGCCCAACACGGTGCTGCGGCTGACCGACCCGGCGGGCCGGGACGTGCCGTACGGGACGGTGGGCGAGCTGCGGATCGGCGGGGTCTGCGTCGCCGAGGGCTACCTCGGTCTGCCCGGGCAGACCGCCGAGCGCTTCGAGCGGGCCGACGGGCTCGCCTGGTACCGCACCGGCGACCGGGCCCGGCTGCTGCCCGGCGGCGAGCTGGAGTTCCTCGGCCGCGAGGACGGCCAGGTGAAGATCCGCGGCCACCGGGTGGAGCTCGCCGAGGTGGACCTGGCGATCCGCAGGGTGCCCGGGGTGCGGGACGTGGCAGTGGTGGTGGCCGGCCAGGAGGGCGAACGGCGGCTCGACGCCTACCTGGTGGCCACCGTGCCGGTGGAGCGGGTCCGCGAGCGGCTGCTGGCCGAGCTGCCGTCGGCGCTGGTCCCGGCCACTTTCACGGTGCTGGACGCGCTGCCGGTCAACGCCAACGGCAAGGTCGTCCCGGCCCTGCTGCCCGCCCCCGGCCGCCCGGGCCCCGCCGCCTCCGCTGCTCCCACCGTCTCCACCGGACTGCCGGGGCCGACCGGCCCGGCCGGGGAGGTGCTGGCGCTGTTCCGCCGGGTCCTGGAGCGCCCCGACCTGGCGGCCGACGCGGACTTCTTCGCGGTCGGCGGGCACTCCCTGCTGGCCATCCGGGTGCTGTACGGGCTGCGCGAGCGCTTCCCGGCGGCGCACGGGCTCTCGGTGGCGGAGTTCTACCGCTGCCGCACCGCCGAGGAGGTGGCCCGCCGGCTGGCCCCGCACGGCGCCGAGCCGGGCCCCGGCCTGCCCCGGCCGAGGATTCAGCTGCCGGTGGGCGGACCGCCCCCGCGGCTCCCGGCGGGTCTGCGCCCGGCGGCCCGGCCCGAGGCCGCCGCGGGCGGCAAGAGCTTCGTCCTGGAGCTCGGCCCGCACCCCGACCCGCAGGCGCTGCGCCTGGCGTACCAGGCCCTGCTGCAACGCCACCCCGCGCTGCGGCTGTCGGTCGCACCGGACGGCGGCGAGCTGGCGGTCCGCCCGGCCGAGGCGCTCGACGACGCCGTACCGGTGCTGGATCCCGGCCCCGCCGTCCGCCCGGCCGACCGGCCCGACTGGCTGTACCGGGCCGCCCGCGCGCTGGCGCCCGACCCGCGCCGGGACCCGCTGCTGCGGCTGGTGCTCGCCACCCCGCCGGACGGACCCGCGCTGCTCGGCCTGAGCGTGCACCCGCTGGCACTGGACGGCCTGGGCCTGCTCACGCTGGTCCAGGAACTGGCCACCGCCTACCGGGATCCGGCGTCGCTCGGCCCGCAGGACGACGGCTTCCTGCGCCAGCTGGCCTGGCGGGACGGCCTGACGGACGGCCAGGAGGCCAAGCGCGCCGCCGAGATCTGGCACGAGCTGCTCGCCGGGCCCGCCTCCTGCGCATCCGCCCCGGACACCCAGGAGCCGGACACCCCGGCCGCGGACGCCCCGGACACCGAGGCCGAGTGGGCCCCGCACACCGGCCTGCACACCGCGGTCCGCGAGGCCGGCGCCCGGCTCGGGATCTCGCCGTACACCCTCCAGCTGACCGCCTTCGCCGTCGCCGCCGTCACCGTCGCCGCCGCACAGGCCTCCGGCCCCGGCGCGGCCCGCATCGCCCTGCCCTGGGACGGCCGGGCCGCCGCCGGCCTGGAGGACAGCGTCGGCGCCTTCGCCGAGGTGGTGCCGCTGCCGGTGACGGTCCACCCGGACGAGCCGGTCGCCGCCGCCCTGGCGACGGTCCGGGAGCTGCTGGCACGGATCGAGGAGGCACGACCGGTCCCGTTCGCCGACCTCGCGGCGGCCGATCCGCGGCTCGCCGCCGCCGGCCGGGCCGACCTGGTGTTCAACTACGCCTGGGACGACGGCGGCGAGCCGCTGTTCGCCGGGCACGCCGTCCGCTGGGTCGGCCCCGAGCCGCTGCAACCCGGGCAGCGGACGCGCTTCACCCTCGTGGACGGCCCCGACGGCTTCCTGGTCCGGGCGCGCTCCCGGGCAGGCGGACCGGACGCGCGGGCGCTCACGACCGCGTACCGGGAGGCGCTCTACGCGCTGCTCTTCGACCCGCAGGCCCGCCCCGACGGGCGGCCGTCGGCCACCACCCCGGATGAGGACTCATGAGGTTCGGCCTGTTCTTCTTCGCCAACGGGGACGACCCCGACGAGCAGTACCGGCTGCTGCTGGAGGCCGCGGCCTTCGCCGACGCCGAGGACTTCTCCGCGGTCTGGACCCCGGAGCGGCACTTCCACCCCTTCGGGGCGCCCTTCCCCAACCCCGCCGTCACCGGCGCGGCCGTCGCCGCCGTCACCCGCCGGATCTCGGTCCGGGCCGGCAGCGTGGTGCTGCCGCTGCACGACCCGCTGCGGGTCGCCGAGGAGTGGGCCGTGGTGGACCGGATCTCCGGGGGCCGGGCCGAGATCGCCCTCGCCTCCGGGTGGAACCCGCAGGACTTCGTGCTCGCCCCCGAGCGCTTCGCGGCGGCCAAGGCCGAACTGCGCAAGGGCCTCGACGAGGTGCGCCTGCTCTGGTCCGGCGGCGAGGTCGACCGGCCCGGGCCCGGCGGCGGCACCCACCGGGTCCGCACCTACCCGACGCCCCGCCGCGGCGAGCTGCCGCTGTGGATCACGGCGGCGGGCTCCCCGCAGACCTACGCCCTCGCGGGCGAGGCCGGCGCCGGGGTGCTGACCCACCTGCTCGGCCAGTCGTTGGAGCAGCTGGAGGACAACCTCGCCGGGTACGCCGACGCGCTGGCCGCCCACGGCCACGGACCGGAGCGCGAGCGGGTCGCCGTCATGGTCCACACCCACCTGGGCTCCGACCGCGACCAGGCGCTGGCCCGCGCCCGGGAGCCGCTGCTGGCGTACATGCGCTCCTCGCTCAGCCTGTTCGGGCTGAACACCCCGCCGGGCGCCGCCGACGCCTCGCCGGAGGCGATGGACGAGCTGCTGGAGCTGGCCTACCGGGACTTCTCCCGGGAGCGCTGCCTGCTCGGCTCGGTCGAGGACGCCCTGCCACTGGTCGAGGCGCTGGCCGAGATCGGGGTCGACGAGATCGCCTGCCTGATCGACTTCGGCATCGGCACCGACGCGGTGCTGGAGAGCCTGCGCAGCCTGGCCGAACTGCGCCGCCGCTGCGCGCTGCTGTGACCCCCGCCGCACCGGGGCCACGGCCCGGCACGACACGATGTCCGACCACGACCGACCACGACCGCCCGGACCACGACCGACCGACAGGAGCAACCCGGTGACAACGAACGACGGACCGCCGACCGCCGGGGAGCGGATCCGAAGGATCGCCGGCGCCGCGCTGCCGCTCTACCTGACGATGATCGCCGCCTCGGCCGGCGCCCTCGTGGACACCGCCGTCCTCGGCCACCACGGCACCGCGTCGCTGGCGGGCCTCGGGGTGACCATGGCCGTGTTCGGCCCGGCCACCGCCGCGATCGCGGGCGCCCAGCGCGGGGTGATGCCCTTCGTGACGGAGCACCAGGACGACCCCCGGAAGCTGCTGACGGTCCTGCGCAACAGCATGTGGCTCGCTGTGGCCACCGGCGGCCTCGGGGCACTCGCGGTCGCCGGGGTGCCGCTGATCGCCCGGCTCGGCGGGGTACCGGACGAGACCGTCGACGGCCTCGGCTACTTCCCCCTGCTGCTGGCGCTCGACACGCTGACGGTCGCCCTGTCGACCACCGCGGCCTCGGCGCTGATCGGGCTGGGCCGCAGCCGCGTGGTGATGCGCTCCGGGCTGGCCGGCACGGCCACCGCCGTGGTGCTGTCGCTGCTTCTGGTGGGCGGGCCCGGCCCGCTGCCTGCGCTCGGCCTGAACGGCGCCGGGATCGCGATGCTCGCCTCGGGCCTGATCAGCGCCGGGGTCGCGCAGGTGGCGCTGCGCCGGGTCCCGCAGCTGGACGGGCAGCCACTGCGGCTGGGCCGGCCGCAGCCGGCCGAGGTGCTCGGCCTGGCCCGGGTCGGGATCCCGCTGGCCGCGACCGTGCTGATCAAGTTCGCGGTGCTCGGGGTGCTGGCCTTCTCGGCCGCCCGGATCGGCACCGAGGACGCCGCCGTGCACAGCGTCGCGGTGTCGCTGGTGAACCTGGTCTTCACCGCCGCGGTCGCGGTGGGGCAGGCGGTCATCCCGGTGGTGGCCGACCGGTTGAAGGAGGAGGACCTGCCGGGCGTGCGGGCGGGGGTGGGCTCGGGTCTCGTCGTCGCGGCCGGGGCGGTGCTGTTGCTGGCCACCGTCCTGACGGTGCTGCGCGGCCCGGTGCTGGAGGTGTTCAGCAGCGACCCGCAGGTACGGACCGGTCTGGTGGACCTGCTGCCGCTGGTGCTGGCCGCGACCCTGGCGGACGCCCTGCAGGCGCTGTTCGGCTTCGGCCTGATCGGGGTCCGGCGGACGCTGCCCAGCATGCTCTGCTTCGCCACCGGGTACGGCGTGCTGGCCTTCGCGGCCGGCCCGGCGGCCGCCTACGGCGGGCTCACCGCGCTCTGGACCACCCTGGCCTGCGTCAATCTGGCCCTGGTCGCCGCCCAGGGCTGGTGCTTCCGCCGGTACAGCGCGATCGCGGTCGCCGGTCAGTCGGTCCCGGCCGCGGCCTGACCGACTCGGCCCCAGGCCGACAGCAGGCCGATAGCAGGCCGGCACCGGGCCCGCGCCCCCTCTCCCCGGGGCGCGGGCCCGGTCGTGTCACCACCCCGGCTCGACCGCCGACAGCGGGGTGTCGGGCTGCTCGACGGCGGCCCGCAGCAGTGTGAGCAGGCCGTCGGCGAGCCGCCGGGCGGTGGCCGGTGCGAAGAGCCCGGCCGCGTAGTCGAGCTCGCCGGTGATCCCGGCCGGGCGCCCGGTCACCGGGTCGGTGTGCTCGGTCAGGGTGAACAGCAGGTCGACCTTGGCGGTGCCGGTGCCCAGTTCGCGCGCCCGGACGGTCAGCCCCGGGCAGTCGGGCAGCCGCGCCGGCTCGACCTGGAACGCCAGCAGCACCTGGAACAGCGGGTGGTGGCCGTTCGCCCGGGGCGGCGCCGCCAGCGCCACCACCCGGTCGAACGGCGTGTCCTGGTGGTCCAGGAACTCCAGGTCCGCCTCCCGCACCCGGTCCAGCAGCCGCGCCGGGGACGGGTCGCCGGAGACGTCGGTACGCAGCACCAGGGTCTCGGCGAAGAAGCCGACCAGGTGCTCCAGGTCGCGCTCCGGCCGGCCCGCCACCACCGTGCCGATGGCCACGTCGGTGCCGGCGCCCGCCTGGGAGAGCAGTCCGGCCAGCGCCGCGTGCACCGCCATGAAGACCGTGCAGCCGTGCCTCCGGGCGAGGTCGGCCAACCCCGCGTGCAGGGCGGCCGGGACGTCCAGCGGGATCCGCCCGGTGCTCCCGTCGTCCTCGGTCCGGGGCCGGTCGGTGGGCAGGG
Source organism: Kitasatospora sp. NPDC058170 (assembly GCF_042883905.1). Taxonomy (NCBI): domain Bacteria; kingdom Bacillati; phylum Actinomycetota; class Actinomycetes; order Kitasatosporales; family Streptomycetaceae; genus Kitasatospora; species Kitasatospora sp. NPDC058170. The sequence continues at coordinate 95,692 of NZ_JBHVUV010000035.1, forward strand.
CCGGCTCCGCCGGAAGTCCGGCCAGGGCGGTGCGCCAGAAGGCGTCGTGCGGCCCGGCGCCGGGCGGGTCCGTGTCAGGCCGATCCGTGTCGGGCCGCTCCGTGTCGGGCCGCTCCGCGCGGTGGCGGCGCAGGGCGTGGTCGGCGTACCGGAGCGGCAGCGGCGGGAGTTCGGGGGTCCGGCCGGCCAGCCGCTCCCGGTAGGCGGTGAAGAGGTCGCGCAGCAGCGGCCCGGTGGACCAGCCGTCGGCCGCGGTGTGGTGCATCAGGAGCAGCAGGGTCGCCCGGTCCGGCCCGGTGTGCCAGAGCGAGGCCCGCAGCGGGAGGTCGGTGGCCACGTCGAAGACCTCCTGGACGGCCTCCCGCAGCCGGTCCTCCAACAGCCGGTCCACCGGCGGCCGGTCCTCGGACGGCCGGTCCTCCGATCCGTCCGGGGCGAGGCGGTGCTCGACCGGCTCCGGGCGGGCCTGCTCGGCGGGCACGATCAGCTGGTACGGGTCGCCGTCCTCGTCGGGGAGCAGGGTGCGCAGTGGTTCGTGGCGGTCCGTCACATCGGCCAGCGCGGCCCACAGGGCGGCGGTGTCCAGCGGACCGGCCAGGTCGACGGCCAGCGGCAGGTTGTAGCGGGGGCTGGGGCCCTCCAGCAGGTCGATGAACCAGAGCCGGCGCTGGTTGGCGGTCAGCGGGAGGCGCTCCGGGTCCGGGCCGGGCCCGTCCCCGTTCCGCTCGCCGGGTTGCTCGCCGGGCCGGTCCCCGTCTCGCGCGCCGGGCCGGGCCGCCGGTCGTGCGGGGGCCTGGTCGGCGAGCACCGCCAGCCGCTGGGCCAGGTCGGCCACGGTGGGCGCGGCGAGCAGGTCGCGCAGGGTCGGTTCGAGCGACAGCCGCTCGTCGAGGCGGGCGATCAGACGGACGGCCAGCAGGGAGTTGCCGCCCAGCGCGAAGAAGTCGTCGTCGGCGCCGAGCGGCCCGGTGCCGAGCACCTCGGCGAACAGCTCGGCCACGGCGGGTTCGAGCGGCCCCTCGGCGGGGCGGCCCCCGGCGCGGGCGGCGAGGCGCGGGGCGTACCGCGGGCCGGCGAGCGCCTTGCGGTCCAACTTGCCCCCGGGGGTGGTGGGGAGGCGGTCCAGCCAGACGAAGGCGGCGGGGACCATGTAGCCGGGCAGCGCGCGCCGGGCCCGTTCGAGCAGCCGTCCGGTGGCCTCCTCCTGCTGCCCGGAGCCGGGCTCCGGGGTCAGGTAGGCGACCAGGCCGAGCCGTTCCGGGGCCGTCCCCCGGGCGACGACGGCCGCCTGGGCCACGGCCGGGTCGGCGAGCAGCGCCGCGGCGATCTCCCCGGGCTCCACCCGGTGGCCGCGGATCTTGATCTGGTCGTCGGCCCGCCCCCGGTACTCGGCGGTGCCGTCGGGGCCCAGGGCGACGCGGTCGCCGGTGCGGTACATCCGGCCGCCGGGTGCTCCGGCCGGGTCCGCGACGAAGCGGGTGGCGGTGAGTCCCGGTCGGCCGAGGTAGCCCCGGGCGAGGGTGGGGCCGGTGAGGTAGAGCTCGCCCTCGGTCCCCTCCGGGACGGGCCGAAGGTCCTCGTCGAGCACCCGCACGCCGGTGCCGGGCAGCGGGGTGCCGATCGAGGGCGCCCCCGTCCCGGCGTCGACCTCGGCGGTCAGCGACCAGATGGTGGTCTCGGTCGGCCCGTACAGGTTGGTGACACTCACCGCCACCGACCGCAGCCGGTCCGCGAGTTCACGGGTCAGCGCCTCTCCCCCGACCAGCGCCCGGACGCCCCGCAGCCGTTCGGGCCGGCCCGCCAGCAGGGCCTGCCAGAGCGAGGGGGTCGCCTGGACGACGTGCACGCCGGTGGCGGCGACCAGTTCGGCGAGCGCCACCGGGTCGCCGGCCTGGTCCGGGTCCGCGAGGACGACGGTGGCACCGGCCAGCAGGGTGCCGAAGAGTTCCAGCCCCGCGATGTCGAAGGCCACGGTGGTCGCGGCGAGCACGCGCTGCCCGGGGCCGATGCCCAGCCGGTCGACCAGGGTGCCCAGGGCGTGCGCGTAGGCCCCCCGGCTGATCACCACGCCCTTGGGGCGGCCGGTGGAGCCCGAGGTGTGCAACACGTAGGCGGGCAGGCCGGGTTCGGGGGCCGCCGACTCCCTCGGTGCGTAGGCCGGAGTGCCGGGGGAGGCGTCCGCGTCCGCCTCGTCGAGCAGCAGGGCGGCCAGGCCCTCCGGGGCGAGGCGACGGGCCCCCGCGCGGTCGGTGAGCAACAGCCGGGGGGCGGCGTCCTGGAGGGTGAGGGCGGTCCGGTCGGCCGGGAAGCCGGGGTCGACCGGCAGGTACGCGGCGCCGACCCGCAGGACGGCGAGCAGTGCGGCCACCAGCTCGGGACCGCGCGGAAGGGCGACGGCCACCAGATCCCGCGGCCCGACACCGTGCGCGACCAGCCGGGCCGCCAGCACGGCGGCCCGCCGGTCCAGCTGCCGGTACGTCAACTGCCGCACGGCACCGGCCCGGTGCCGGGTCAGCACCGCGATCTCCTGCGGCCGGTCGGCGGCGTGCCGGGCGACCGCCTCGACGGGGTCGAGCGCCCCGGTCCGGTCGGGGGTCTGGTTCCGGTCGGGGGCCTGGCCGGGGGCCTGGCCGGGGGGCGGCGCCGGCCAGGCGTCGATGGCGGCCAGCGCCTCGTCCCGGCCGACGTCCGTCAGCACGGCCCGCCATCCGCGCGGGACAGCCAGCTCCTCGGGCCACAGTGAGTACTCGGCGGTGTCGTTGCGCAGGACCTGGTAGCGCCGCTGCGGGTCGTCGAACGGATCGTGCACTGCTGCTGCCTCCTGGACGGCCGATCATCCCATCATCTGTGACATGTGAAATGCTACCTACGCTCCACCGCCACGTCAGCCGGAACCACAGGCACGCCCCACCGGCCGGCCCGGCCGCCTTCGCCCGGGCCCGATCGACACCCGCTCAGCATCCGCTCGGCCCGAGCAACTCCGCCCGGAAATCGCCGGCCGGAAATCACTGTCCGGACGTCATTGGCCGGAAATGCAGAGAAGCCCTGACCGGTGACCGGTCAGGGCTTCTCTGGAATGATTGTTCGGCGGCGTCCTACTCTCCCACAGGGTCCCCCCTGCAGTACCAT